>NZ_KV812685.1:34503-89584 GCF_001813485.1 Pseudomonas sp. HMSC067G02
TCAACCAGGACCTGACCCGCTACGAGCTGCACCGGGTGTGGGAAGTGGTCGGCACGGTGAAGCCGGGCGAGCGGCACATCTACGCCAAGCGCCACATGTACATCGACGAGGACAGCTGGCAGATCGCCCTGGTCGACCACTACGACGGTCGCGGCCAGCTCTGGCGGGTCGGCGAGGGCCACGCGCAGTACCACTACGACCAGAAGGTCGCCGGCTACACCCTGGAGGCGCTCTACGACGTGATCGCCGGTCGCTACCTGGCGCTGGGCATGAACAACGAGGAGAAGCGCGGCTACGAGTTCGGCTTCAAGGCCTCGTCCGCCGACTACACGCCGGCCGCCCTGCGCAACGCCGGGGTACGCTGAGTCCCGGCCAGTCGCGACGAGCGTGGCGGCTTGTGCCGACGCGCTCGTTCGTTATGACGGCCCATCACCCGGCGCAATCATCGTTCAGCAGCGGGGCAGGCGCGGTCTAGGCTCCCGGCAAGGCGCTTCGACAGAACAAGAGCACTGCCATGACCGAGCCGACCGAGCTGCCCGCCGCCTTGCCGCGGCTGCCGCCGCAGCACCTGCCGCGGCCCCGTTTGCACCAGCCGCTGCTGCGCGGCGAATGCCGCCTGCGACTGCTCTGCGCGCCCGCCGGCAGCGGCAAGACCGTCCTCCTCGGAGAATGCGCGCGGCGGGCGCCGCCTGGCGTGCAGGTGGTCTGGCTGGCGCTGGGCGGGGAAGCGCTGGACCCCGCGACCTTCCGCCGCCGTCTGGCCGGCGCCCTCGGCTTGGCCGAGGACAGCGACGAAGCGCAGCTGTGCCGGCGGCTGCGTAACGCTTCCGCGCTGTGGCTGCTGCTCGACGATTACCCACGACACCCCGACCCCGCCCTCGACGCCTGCCTTGATCGCCTGTTGAGCGCGGCCTCGCCACGGGTGGGCTGGTGGCTGGCGAGCCGGCGGCGGCCGCAGTGCAACCTGGCGCGGTTGCTGCTGGAAGGGGAGTTGCTGGAGGTCGACGGCGGCCTGCTGGCGTTCGATGCCGACGAGGTCGCCGAACTGCTCCGCCTGCACGGGCGCAGCGCCGATGCCGCTACGGCCGGGGCACTGCTGGAACGCAGCGGCGGTTGGTGCGCCGCGTTGCGCTTGCGCCTGCTGGTCGGCGAAGAGACGGCCGGACCGTTGTTGCAGGAATACCTCCAGCACGAGTTGCTCGACGAGCTGCCGCCGCCGCTGGCCGACGCCGCGCGTGCCCTGGCCTGGCTGCCACAAGTCGGTCCGGAGCTGTTCCGCCGGCTGTTCGAGGAACTGCCCCACGGGCTGGACGACCTGTTGGCGCGGGGCTTCCCCCTGCTGGCCGATACGAACCAGCGCTACAGCCTGCCGCCGGCGATCCGCGAGGCCTGGCGCGAAGCGCCGCAGCGCCCGCAGCGGGACTTCCACCGGGAAGCCTGCGAATGGTTCGCCGAACACGGCGAGACCCGCGAGGCGGTCGACCAGGCGCTGGCCGCCGACGAACCGGAAACCGCCGCCGGATTGTTGCAGAAGCTCACCGAGGAGCAATTGCTGCACGGCCACAACATCGGCATGGTCCTGGCCCTGCGCGACGAACTGCCGGCGGCGCTGCTGGCCAGCACGCCGCGCCTGGTGATCCTGAATGCCTGGACGCTGCTCTACGCCGGACGCCTGGCCGAAGCCGAGGACTGCATCGGCCAGTTGGCGCGCTTCCTGCCGATGCCCTCGGCGTCCCGCCAGCGGGTGCTGCTGGCGCAATGGCAGGGCTTGTTCGGGATCCTCCTGCACTGCCGCGGCGAGCGCGGCGCCGCCGACTACCTGCGCGAGGCGCTGGAGCAACTGCCGGAGGATGCCTGGTCGCAGGGACTGATCTGCCGCTCGGCGCTGATGCAACTGGCGATGATCGAGGGGCGGATGGACCAGGCGCGGTTGATCGGCCGCGATGCCTTGCGCCTGGCGCGCGAGCACGACAGCCTGATCTTCGAGGCGTTGATCGAACTGGAGCGGGCGCAGTGGCTGGAGCAGCGCGGCGAACTGCTGCGCGCGGAAGGCGTCCTCGATCGCGCCCAGCGCTACCTGGAGGACCTCGGCCAGCAGGGCAGCCCGATGCTCGGCCGGATCGCCCTGCGCCGCGCGCGCCTGTGCCTGCAGCAGGGCCGCGAGGTCGAGGCCGGGCACTGGTATCGGCTGGGGCTGGAGCAGGCACGGGAGAATCTCGATCCCTGGGCGCTCTACGGCTACCTGGGACTGGCCTTGCTGGAAGCCGGGCAGGGCGACCTGGACGCGGCGTTCAACCGCCTGCTGGAGGTCGAGCGGCTGATGCAGCAGCGCCATGTCCCCGATCCGCTGTATCGCGGCGCGCTACTGCTGGTCAGCTCCGCCCTGACCCTGCAGCAGGGACGGCCGGCGCAGGCGCGGGAGATCCTGCTGCGGGTCCGCGCCTACTTCCAGCCGGGACGGGCGCGCCTGTCGCCGCCCTCCGAACCGGAGCTGGAAGCGCGGGTAGAGCACCAATTGGCGCTGGCCGAACTCTACAGCGGTGAGGCTGCCGCCGCCGAAGCGCGGCTGCGCGGGCTGCTCGCCATTCTCGAGGCGCAGGGGCGGCAGACGCTGCTCTGCGAAGTGCGCATGGGTATCGCCGAGTGCCAGTTCCTCTCCGGACAATTGCCCCAGGCCCAGCAAACCCTGCGCAGCGGCCTGGAACTGGCGGAGCGGCTGGGCCTGCAACTGCCGCAGCGGCGACTGCGGGATCGCCAGCCGCAACTGTTCGCCGCCCTGCCGGGGGAAGAAGAGGAGGGGCTCAGTCCGCTCAGTTGCCGGGAACTGGCGGTGCTCGGCCTGATCGCCCAGGGCTGCTCCAACCAGGAGATCGGCGAGCAACTGTTCATTTCCCTGCACACGGTGAAGACCCACGCCCGGCGGATCAACGGCAAGCTCGGGGTGGCCCGCCGGACCCAGGCGGTGGCGCGGGCCAAGGCCCTCGGCCTGCTCGCCTGAGCGGCCTCAGTGCAGGGCGCGGCCGGTCGGCGGGGCGAGTTCGCCCAGGCGCTGGCCGAGGCGCAGTTGCTCGGTGGGATCGTCGCTGAGCAAGAGCGCGCGTTCCAGGTCGTAGCGTTCCGCCTGCGGGCAATCCAGTTGCCGATAGAGGCCGGCGCGGGCCTCGTGGTCGGCGGCGCCCACCGGGCCGAGTTCGATCACCCGCTGGGCATCCTTCAGCGCGGCCAGCGGCTCGCCGGCGGCGCTGTGCAGTTGTCGCAGGTTGCGCGACAGACGCTGGAGGATTTCCCCGGGAGAGGCCTGCTTCAGGTAGGCGGCCTGCAGCTCGCTCTTCGGCCCCTGCAGGCGCAGCAGCAGTTCGCGGCAGTCGGTGGGATAGAGGCGCCGTCCGGTGGCCGGGTCGAGCAGATGGTCGGCCTGCGGCACGCGCAGCAGGAAGCGTCCCGGGAAGTTCACTCCGACCAGCGGAATGTCCAGCCGCCGCGCCAGTTCCATGGCCACCAGCGCCAGCGACAACGGCTGTCCCTGGCGCCGCTGCAGCACCAGCGGAAGCAGGGCCGAGCGCGGTTGCAGGGGGAAGTCGTCGTCCTCGCAGAAACCCTGTTCGCTCATTCGCCGCAGCAACCCCTGGGCGCGCTCGCTGGCCGAGGCGCGGTCGTCCAGGCTCGCGCCGATCTGCCGGACGAGTTCGTCGAGCTCGCGCAGGGCGTGGGCGGGCGAATACGCCGGGAGGTGCTCCGCGGCGATCCACAGGGCCGCCTCGAACAGCGCTGGCGGTTCCTGGGCGAGACAATCGAGGCAGGCTTGACGCGGGTCCATGGCTTTCCTCCTGGTGCGCCTGGATCGCTGCGGACGGGCCGTTCGGAGCACGCCGGGGCCGGTTTCGAGCGGGCGGACCCCAAGGTTGTAACCGTCCGCCGAAGCTTCGTCCAGTACCCGGCTCGGCGAGCGCTGCCGCCTGGTCGTCGGCCTTGCGGGCGTTTCGCCGACGCCTGCCTATACTGAAGGTGCCGGGCGGCAACGGCCCGGCCCGGACAACAAGCAGCAAGCAGGGGAGCCCCAGCATGTTCGACATGATGGACGCGGCCCGGCTCGAGGGTCTCCACCTCGCCCAAGACCCGGCCACGGGACTCAAGGCCATTATCGCCATCCACAGCACGCGACTCGGCCCGGCACTGGGTGGTTGTCGCTACCTGCCTTACCCCAACGACGAAGCCGCCATCGGCGACGCCATCCGCCTGGCCCAGGGCATGAGCTACAAGGCGGCCCTGGCCGGGCTGGAGCAGGGCGGCGGCAAGGCGGTGATCATCCGCCCGCCGCACCTGGACAATCGCGGCGCGCTGTTCGAGGCCTTCGGGCGCTTCATCGAAAGCCTCGGCGGACGCTACATCACTGCGGTGGACAGCGGTACCTCCAGCGCCGACATGGACTGCATCGCCCAGCAGACCCGCCACGTCACCAGCACCACCCAGGCCGGCGACCCCTCGCCGCATACCGCCCTCGGCGTGTTCGCCGGGATTCGCGCCAGCGCCCAGGCGCGCCTCGGCAGCGACGACCTGGAAGGCCTGCGGGTCGCGGTGCAGGGGCTCGGCCACGTCGGCTACGCATTGGCCGAGCAACTGGCGGCGGTCGGCGCCGAGCTGCTGGTCTGCGACCTCGATCCCGGCCGGGTGCAACTGGCCGTCGAGCAGCTCGGCGCCCATCCGCTGGCGCCGGAGGCATTGCTTTCCACCCCATGCGACATCCTCGCGCCCTGCGGGCTGGGCGGCGTGCTCACCAGCCAGAGCGTCAGCCAGTTGCGCTGCGCGGCGGTGGCCGGGGCGGCGAACAACCAGTTGGAGCGGCCGGAGGTCGCCGACGAGCTGGAGGCGCGCGGCATCCTCTATGCGCCGGACTACGTGATCAACTCCGGCGGCCTGATCTACGTCGCCCTCAAGCACCGCGGCGCCGATCCGCACAGCATCACCGCGCACCTGGCGCGGATTCCCGCGCGGCTCACCGAGATCTATGCCCATGCCCAGGCCGACCACCAGTCGCCGGCGCGGATCGCCGACCGTCTGGCGGAACGGATTCTCTACGGCCCGCAGTGACGGGCCGGCGTTTCCGGCGAGGCCGCCAGCGGGCCTCGCCAGCGGCAGTGCGGGCCACCCCCGCGGTGCCGCGCGTGCACGCCGCCACCCGCGGCGCGACCCTGAGCGGCACGCCTACCCGGCGTGCGGAGGAGGTTTGCGATGGTTCACAACCGGATCGACCCGCCTTTCACCCGCTACCTCGACAGCGACGGTCGGCCCCTCGGCGAGTTGCCCGCCTGGGCCGGCGACAGCGATGCGCTGGTCGGCCTCTACCGGCAGATGCTCCTGACCCGCCTGTTCGACCAGAAGGCGGTGGCCCTCCAGCGTACCGGACGGATCGGCACCTATGCGCCAACCCTCGGCCAGGAAGCCATCGGCGTGGCCATCGGCAGCCAGATGCGCGCCGAAGACGTGCTGGTGCCCTATTACCGCGATACCGCGGTGCAATTGATGCGCGGTGTGCGCATGGAGGACATCCTCCTCTACTGGGGCGGCGACGAGCGCGGCAGCGACTACGCCGAACCGCTGGCGGCGCAGGACTTTCCCATTTGTGTGCCGATCGCCACCCAGGCCCTGCATGCCTGCGGGGTCGCCTCGGCGTTCCGCATCCGCGGCGAGCACCGGGTGGCGGTGACCACCTGCGGCGACGGCGCCACCAGCAAGGGCGATTTCCTCGAGGCGCTGAACGTGGCGGGCGCCTGGCAGTTGCCGGTGCTCTTCGTGGTCAACAACAACCAGTGGGCGATCTCGGTGCCGCGGCGCATCCAGTGCGGCGCGCCGACCCTGGCGGAGAAGGCGGTGGGTGCCGGCTTCCCCGGCGAACAGGTGGACGGCAACGACGTGCTGGCGGTCGCCGAACGCGTCCGCGCGGCCCTGGAGCGCGCGCGCCAGGGCAAGGGGCCGACCCTGCTGGAGTGCATCAGCTATCGCCTGTGCGACCACACCACGGCCGACGACGCCAGCCGCTACCGTTCCGCCGAGGAGGTCAACCAGGCCTGGCGCGAGGAGCCGATCAAGCGCCTGCGCGCCTTCCTCGCCGGCCGCGGCCAGTGGGACGAGGAGCGCGAGCAGGCGCTGGTGGGCGAGTGCCAGGCGCGGGTGCAGGAGGCGGTGGAGCGTTTCGAGACGTTCGCCGCGCAGGCGCCGCAGGCACTGTTCGAGCATGTCTACGCGCGCTGGCCGGCGGCCCTGGAGGAGCAGCGCGAGCAATTGCTGGAACGCGCCGCGCGGCGGCAGGGAGGGGCCGAACATGAATGAGCGCAACGGCGAAGCGAAACGCCTGGCCCTTCTGGAGGCGGTCAACCTGGCGTTGCACCGGGCCATGGCCGAGGACGAGGCGGTGGTGGTGCTGGGCGAAGACGTCGGGGTCAACGGCGGGGTGTTTCGCGCCACCCTCGGCCTGCGCGAGCGCTTCGGCTTCAAGCGGGTGCTGGATACGCCGCTGGCGGAGAACATGATCGCCGGGCTGTCCATCGGCATGGCCGCCCAGGGCCTGAAGCCGGTGATGGAGATCCAGTTCATGGGCTTCATCTACGCCGCCATGGAGCAACTGGTGTCCCATGCCAGCCGCCTGCGCAATCGCACCCGCGGCCGCCTGGCCTGCCCGTTGGTGCTGCGCACGCCGATGGGCGCGGGAATCCGCGCGCCGGAGCACCACAGCGAGGCGACCGAGGCGATGTTCGCGCACATCCCCGGCGTCCGCGTACTGGTGCCGTCGTCGCCGGCGCGGGCCTACGGCCTGCTCCTGGCGGCGATCGACGATCCCGATCCGGTGATCTTCCTCGAACCGACCCGGCTCTACCGGATGAACCCGCAGCCGCTGGCGGACGACGCCCGGCGCCTGCCGCTGGACAGTTGCTTCACCCTCCGCGAAGGCGGCGACCTGACCCTGGTCAGCTGGGGCGCCAGCGTCCACGAGACCCTGCAGGCCGCCGAGCGCCTGGCGCAGCGCGGCATCGAGGCCGAAGTGATCGACGTCGCCTGCCTCAAGCCGCTCGACCTCGACACCCTCGAAGCTTCGGTGCGCAAGACCGGTCGCTGCGTGATCGTCCATGAGGCGCCGAAGAGCGGCGGCCTCGGCGGGGAAATCGCCGCGAGCCTCTACGAGCGCGTCCTGTTCGATCTGCGGGCGCCGATCCAGCGGGTCGCCGCGGCCGATATCCCGCCGCCGCTGTACCGCCTGGAAGCGCTGTACATGCCCGCCGTGGAGGACATCCTGGCGGCCTGCGACACCGTGCTCGGCTACGCCTGAGCCGAGGGGAGACGACCATGAAGCACTTCAAGCTGCCCGACCTGGGCGAGGGCCTGCAGGAAGCGGAAATCGTCGAATGGCACGTCAAGGCCGGCGACAGCGTGTGCGCCGACCAGCGCCTGGTCTCGGTGGAAACCGCCAAGGCGCTGGTGGACATCCCCGCGCCCTACGACGGGGTGGTGGGCAAGCTGTTCGGCGCCGAGGGCGACATTCTCCACGTCGGCGAACCGCTGGTGGGCTTCGAGGGCGAGGAGGCGGACGCCGGTACCGTGGTGGGGCGCCTGGAGGGCGGCGGTAGCGCCCTGGAGGACCGTTTCTTCATCGGCGCCGCACCATCCACCCGCGAGCACCTGGCACCGCGCGCGACCCCGGCGGTGCGCCAGTTCGCCCGCCAGCAGGGCGTCGAGCTGGCCGGCCTGAGCGGCTCCGGCCCGGATGGCCTGATCACCCGCGGCGACGTCGAGGCCGCCGCCCAGGGCGCCCGCGAACGCTTCGGCGGCGAGCGCTTGCGCGGGGTACGGCGGAGCATGGCGCTGAACATGGCGCGCTCGCATGCCGAGGTGGTGCCGGTGACGATCTACGGCGACGCCGACCTGCATCGCTGGAAGACCGCACGCGACCCGTTGATCCGCCTGGCCCAGGCGCTGGCCGAGGCCTGTCGCGCCGAGCCGACCCTCAACGCCTGGTTCGATGGCGCCTCGTTGTCGCTGAAACTGCATGAGCGGCTCGACCTGGGGATCGCCGTGGACACCCCGGACGGCCTGTTCGTGCCGGTGCTGCGCGACGTCGGTGCGCGTTCGGCGGAGGACCTGCGCGCCGGTATGCGGCGCCTGCGCGAAGACGTCCAGGCACGCTCGATCCCGCCGGCGGAAATGCTCGGCGCGACCCTGACCCTATCCAACTTCGGCACCCTGTTCGGCCGCTACGCCAACCCCGTGGTGGTGCCGCCGCAGGTGGCCATCCTCGGCGCCGGCGGCATCCGCGACGAAGTAGTGGCCTGGCGCGGCGAGATGGCGATCCACCCGATCCTGCCGCTCTCGCTGACCTTCGATCACCGCGCCGCCACCGGTGGCGAGGCGGCGCGTTTCCTCAAGGTACTGGTGAACGCCCTGGAGCAGCCCGACGGCTGATCAGCGCCGGCGCTCCAGCCACCATGCCAGCAGCGCGCCGAGGGCATAGGCGAGCAGGTCGAAGCCGTCGGCGGTGCTGCCGAGAACGATGCGCAGTACGGGGCTGGAGAATTGCCAATGCAGTTGCGCCGCCAGGTACTGGCCCAGTTCCAGCAGCGCGCCGACGGCAAAGGCGGCGGATGCCAGCCAGGCGGCCGGCGCCCTGAGCGCGCTGCCCATCAGGTAGTAGAGCCAGACCACCGCCAGCAGGTCGCCGCCGAAGCTGCGTATCCAGCCCCAATGCCGGCCCAGGGTGGCGAGCAGGACCAGCAGGCCGAACAGCAGCAGTGCCAGCAGCAGGCTGCGCCGGTCCAGGCGCCAGCGTCGGGAGCGGACGGGGGAGGCGGGGAGAGCGGGCATGGGGCCTTCCTGGTCGATGGGGCTGCCGGGCGTTGTACGGCAAGCGCCGGTTTCCGGCAAGCCGGGCGCGGGTCGGACAAGCGCCGCGCGGACTCAGCGGCGTCGCAGGCTGGCGAGCAGTTGTTCGACGAAGGCGTCGCTGCCGGAGCTGTCGAGGTAGTGCACCTGGGGACCGTCGAGCAGGTAGAGCGCGTGGTAGGGCTTGCCGGCCTGGCTGCCGCGCAGGCGATAGACCTCGGTGCCGGCCACGCGGTAGCGGCTGGCGCTGGCGCGCCGGTCGCACAGGCCGAGGGCCTGGCGCTGCGCCTGGAGACGCTCGCGCTCGGCGTCGGGCAGGCCGTCCAGCGGCAGGGCTCCGAAGAGCAGGCGAACCTGTCGCGGAAGGTCGAGCCGTTCGCCCTCGTCCGCGCCCATCTCGTTGCCTTCGAGCAGGCGGTGGGCGAGGTAGTGACCCTCGGCGTAGCGGGCGATCAGCAGGTCGCCGCTGTGCAGCAGGGTGGCGGGGGCCCGTTGCAGGTCGAGTTGCAGCCTGCCGGTGCCGCCCAGGGCCAGGACCTGCGCGGCGCCGGCAGAGACTGCCGGTGTCTCGGCGTCCGTGGCCCGGAACGGGCAGGCGAGGGCAGGGGCGCCGGCGAGGCCGAGGAGGACGCACAGCAGGCCGGCAAGTTGTCGCGGCATGTTTCGGCTCCTTGCGCTTTGCTTGCAGCGGCGGCTCATTCGTCCGCGGCGTTTTCCTCGAACAGTTCGTTGAGGGCGTCCGGCTGGTTCTTGAAGGCGCGGGCGAAGGCGTCGCGGTTCTTCGCCATGAAGATGCCGAGTTCTTCCACCTGTTCCTCCTTCAGCGACGGCACCGCCTTCTGCAGCACCTCGGCCAGCGTTTCCGCCAGCTCCAGCATCTTGTCGTAACGATCGGCTTCAGCCTTGTCCATGAACAAACGCTCCTGATCCCGGCTGCTGCGGTACACCACTTCGACGGCCATTCATCACCTCTGTGCCTTCTGAGTCGCAAGGTTGCTTTGACTGGTTATCCATACAGTATATGGCGTCTTGCCGTCCGTGGATAGCGCCAGGATTGCTGGCGCATTGCCGGGGCGGTCGTCGTCTGACAGAAATGTCACGCCGGGCTCATGAGCCTGACAGTCTCCGCAGCGTAGTTTCAGGCTGAACGTTCTACCAAGGAGACATCCTCATGAGAGTGATCCCGTTGGCACTTGTCGCGCTGCTCGGCCTGGCGCCGCTGGCCCAGGCGCAGCAGCAGCCCTACGGACCCAACCCGGACTCGAAATCGCTCCGCCAGCATTACGTGGAAGGGCGCCTGGACATCGCCCGGGTGATCTACAAGACCGACCTGTGGAGCGCCTGTGGGATCGTCCCGGCGCGCCTGGTCTACGAGGACTCGCAGGGCGAGCGGCATACCGTCGAGTACAAGGCCTGGGGCAGCGGTTGCAGCGGCAATTGAGCGAACCCGGCGCGGCACGGGCCGCGCCGGGTTTTCCTCGGCTCCCGCGCTTCTGCTAAGGTTGCGCGCCTGCCGCCCGTTGCGCGGCGCATACCTTCCGCCCCGCAAGGATGCCCGGCATGCAAGACCTCGGTTTCGCCCTCCTGCTCATCGGCTACGTCTGGTCCGTGGCCAGCGGCGGCCGCCGTTCGATCCCCTGCGCATTGCTCTGCCTGCTGCTGTTTCCGCTGGCGCAACTGGCCTTCGCCATCAACGACGCGCCGATGCGCCCGCCGCTGGCGCTGGCGGCCTTTGGCGCGGGCCTGGCCTACCTCGGCGGCGGCTCGGTGTTCGGCTGAGCCCGGCATCTCACAAGAATACGATTGAAAATCATTATCATAAAAAATATGCTGCTGCCCTTCTGAAAGGACGTGGGTGGATGCGCCGTTGGCGGAGCAGGATCTCAAGGCACTGTTTCTCAGGCATGCCCGGCAGTTGCAGTCGTATCTGTTGCGCAAGACCCGCGATCCGCACCTGGCGGCGGACCTGGCGCAGGAAAGCTTCCTGCGCCTGGCCGAGCAGCGGCACAAGGAGCCGATCGAGCATGTCGACGCCTATCTCTACCGCACCGCGCACAACCTCACCATCGACCATTACCGGCAGGAACGGCGGCGCCGCACCGAGACCCGCCCCAACGACGACCTCGCCGGGTTCGTCGCCGACCAGCCCGGCCCCGAGGAGTCCGCGGTGGATGCCGATGCGCTTGCCCGCCTGCGCGAGATAGTCGCCGAACTGCCGCCGCGCACCCGTGAGATCTTCCGCCTCAACCGTCTGGAGGGGCTGACCCATGCCGAGGTGGCGAGACGCCTGGAAATCTCCGATAGCTCGGTGCAGAAGCACCTGGCCCGCGCCCTGGCCCATGTGATGCAGGCACTCGAGGATTCCCGCTGAATGGATTACCGAGTCTTGCCGGTTCGCGCGTCTGAACCTCTATAACGACCAACGAGAGCCGCACGTGAACAGCCCCCAGGAACAACAGCAGATCCGCCAGCAGGCCGCCGAATGGGCGATCCGCCTGGACGGCGGCGACCTCGACCGGTCCCGGCGCGAAGCGCTGGACGGCTGGCTGGCGGCCGACCCCCGGCACCCGGCCGCGCTGGCGCTGGCGCAACGGACCTGGAAACAGCTGGGATCGCTGGCCGAACCGCGGACGATGGTTCAGACGCCGGTCGCCAGCGCGCCGCGCCGCGCCGGGGGGCGGCGCAAGGGCTGGCGCGGCTGGGCCGCGGCGGCGGCGGTGCTGCTGGCCCTGGGCAGCGCCTGGAACGAACGCGACGCCGGCGTGAGCTGGCTGGCCGACCACGCCACTGGCAAGGGCGAGGTGCGCATCCTGCGGCTGGTGGATGGCAGCGAGGTCGAGCTGGACGCACAGAGCGCCATCGATGTCGCCTACGACAGCCGCGAGCGACGGGTGCGCCTGCTCGAAGGCAGCGCGATCTTCCGCGCCGCCCCACGCGCGGGCCGGGAGACCCGGCCCTTCGTGGTGGAAAGCGCCGGCGGCAGCACTCGCGCGCTGGGCACTCGGTTCCTGGTCAGCCGCAACGACGACGGCAGCGTCCAGGTCGGGGTGCTCGAACACCGCGTCGCGGTGGCCCTGGCGCATCCGCGCACGGGGACCGTCGGGCGCCGCGAGCTGGGCGAGGGCGAGAGCCTGCGCTACAGCGCGGAGGGCGGCGTCGAGGCGCCGCTGGGCGGTCGCCTCGACGACCTGACCAGTTGGCGGCGCGGCCTGCTGGTCTTCGACGAGCAGCCGCTGGGCGAGGTGGTGGCGCGCCTCAATCGCTACCGGCCGGGGCATTTGCTGGTGGCTCCCGGTGCGTTGGCGCAGCGGCGGGTCAGCGGGGTATTCCGGGTCGCCGACCTGGAGGCCTCGTTGCAGTCGATCAGCGATGAGCTGGGCGTGCGCAGCCTGGGCCTGGCGGGAGTGACGCTGCTGTACTGAGCGGCGCGATCGCTTCCGAGAGCCTCGACCACGGGCCGGGCAGTCGCCCCGCGCGCTTGTTCCGGCAGGGGCCGGGAAGCGCATTTTCGAGCCGTGGATCCCGCCGGCGAAAAATTTTCTCGATTTCCGTTACTGACTTTCCCTGCCTCCATCGTTCTCTTAACGAGACTGATTCTTATTACACAAAACGATGGAGTGTAGGCGCTGTCATGAAACATCGTGGATGGAGTGCCGTGCGAGGCGGTCGCAAGGGGGCGCAACTGGCCCTGGGGCTGGGCCTGGTCCTGCTTGGAACGGCCGCGCTACCGCTGCATGCGCAAGACGGGGCGGACTCGGCGAGCCAGCAGCAGACCGCGCTGCGCCGGGTCCGGCTGGACATCCCGGCACAACCGCTGAACCGCGCCCTGCTGCGATTCGCCGAGCAGGCCGGGGTCCAGGTGTTCTTCGACAGCCAGCGTTTCGCCGGTCTCGGCAGCGCGGCGGTGCACGGCGAATACGTGCTGGCCGACGGCCTGAGCCAGATGCTCCAGGGCAGCCCGGTGGAATACCGCTTCTCCGGCAAGGACCAATTGAGCCTGATCCGCGTCAGCCAGGACGACCTGGTGCAGATGTCGCCCTCGGTGATCTCCGCCGCGCGTCCGGACGACTGGGTCTACCAGACGCCGCATTCGGTCAGCGTGATCGGCCGCGAGCAGATCGAGCGCAACCCGCGGCGGCATGCCGCCGACATGCTCGAGGAAACCCCCGGGGTGTACTCCTCGGTGAGCCAGCAGGACCCCGGCCTGTCGGTGAACATCCGTGGCATCCAGGACTACGGGCGGGTCAACATGTCGGTCGACGGCATGCGCCAGAACTACCAGCAGAGCGGCCACCAGCAGCGCAACGGGACGCTCTACGTCGATCCCGAGCTGCTCAGCGAGGTGGTCATCGACAAGGGCGCCAGCTCGGCCATGGGCGGCGCCGGGGTGATCGGCGGGATCGCCAACTTCCGCACCCTGGAGGCCCGCGACCTGGTCAAGCCGGGCAAGCAGGTCGGTGGCCGGGTGCGCCTCACCAGCGGCCTGGGCGGCGACGCCAACGGCACCCACTTCATCGGCAGCGCGGCCTTCGCCATCGGCACCGAGGCCTGGGACATGCTGGTCGCCGCCAGCGAGCGCCACCTGGGCGACTACGACCCGGGGACCAAGGGCAGCATCGGTGAGCTGCGCACCGGCGCCTGGTTCAATCCCGAGGCCGGGCAGCGGGTCAAGCATTCGCCGGTGGCCTACTCCGGCTACGTGATGCGCTCGCGACTGGCCAAGCTTGGCGTCGCCCTGCCGCAGGACCAGCGCCTGCAGTTCAGCTACCTGACCACCCAGGTGTCCTACGACGACGCCAACATGCTCAACACCGAGAACCAGGCGCTCTGGGAAAAGCTCGGCAGCAGCGACGTGCGTGCGCAGAACTTCGCCATCGACTACGGCTACGCGCCGGACAACCCGTTGGTGGACTTCAAGGCCAAGCTCTACTACGTCGACAACCGCAACCGCCAGCAGACCCTGCAACGCGGTATCACCCCCGGCTACTCGATCACCTACCAGACCGACACCTACGGCGCGCAGGCGCAGAACACCTCGACCTTCGCTCTCGACGAGCTCTCCACGCTGCGCGCCAACTATGGCCTGGAGTTCTTCTACGACAAGGTGCGGCCGGACTCCAGCCAGCCGCGGGCGAGCACCTCGGCGGTCGACTTCCCCGCGGCCGAAGGCATGACCCCCAAGGGCGATCGCGCCCTCGGCAGCCTGTTCGCCCGTCTCGACTACGACTACGACGACTGGCTCAACCTCAACGCCGGGCTGCGTTACGACCGCTACCGCCTGCGCGGCGACACCGGCTTCAACGCGCGCACCTTCATCCTTGGCACTACCCGGCAGACCGACATGCCGCTGCAATACGCCGTCGACCGCGAGGAGGGGCGCTTCTCGCCGACCTTCGGCCTGTCGGTCAAGCCCGGTGTCGACTGGTTGCAGCTGTTCGCCACCTACGGCAAGGGCTGGCGCCCGCCGGCGGTGACCGAGAGCCTGATCACCGGCCGCCCCCACGGCGGCGGCGCGGAAAACATGTACCCCAATCCGTTCCTCAGTCCGGAGCGCTCGAAGGCCTGGGAAGTCGGCTTCAACGTGCTGAAGGAGAACCTCTGGTTCAGCGACGACCGCCTGGGCCTGAAGGTCGCCTACTTCGACACCCGGGTCGACGACTTCATCTTCATGGGCATGGGCATGCAGCCGCCGGGCTACGGCATGGCCGGGATCGGCAACAGCGCCTACGTCAACAACCTCGACAGCACGCGCTTCCGTGGCGTCGAGTACCAGCTCGACTACGATGCCGGGCTGGCCTACGGGCAGCTCTCCTACACGCACATGATCGGCAGCAACGACTTCTGTTCGAAGACCGCCTGGCTCGGCGGCGTCACCCAGACGGTGAAGGGCAGCGGTCGCCGCCCGCCGGTGATCGACATGCGGCCGGACGAGCAGGCCAACGCCGCCACCCATTGCAGCGCGGTGCTCGGCTCCGCCGAACACATGCCGATGGACCGCGGCTCGCTGACCCTGGGCATGCGCTTCTTCGACCGCAGGCTGGACGTCGGCGCCCGTGCCCGCTACAGCGAAGGCTACTCGGTGGCTGGCGGCGCCACGGTGTCGCAGGCCGGCGTGTACCCGGCGGACTGGAAGGAATACACCGTCTACGACCTGTACGGCAGCTACCGGGTGAGCGACGAACTGACCCTGCGCCTGGCCATGGAGAACGTCACCGACCGCGCCTACCTGGTGCCGCTGGGCGACGTGCTGGCCTTCACCCTCGGTCGCGGGCGGACCCTGCAAGGCACCCTCGAATACCAGTTCTGATCCCCGTTTTGCCCAGTGAAGGGCAAAACCGGAGCGGGCATCCGTGCGCTCCGGCATTCACCACTCGTTGAATTGGAGTTTTGGCATGAGCATTTCGATTTCCTACAGCACCACCTACAGCGGCTGGACCGTAGCGGATTACCTGGCGGACTGGTCGGCCTACTTCGGCGACGTCAACCATCGTCCGGGCCAGGTGGTGGACGGCAGCAATACCGGCGGCTTCAACCCCGGTCCGTTCGACGGCAGCCAGTACGCGCTGAAGAGCACCGCCAGCGACGCGGCCTTCATCGCCGGCGGCGACCTCCACTACACCCTGTTCAGCAACCCCAGCCACACCCTGTGGGGCAAGCTGGACAGCATCGCCCTCGGCGACACCCTGACCGGCGGCGCCTCCAGCGGTGGCTACGCCCTGGACAGCCAGGAGGTGAGCTTCAGCAACCTGGGCCTGGATTCGCCGATCGCCCAGGGCCGCGACGGCACCGTGCACAAGGTGGTCTACGGCTTGATGAGCGGTGACAGCAGCGCCCTGCAGGGGCAGATCGACGCGCTGCTGAAAGCGGTCGACCCGAGCCTGTCGATCAACTCCACCTTCGACCAGTTGGCCGCGGCCGGCGTCGCCCATGCCACCCCGGCTGCGGCAGCGGCGGAAATCGGCGTGGTCGGCGTGCAGGAACTGCCGCACGACCTGGCCCTGGCGGCCTGAGCAACTGTCCACGATAGCGTTCGTGGACTGCTTGCGCTAAAGGCCGGAGAGGAGTTGGCGCTCCTCTCCGGCGCACGAACCGCCGTCGCTGCGCTTCGCACCCGTGGCGACGGCGGCCCCCGGATTGTTCCTCCGCCGGCCGTGCCCGGCAAGCGGAGACTGCCGCAATGTCCTCCGGGCCCGCTCGCGGCCCGGACACCCACAGGACCCGACTCCGATGAAGCTCCGGCCGGCCTCGCCGCGCAATGAAATCCTCGCCACCCTCGGCCGCTTCCGCCCGGCGCTGCGCAGCGTCGCGCTGTTCACCGCGGTGATCAACCTGCTGATGCTGGCGCCGTCGCTGTACATGCTGCAGGTCTACGATCGGGTGCTCGGCTCCGGCAACCACATGACCCTGCTGATGCTGACCCTCATGGTGCTCGGCCTCTACCTGCTGCTCGGCGCCCTGGAGTGGGTGCGCAGCCTGGTGGTGATCCGCCTCGGCGGCCAGCTCGACATGCAACTCAACCAGCGCATCTACGACGCCTCGTTCCGCGCCAGCCTGGAGCGCGGCGAGCAGGCCGCCGGGCAGGCGCTGAACGACCTGACCAACCTGCGCCAGTTCCTCACCGGCAACGCCCTGTTCGCCTTCTTCGACGCGCCCTGGTTCCCGCTCTACCTGCTGGTGATCTTCCTCTTCAGCCCCTGGCTCGGCCTGCTCGCCCTGGTTGGGGCGCTGTTGCTGGTGCTGCTCGCCTGGGTCAACGAAAGCCGCTCGCGCGAACCGCTGGCCGAGGCCGGGCAACTGTCGATCCTCGCCACCCAGCAGGCCTCGGCCAACCTGCGCCAGGCGGAAACCCTGGCGGCAATGGGCATGTTGCCGGCCATGCGTGCGCGCTGGTTCGCCCAGCACCAGGCCTTCCTTGCCCGGCAGAACCTCGGCAGCGAGCGCAGCGCGGCGATCGGCGCGACCTCCAAGGGCGTGCGCCTGGCCTTGCAGTCGCTGGTGCTCGGCCTCGGCGCCTGGCTGGCGGTGGAAGGCCTGATCACCCCGGGGATGATGATCGCCGGCTCGATCCTGATGGGCCGCGTGCTCAGCCCCATCGACCAGTTGATCGCGGTCTGGCGCCAGTGGAGCGGCGCGCGGCAGGCCTACCAGCGGCTGGCGCGGCTGCTCGAGGAGAATCCGCCGGCTGCCCTGGGCATGCCGCTGCCGGCGCCGCGCGGCGCGTTGCGCGTCGAGCGGCTCTGCGCGGCCGCGCCGGGACGCGAGCAGGCATTGTTGCAGGACCTCGGTTTCGCCCTGGAGCCTGGCGAAGCGCTCGGCGTGATCGGGCCGTCCGGTTCCGGCAAGTCGACCCTGGCGCGTTTGCTGGTGGGCGCCTGGCAGCCGCTGTCCGGCGCGGTGCGCCTGGACGGCGCCGACCTGCGGCAGTGGAGCGCGGCGGCACTGGGGCCGCACATCGGCTACCTGGCCCAGGACGTGCAACTGTTCGCCGGCAGCATCGCCGAGAACATCGCGCGCTTCGCCGAGGTGGATGCCGAGAAGGTGGTGGCGGCGGCGCGCCTGGCCGGCGTGCACGACCTGGTGCTGCGCCTGCCGCAGGGCTACGACACGCGCCTTGGCGACGGCGGCGCCGGACTCTCCGGCGGCCAGCGCCAGCGCATCGGCCTGGCCCGCGCGCTGTACGGGCGACCGGCGCTGATCGTGCTCGACGAACCCAATGCCAGCCTCGACGAGGCGGGTGAGGCGGCCCTGGCCGAGGCCATCGCGGCGATGCGCCGGCACGGCAGCAGCCTGGTGCTGGTCACCCACAAGCCGGCGGTGCTGGCGCTGACCGACAAGCTGTTGTTGCTGCATGGCGGACGCCTGCAGCGTTTCGGCGCGACCGCCGAGGTGCTTGCCAGCGCCTCGCCGCCGGCCGCTGCGGCCCCGGCGCCGACACGGCCGACGCCGGCGTTCGGTTTCGGCTACCGGCCGGGACCGGGGATGCCGGTCGGCGGTGTGCCGGGAGGAGCGGCGCGATGAGCGGCCAGGCGCGGTTGCGCGAAGTCGGCGGCGCGGCGCTGGAACTGGACGAGAAGCGTTTTTCCCGGCTCGGCTGGGGGTTGGTGCTGCTCGGCTTCGTCGGCTTTCTCCTGTGGGCCGGGTTGGCCCCGCTGGACAAGGGGGTCGGGGTCTCCGGCACGGTGATGGTGGCCGGTAGCCGCAAGGCCGTGCAGCACCCTACCGGTGGCCTGGTCAGGCACATCCGCGTGCACGAAGGCGAGCGGGTGGAGGCAGGACAGGTGCTGCTGGAGATGGACGCTACCCAGGCCCGGGCCCAGGCCGATGGCCTGTTCGCCCAGTACCTGGCGGCGCTGGCGAGTCTGGCGCGGCTGAGCGCCGAGCGCGATGAAAAGGCGCGGATCGAGTTTCCCGCCGAGCTGCTGGCGCTGGACGACCCGCGCCTGCCGACCCTGCTGGAACAGCAGCGGCAGTTGCACGACAGCCGTCGGCGGGCGCTGCGCCTGGAACTCGATGGTCTCGCCGAGACGGTCGCCGGCAGCCAGGCGCAACTGGACGGCCTGCAAGCCGCGCTGCGCAGCAAGGAGCAGCAGCGCGCCGCCCTCGAGGAACAATTGCGCGGCCTGCGCCAACTGGCCAGCGAGGGCTACGTGCCGCGCAACCGCCTGCTCGACAGCGAGCGCCTGCTGGCCCAGGTCAACGGCGAGATCGCCGGCGACCTCGGCAGCCTCGGCAGTACCCGCCGGCAGATCCTCGAACTGCGCCTGCGCATGGCCCAGCGGCGGGAGAAGTTCCAGGAAGAGGTGCGCGCCAGCCTGGCCGACGCCCAGGTGCGCGCCGAGGAGTTGCGCAATCGCCTGGCCAGCGCGCGCTTCGACCTGGCCAACAGCGAGGTACGGGCGCCGGTCGCCGGCCTGGTGGTCGGCCAGGAAGTGTTCACCGAGGGCGGCGTGATCGCGCCCGGCCAGCAACTGATGGAAATCCTCCCGGAGCGCCAGCCGCTGCTGGTGGACGCTCGGCTGCCGGTGGAGATGGTCGACAAGGTCCGCGTCGGCCTGCCGGTGGAGCTGATGTTCAGCGCCTTCAACCAGAGCACTACGCCGCGGGTGGAGGGCGAAGTGACCCTGGTCTCGGCCGACCGCCTGCTGGACGAGCGCAGCGAGGCGCCGTACTACCGGGTGCGCATCCGCGTAGGGGAGGAGGGCGTACGTCGCCTGGCCGGCCTGGAGATCCGCCCGGGGATGCCGGTGGAGGCCTTCGTCCGCAGCGGCGAGCGCTCGCTGCTGAACTACCTGTTCAAGCCGCTGGCCGACCGTACCCACCTGGCGCTGGGGGAAGAATGAATCGCCTGCGAGCCTGCCTGCTGTCCTCCGCGCTGCTTTCGGCCTCCTCGGCCCAGGCGCTGGGCCTGCTGGACGCCTACCAACTGGCGGTGCGCCACGACCCGACCTTCCAGGCGGCGCTCCACGAGCGCCGCGCCGGCAGCGAAAACCGCGCCATCGGCCGTGCCGGCCTGCTGCCGAGCCTGCGCTACGACTACAACAAGGCGCGCAACGACTCCACCGTCAGCCAGGGCGACGCCCGCGTCGAGCGCGACTATCGCAGCTACGCCTCGACCCTCAGCCTGGAGCAGCCGCTGTTCGACTACGAGGCCTACGCGCGCTACCGCCAGGGCGAGGCCCAGGCGCTGTTCGCCGACGAACAGTTCCGCGGGCGCAGCCAGGAACTGGCGGTGCGCCTGTTCGCCGCCTACAGCGAAACCCTGTTCGCCCGCGAGCAGGTGGTCCTGGCCGAGGCCCAGCGGCGCGCCCTGGAAACCCAGCTGGCGTTCAACCAGCGTGCCTTCGAGGAAGGCGAGGGCACCCGCACCGACCTGCTGGAGACCCGCGCCCGGCTGAGCCTGACCCGCGCCGAGGAGATCGCCGCCGGCGATCGTGCGGCGGCGGCGCGGCGTACGCTGGAAGCGATGCTCGGGCAGGCACTGGAGGATCGCGAACTGGCCGCGCCCATCGAGCGTTTCCCGGCGTTGCGCCTGCAACCGGCGACCTTCGAGGGCTGGCGCCAGGTGGCCCTGCAACGCAGCGCCGAGCTGGGCGCCCAGCGCTATGCGCTGGAGGCGGCGGCCTACGAGGTGGAGCGCAATCGTGCCGGCCACCTGCCCAGGCTCAGCCTCTACGCCAGCAGCAGCAAGACGCACTCGGCTTCGGAAAGCACCTACGAGCAGAAATACGACACCGACAGTGTCGGCCTGCGTCTCAGCCTGCCGCTGTTCGAGGGCGGGCGGGTGTCGGCGGCGACCCGCCAGGCCGGCGACAAGTACGCCCAGGCCCAGGCCGAGCTGGATGCCCAGGTGGCCAGTGTGATCAATGACCTGCACAGCCAGTTCGACCTGACCGCCAGCAGCCTGGCCAAGGTGCGTGCCTATGAGATGGCGGTGGCGGCGGCGCGCGAACAGGTGACGGCGACGCGGCGCAGCGTCGCCGGCGGGGAGCGGGTCAATCGCGACGTGCTGGACGCCGAACAGCAGTTCTACGGCGCCCGCCGCGACCTGGCGGAAGCGCGCTACGCCTACCTCAACGCCTGGCTGCGCCTGCGCCAGCTGGCGGGGGTGCTGGAAGACCGCGACCTGGCGGTGCTGGCCGCCTATTTCGGCGCCGGCGAAGGACGCGCGCAGGTCGCCGCTGCCATCAGATAGCTATCGGCCAGCGTGCCTTGCCTTGGGTCATCTCCTGCAACAGTTGCGGCGCGCTGGTGCCGTTTTCGATGGCGATGCCGAAGCGGATGCTCTCGATCATCCGCTGCAACTGTTCCAGGTCATGCAGTTGCGCCGGTCGGATCAGGCGCTTGGCGGCGACCCCGCGTTCGTTGGAGAGGGTGAGGACGATGCTGCCGTCCGGCCGCTCCAGGCTGAGGTTGACCCGGTACTCGGCCTGGAAGGCCTCGGTGAGGAGCTGGAAAGGGCTGCTGTCGGTCATGGCGGACCACCTGAATGCTGTCGTGCTGGTTGGGACTGGGTGCCGCCCGGAAAGTTCTTTGTCACCGCCGGGCTGTACCCTGCGCCGACGTGCGGACGTCTATCTGCGCACGTGCCTTGGCCTGGGCCTTGCACGCTTCGGGCCAGGTGGCCGCCGTCTTTGTCGGGAGAAGCTATGAAACAGAATTGGGCCGAGCGCCTGCGCGCAAGCATGCACCACCAGGCGGAGAGCCTCGGCAACCTGCTGGTGGAGGCGTTCCACTACCTGGCCCTGTTCGCCATCGGCGCCACGGTGTTCTGGGCGGCGGGCGCGGCCTTCCTGGGGATGGTGAACAAGGGGCATGCGTCGATCGATGACATCCTCCTGCTGTTCATCTACCTCGAGCTGGGCGCGATGGTCGGTATCTACTTTAAGACCAACCACATGCCGGTACGCTTCCTGATCTATGTGGCGATGACCGCGCTGACCCGCCTGATGATCGCCGACATCCAGCACAACCATACGCCGGACGATGGCATCATCCTGGTCTCGGTGGCGTTGCTCCTGCTGGCGCTGGCGATCCTGGTGGTGCGCTTCGCCTCGGCGCGCTTCCCTTCGGCGAAGTCCGACGGCGCCGCCGCGCGGCGGGTGGCGAGCGAGGACGCCGAAGGGGAAGCCTGATTCGTCGCCGCGCCGGAGCCAGTCTCCGGCGCGCTTCCGCCCGGCGCGCCGGCCAGCGCAACGGCCTGGCAATGTACTACCATCGCCCGGTCGTGTTCAGGAAGCCTGCCCCATGAAGGGATGGAAACTCTTTACCCCGTTGCTGATCCTCGCGATCGTCGCCATCACCCTCTACCTGCGCCTGCACAATCCGCCCCTGCTGTTGCAGGGCGAGGCGGACGCCACCAACGTCATCGTTTCCTCCAAGGCCAAGGGCCGGGTCCAGGTGCTGCACGTGCGGCGCGGCGACGAGGTGAAGCAGGGCGACCTGCTGATCAGCCTCGACAGCCCCGAGCTGGAAGCCCAGCTCGATGCCCTGCACGCGGCGCGCAACCAGGCCCAGGCGCAGCTCGATGAGTCGCTCCACGGTACCCGCGAGGAGAGCATCCGCGCGCTCAAGGCCAGCCTGGCACAGGCCGAGGCCGAGTTGCGCAACGCCGAGTCGGATTTCCAGCGCAACCAGCAGATGGTCGAGCGCGGCTTCCTCTCGCGGACCCAGTTCGACCTCTCGCGGCGTGAGCGCGATGTCGCCCGCGACCGCGTCGCCGAGGCGCGGGCCAATCTCGACGAAGGCCTCAAGGGCGACCGCGAGGAGCGCCGCCAGGCGTTGCAGGCCGCGGTGCGCCGGGCCGACGCGCAGATCGCCGAGCTACAGGCGCAGATCGACGACCTGCAGGTGCGCGCGCCGGTCAACGGCGAGGTCGGGCCGATCCCCGCCGAACAGGGCGAACTGATCAACGCCTACAGTCCGCTGCTGACGCTGGTGCGGCTGGACGACAGCTACTTCGTCTTCAACCTGCGCGAGGACATCCTGGCCAAGGTGCGCAAGGGCGACCGCATCGTCATGCAGGTGCCCGGCCTGGGCGGCGCCGAGGTCGAGACCGAGCTGCGCTACATCGCCCCGCTGGGCGATTTCTCGACCAGGCGCGCGACCCGCGCCACCGGCGATTTCGACCTGAAGACCTTCGAGACCCGCTTCTACCCGTTGCAGCCGACACCCGGCCTGCGCCCGGGCATGAGCGCGCTGTGGCGCTGGACGAACTGAGCGATGGCGTGGGCCGCGCTGAAGCGCAACGCCAGCCGTTTCGTCCAGGCGTTCAACACCGAGACGCGGATCGCCTGCCGCAGCTGGACCATCCACTGGCTCGGCTGGTGCTGGCCGCTGCTGCTGTTCGGCGTGATCAGCGGCGTCTACCAGGCCGGTACCCTGCTGGACATGCCGCTGGCGGTGATCGACAAGGACCATAGCCAACTGTCGCGCAAGTTGATCCGCGAACTCGACGCGACCTCCCACGCCCAGGTGATCACCGTTCCCGCCGGCGTCCAGGAGGGGCTCGACGCGATCCGTCGGGCCGATGCCTACGCCTTGCTCTACATCCCGCCGGACTTCGAGGCCGACGTGCTCGGCGGGCGCGCGCCGAAGGCCGAGCTGTACTACAACGCGCTGCTGTATTCGGCCGGCTACGCCGCCACCCAGGACTTCTCGGCGCTGGTCGCCAGCCTCAACGGCGAATTGCGTCCGCGCCTGGCCGCCGGGATGCCGGCGGCGCTGCCGCACCTGGCGAGCATCAGCGTGTCCTACGACAGCCTGTTCAATGCCAGCGGCAACTACATCTATTACCAGCAGTTCGCCGCCATCGTGCACCTGCTACAGCTGTTCGTGATCGTCACCATGGTCCATGTGCTGGCCCGCGAGGCGCCGGAACTGCGCGCCTCCTCGCCGCACATCCTGCGGGCCAAGGCCCTCGGCGTACGCCTGGTGGGCAAACTGGCGCCCTACACGCTGCTGTTCACCGCGCTGCTGATGCTGGAAATCTTCCTGCTGGTGGCGTTCTCCGGCGCGCGCATCAACGGCAGCCCGCTGGCGATGCTGATGATCACGCTGTTCTACGTGATTGCCGCGCAGAGCGTCGGGTTGGTGCTGTTCGTCTTCACCGCCAACCGCTTCACTGCCTATTCGCTGGTGGGCATGCTGATCGGCGTCGCCCAGACCTACTCGGGAGTGCTGATCCCGGAATTGGCGATGCCGACCCTGGCGCGGGTGATCGCCGAGGCCGAGCCGCTGACCCACACCCTGCACGGCCTGTTCGACCAGTTCCTGCGCCAGGCGCCGCCCAGTTCGGCGCTCTACACCTGCGCCAAGCTGGCGCTGTACCCGCTGATCGCCTACATGATCGCCAAGATGCGCCTGCGCAGTCGCCTGGACCTGAGCCCGATATGAAGAACTACCTGCAGATCCTCCGGGAAACCCTGAAGGCCATGCTGTCCAAGCCGATGTGGCTGATGGTCGTGGCCTCGGTGTGCATCACCTCGCTGCCGTACATGAACCACACCGCCCTCGACCTGCCGGTGGCGGTGGTCGACGAGGACCACAGCGACGTGTCGCGCGAGCTGGTCCGGCTGCTCGATTCGGCGCCGAAGGTCGCCGTGGTCGGCTACGACAGCCTGCCGCAGGCCAAGCGCGACCTGGCCTGGCGCGAGCTGTACGCGATCATCGTGATCCCGCTGAACTTCGAGAAGCGCCTGCTGCGCGGCGAGGCGCTGGTGATCCCGTACTTCGGCGATGCCACCAACCGCATGGCCAACGGCCAGATCCAGCAGGACATCTCGGCGGTCTACAGCGCGCTGACCAACCGCTACAACGCTGCCCTGCTGGAACGCGAAGGCTTCACCGCGACCCAGGCGCAGGTGGTGCTGAGCCCGCTGGTAGGGCAATTGACCGACCTGTTCAACCCCGGCATCAGCTTCGCCGCGATCGTTCTTCCGGGGCTGCTGTCGCTGATCCTGCAACACAGCCTGCTGCTCGGCTGCACCCGCGGCAACATCATGCTGCGCGGCGGCACCCCGCGCTACATGCGCCAGCCGCTGTCGACCCGCTTCGGCCGCTACAGCGCGCAACTGCTGATCTGGACCGTGCTGGCGATGCTCTTCTACGTGATCTGGCCGCACCTGCTGGGCTATCGCCAGTCGGCCTCGTTCTTCATGCTGCTGGGGATCGTCCTGCCGTTCCTGATCGCGGTGATCGCCCTCAGCGAGTTCATCGCCGAGCTGCTGCCCACCGAGGAATCGGTGTACCTGACCATGACCTTCATCACCCTGCCGCTGTTCTACATGGCCGGCTACAGCTGGCCGGAACAGGCCATGCCGGACTGGGTACGCTGGCTGGCCGACGCGATCCCCTCGACCTGGGCGATCCGCGCCATCGCCGAGATGAACCAGATGGACCTGCCGCTGCGCGAAGTCAGCGACCATGCCCTGGTGCTGCTGGGCATGGCCGCCACCTATGCGTTGCTGGGTACGCTGCTGTACCAGTACCGCAACTGGCGCTGGGACAACGTCAAGGGTTGGTGAAGCGGCGCAAGGCCGGCCATACTCGGCTGGCGTTCGCACAGGGAGATGAAGGAATGTTTCGTTCGGGGCTTTCTTTGCTGGTGCTTCTGGGGCTCGCCACGCTCGGCGGGTGCGGTTCCGTCAACACGCTGGTACGCGATGACGCCAGCGCCGCCCACGACCTGCGCCTGAAGGCGACCGCCTGCACCAGCCTGCCGCGGGTGTACAGCGGGGTCAGCTACACCTTCTGCCGGCTCAACGTGAAGACCGGATCGCCGGTGGCGCCGGCGCAAGCCGACGGCATCCTCGAGGTGCTGGCCCTCGACTTCGCGCTGTCCGGGGTGATCGACACCCTCGCGCTGCCCTATACCTCGTACCGCCAGTACCGCGACGGCAACCTGTACCTGGCCAACTGAGTCAGGGAATCAGCGGCAGCACGATCTCGTCGCTGCGGCTGATCCCGGCGGTCTCGCTGCGGCACAGGTCGAGGAACTCGCGCATGGTCGCAGTCTGGTACTTCTGCTTGTGCCAGATGAAGTAGAACTGCCGGCGCAGGTCCAGGCCGGGCGTTTCCACCGGCACCAGGCTGCCGCGGCGGAAAGCGTCGCGCAGGGCCAGGCGGGAAATGCAGCCGATGCCCAGGCCGGACTCCACGGCACGCTTGATCGCCTCGGTGTGCTCCAGCTCCAGGCGGATGTTCAGCGGCCGCGGGTGATGACGCATGGCCTGGTCGAAGGTCAGGCGGGTGCCGGAGCCCTGCTCGCGGAGGATCCAGGCCTCCCGCGTCAGCCGTTCCAGATCGGCGCCGCCCCGCCGCGCCAGCGGATGCTGGGGGGCGCAGAACACCACCAGTTCGTCCTCCATCCAGGGTTGCACCTCGATGTCCGGATGCCGGCAGTCGCCCTCGATCAGGCCCAGGTCCAGCTCGTAGTGGGCGACCTGCTGCACCACCTGGGCGGTGTTGTGCACGTGCAGGCGCACCCGGCAGTCCGGCTGGCGCTGCATGAAAGCGCCGATCAGCAGCGTGGCCAGGTAGTTGCCGATGGTCAGGGTGGCACCGAGGTCGAGGGAGCCGAAGGCGGTCTTGCCGTTGAGCAGGTTCTCGATTTCCTCGCCGCGGTCGAGCAGCGCCACCGCCTGCGGCAGCAGTTGGCGGCCGAGGGCATTGAGGGTCAGGCGCTTGCCGGCGCGGTCGAACAGCTTGCAGTCGAACTGCCGCTCCAGCTCGCCGAGCGAGGTGCTGGTCGCCGACTGCGACAGCGACAGCCCCTCGGCGGCACGGGAGACGCTCTCCTGCTGGGCCACGGCGACGAACACCTCGAGCTGGCGGAGGGTGAATTTCATCCAGGCTTCCTCGTCTAGAGCGAAAGGCCCCGCGACATTTTGCCGTTCCGTCGGCGGGGTTGGCTCGGTTATCCTTGCGCCCCGTCCGCGGGAGCGATGGGAGCCCTCGGCGGCCGGCGGCCGACCGATATCGTGTTATCCCATATCCATATTCTGGATAAGCATTATCCAGACAATTCATTTTGCGGATATTTTGGCAACCGATAAAATGCCGCGCAACTGCGTCACGTCTGCTGCTGTTGGTGTGCGCCCGCGTTTTCCTAGGAGTCTTTGATGAGCAATCTGTACACCGAGCGCGTTCTCAGCGTGCACCACTGGAACGACACCCTGTTCAGCTTCAAGACCACCCGCAACCCGGGTCTGCGCTTCAAGACCGGCCAGTTCGTGATGATCGGCCTGGAAGTCGACGGTCGCCCGCTGATGCGCGCCTACAGCATTGCCAGCCCGAACTACGAAGAGCACCTGGAGTTCTTCAGCATCAAGGTCCCGGACGGCCCGCTGACCTCGCGCTTGCAACACCTGAAGGAAGGCGACGAGCTGATGGTCAGCCGCAAGCCGACCGGCACCCTGGTGCACGACGACCTGCTGCCCGGCAAGCACCTCTACCTGCTCAGCACCGGCACTGGCATGGCGCCCTTCCTCAGCGTGATCCAGGACCCGGAAACCTACGAGCGCTACGAGAAGGTGATCCTGGTCCACGGCGTGCGCTGGGTCAGCGAACTGGCCTACGCCGACTTCATCACCAAGGTCCTACCGGAACACGAGTACTTCGGCGACCAGGTGAAAGAGAAGCTGATCTACTACCCGCTGGTGACCCGCGAGCCGTTCCGCAACCAGGGCCGCCAGACCGACCTGATGCGCAGCGGCAAGCTGTTCGAGGACATCGGCCTGCCGCCGATGAATCCGCAGGACGACCGTGCGATGATCTGCGGCAGCCCGAGCATGCTGGAAGAGACCAGCGCCGTGCTCGACAGCTTCGGCCTGAAGATCTCGCCGCGCATGGGCGAGCCGGGCGACTACCTGATCGAGCGCGCCTTCGTCGAGAAGTAGGCCTCCGCCGCGCCTCGTCGCGCCAGGCGAAGAAAGCCCCTGCCGTATCCGCGGCAGGGGCTTTCTGCTTTCCGGCCCCCGCTCAGTGCGCCGGGTGCCGGTGCGGGTGGTCGCCGCCCACGCCTTGCAGCACCGCCTGGTCGATCTCGTCGAAGCGCAGTACCCGGCCGCCTTCCTCGGCCGCCAGGCGCGTCGCGGCCTCTTCGTCGGCGAACGAGGCGAGGGTGGCGCCCATGCCGCCCGGCCGCTGGATGCCGACCACGTAGTAGGCGCGGGTGGCGTCGATCAGGCGGGCGTCGTCGGGGTGCCGCCAGTCGGCCTGGCTCATGTCGTGGACATACAGGCGCGCCTGGCCCTGGCGGTTTTCCGGTTGCAGCCACCAGCCGAACAGTTCGGCGGTGGAGCAGAACTTGCGCACCGCGCCGGGAAGCACCGCCTCGCCTTTGGGACCGGGCATTTCCTCGATGAGCATGCCGCAGACGTGGCATTCGTCGCCGCTGGCGATCGGCACCGGGCCGAGTGCCGTGGCGTCGTCCCGCGACGCATCGCAGCCGGCCAGCAGCAGGCCGAGCAGGAGCGTGCCGAGCAGAGGGCGCAGGGGGAGGGTATGACGTTGCATGGCGGAACCTCGTGAGTCAGATGGGGCGGCGGCGGAACAGGCCGTGGGCCAGCGCCAGGGCAGCGCAGGCCCAGAGGGCCAGGGCCAGCCAGAGGGCGCTGGCGGACACCGGCAGGTCGCTGGCCAGGGGAACCACCCCGCCGGCGGCGGCTGCGTCGAAGCCGGACAGGTTGATCAGCCGGTAGAGATCGGTCGGGTTGAGCAGCAACAGCCAGGGCAACAGCCGCGGGCTCAGGTGACCCTGGCTGAGGACCAGGATCGCCAGCAGGGCCAGGTCGAACAGCAGGACGAAGAAGAACCACAGGCCGAGCGCCTGCCCAGCGGCGCTGGATTTCTCGCTGGCGCGGCTGCTCAGGGCGTAGGCCAGGGCGAGGAACACGCAGCCGAGCAGCAGCGAGGAACCCATGAAGCGGCCGAAGGCGCCCAGCAGGATGGCCGCCTCGACCTCCGGCACCAGCACGAGGATCGCCAGCGCCGCGCTGCCGAAGCCGATCAGGGTGGCCAGGGCGAGGATCAGGCCGTGACCGAGGAACTTGCCGAGCAGCAACTGGCCGCGCCCCAGCGGGTAGGTCAGGAGCAGCAGCAGGGTGCCGCCTTCCTCCTCGCCGACGATGGCGTCGTAGGCCAGCAGCAGGGCGATCAGCGGCATCAGGAAGGTGGCCAGGCTGGTCAGGCTGGCGACCGTCGCCGGCACCGAGGTGAAGCCGACCTGGCCGGCCGCGGCGGCGCCGAACCAGGCGATGCCCACCGAGAGCAGGGCGAACAGCAGGCTGATCGCCAGCAGCCAGCGATTGCGCAGGCCGTCGGCCAGTTCCTTGCGGGCGATGGTCCAGACTACGGGCATGGCGTGGCTCCGGCGGGGGCGGGGGACATGTGGTGGCGATAGAGGTCCTCCAGCGACGGCGGCAGGATCTCCAGCTCGAACTCGCGCGCGGCCAGCAGCGCTTCCAGTACGCCGTCGCGCTCGGCATCGTCCAGCAGTACCTCGATGCGCTGGCCGTCCAGTCTCCGCGCCGCCAGGCCGGCCCGGTGCCAGCGTTCGAGCCACTGCGGGTTATGTGGGCTGGCCAGGCGCACGCGGGTCGGCAGAGCCGCCTTGCGGCGCAGTTCGGCGAGGCTGCCGGCCACTTGCAGGCGGCCGCCGGCGAGAATCGCGGCGCGGTCGATGTGCGTCTCGACGCCGGGCAGCACATGGGAGCAGAGGACGATCCCGGTACCCTGGCCGCGCAGGCGGTCGAGCAATTGGTAAAGCTCGACGGTGGCCAGCGGGTCGAGGCCCACCGTCGGTTCGTCGAGCAGCAGCAGGCGCGGTTCGCCGAGCAGCGCCTGGGCCAGGCCGAGGCGCTGGCGCATGCCCTTCGAGTAGGTTTTCAGGCGCCGCCTGGCGGCATGGCCGAGGCCGACCTGTTCCAGCAGGCGCGCGGCTTCGGCCGGCGCCACGCCCTTGAGGCGGGCGAAGTGGCGCAGGGTTTCCGCGCCGCTGAGCTGCGGGTAGAAGGTCACGTTCTCCGGCAGGTAGCCGAGCTGGCGGCGCGCCTCCAGGCTTCTTGCATCGTGGCCGAGGACCCGCACGCGGCCTTCGCTGGGGGCCAACAGGCCGAGGACCAGCTTGATGGTGGTGGTCTTGCCGGCGCCGTTGTGGCCGAGCAGGCCGAGCACCTCGCCGGGCTCCAGGCGCAGGTCGAGCCCGCTCAGGGCGGTGAGGGCGCCGTAGCGCAGGGTCGCGCCGTCGATCTCGACCAGGCTCATGGCCTCGGCTCCGCGGCGGGCATCCGCATCAGCGGATGGCTGTCGCGCACGCCGGGCGAGCGCACCACCGGGAAGGCGCGCTGGACCCAGCGCAACAACTCGATGCTCGGGCTGTTCAACAGCAGGCGTACCTGCGGGTACAGCCAGATCAGCCGGTCGACGTTGTCGTTGGGCTCGTAGGCGACGTCGCCAAGACCGTCGTCGTCGCGGTCCCAGCCCAGGTAGTCGCTCCAGTAGTTGCCGCGGCCGTCGGCGGACCACTCCTGCTCGCGGCTGGCGACGTACTTGACCTGCTGGCGGTTGCCTATGAAGGCGTTGCCGGCGATGCGATTGTCCTCCGAGCCGGCGGTGAGGTGGATGCCCAGGGCGCTGTCGGCGAAGCTGTTGCCTTCGATGCGGTTGAACAGCGAGTTGTAGATGAACAGCGCCTTGCCCTCGGCGCCGGAGATCATCGCGTCACCGGTGCTGCCGCTGCGCACGCCCTCGACGCGGTTGCCGGCCAGGGTCGAGTAGGTGATGTAGTTCATCAGGATGCCGTAGTTCTCGTCGTCGATGGAGCGGTTGCCGGTCACGGTCAGCTTGCGGCTCTGCATCAGCGCGTAGCCGGTGCGGGTGCGCCGGGTCAGGTTGTCGGTCACCCGGCTGTTGTGGGTGAACATGTAGTGCACGCCGTAGCGCAGGTCCTCGAAGCGGTTGGCTTCGATGCTGCTGTCGTTGGAGGTGTCGATGTAGACCCCGTCGCGGGTGTGGCTGACCCGGTTGCCGCGGACCAGGGCGTCCTTCACCGCATAGAGGTGGATGCCGTTGCCGCGATCCTGGGAGCGCACGCTTTCGTCGCCCTCGATGCGGTTGTCGAGCACCTGCGCGCCCGCCGTGGCGTCGAGCCAGACGCCGAAGCCCGCGCCGCGCAGGTCGTTGCCGCGGATCACGGCGCCGCTGGCGGCCTTGCCGACGAAGATCGCGGCGTCGAGTTCGGTCAGGTTGCGCCCCCAGTTGCGCAGCCGGCAGCCCTCGACGGTGATCCCGGGGCTGGTCAGGGTCAGCAGGCTGCCGTGGCCGCCGCCGTCCAGTTCGGCGCCGGCCTCGCAGCGCAGGTGCAGCGGTCGGTCGATGACGAAGTTGCCGGCGTAGCGGCCCGCCGCCAGGCTCCAGCGGCCATCGCCGTCGGCCCGCAGCGGCAGGCCGTCGACCGGCTCCGCGCGGGCCGTGGCGAGGCCGAGCAGGAGCAGGGCGAGGAGCGGCCCCGCCCGGCGCCCGGCCATCGACCGCGCTGAGTGGATCAAGCCTTTTCCACCAGCATCCGCCCGCACATTTCCATGTGCAGGGCGTGGCAGAACCAGCTGCAGTAGTACCAGTGCACCCCGGGCTTATCGGCGACGAAGGTGATCGACGAGGTCTGTTGCGGGCTGATCTCCATGCAGACGCCGTGGTTGACCATGACGAAGCCGTGGGTCACGTCCTCGATCTCGTCGAGGTTGGTGATGGTCACGGTGACTTCGTCGCCCTGCTTCACCTTGAACTCGGTGAGGCCGAAGGAGGGCGCCATCGAGACCATGTAGACGCGGACCTTGTTGCCCTCGCGGATGACCTTGTTGTCCTTCATCAGGTCGATGCCGTCCTTTTCCGCGCGCTTGACCGTCTCGGCGAAGAACGGGTCCTTGCGGTCCCAGATCTTGCGGGTCTTGATCTGGTCGCGGCGGGCGAGGATGCAATCGTGCGGTTCGGCGAAGGTCGGACCGTCGTGGACCAGCTTCATTTCCTCGCCGGAAATGTCGATCAACTGGTCGTTCTCCGGGTGCAGCGGACCGGTGGGCAGGAAGCGGTCCTTGGAGAACTTGCTGAGCACCACGATCCACTTGCCGTCGGCTTCGCTGGTCTCGCACAGGGTGGCGTGGTTGTGCCCCGGCTGGTACTGCACGTCGAGCTTCTGGCGGATGTAGTCGACCTTCTCGCCCTTGTAGGCGCGCACCGCGTCGGCGAGGTTCCACTTCACCAACTGGCTGTCGATGAACAGCGTGGTGTAGGCGTTGCCTCGGCCATCGAAGGTGGTGTGCAGCGGGCCGAGGCCCAGTTCCGGCTCGCCCACCACCACGTCGCGCGGGTCGGCCAGCTTGCCGGCGAACAGGTCGCCGAGGCGCTCGATGGCGATCATGGTGCAGGTCGGCGAGAGCTTGCCGTTGGCGATGAAGTACTTGCCGTCCGGCGAGGTGTTCAGCCCGTGGGGATTCTTCGGTACCGGGATGTAGCGGGTCACCGGGCTGTCCTTGCCGTCCTTGCGCCGGCCGTCGACCACCGGCACCTTCGAGTCGCCGAGGGTGACGAAGCGCTTCGCCTTGATCTCGGCCTCGATGCGCGGGATGTCGAACACCACCACCCAGTCGCGCTCGTTGCGCATCATGCCGCCGAGGTCGACGGCCTTCTCCGAGTTGTAGCAGGTGGAGGCGGCGAACCTGCCGCTGTAGTCCATGTCGGTGTTGTCGAGGTTGCCGTCGACGATCACCTGCCAGGCCACTTCCATGGTCTCGGCGTCGATGGCGTTGTACAGGGTGAAGGCGTTGTCGCCGGACAGGTCGAAGGTCGAGCCGTCGTTGGGATGGGGGATGATGAACTCGGCGTTGCAGAACACGTAGCGGGTATGCGGCACCTTTTGCAGGCGCAGGCCGTGGATCGCCTGGACGTTGGGAATGGTGACGATGCGGTCGCACTTCATGACGTCCAGGCGGATGCGCGCGACCCGGCTGTTGGCCTTGTCGTTGATGAACAGGTACTTGCCGTCGTACTTGCCGTCGGTCATCGAGATGTGCGGATGGTGGCAGTCGCCGTTGAGGAAACGTGCGCCGTCGCCGAGGACCCGCTTGCTCTCGTTGGTCAGGCCCCAGCCGGTGGCCGAGTCGACGTTGAACACCGGTATGCGCATCAGCTCGCGCATCGACGGCACGCCGAGCACGCGTACTTCGCCGGAATGTCCGCCGCTCCAGAACCCGTAGTACTCATCCAGTTCGCCGGGGGCGACCTCGGCCTTGCTGCGCTCGCCCTTGCCCGCGGCCCGGGCCTCGCGGCCGACCACCGCGCTGCCCAGGGCGCTGGCGCCAACCAGGGCGGCGGCTCCGGTCAGCGCCGAGGCGCCGAGGAAGCCGCGGCGGTTCAGGCCGTGGGTTTCTTCGTGGGGGCTTTTCGTGTCGTCGCTCATCTCGTGTCGTCCTCAAGGGCAGTCAGGGGAAAGGGAGCCAGGTCAGAGGTTCTCCGCGGGTATTCGCGCGTTGTCCGCCGGCGCGCTCTTCGCGCGCTTCTTGCGCTTGTTCACCAGCGGCGGGCACTTGTCCTGGTCGTGGTAGGTCATCTGGCAGTCGAGGCAGTAGTGGCATTCGTTGGCCTCGATGCGGCCGTCCGGATGGATCGCCTGGATCTCGCATTCGCGGGCACAGAGCTGGCACGGCTTGCCGCATTCCGCGCGGCGCTTGAGCCAGTCGAACAGGCGCGCCTTGGCCGGGATCGCCAGGGCCGCGCCCAGCGGGCAGAGGTAGCGGCAATAGACCTTGCGGGTGAACAGGTTGACCACCAGCAGCGCGACGGCGTAGGCGACGAACCACCACTGGCGGTCGAAGCCGAGGGTGATGGCGGTCTTGAACGGCTCCACCTCCGCGGCCTGCTCGGCCAGCGCCAGGGATTCCAGGGAGAGACCGAAGAGCACCAGCAGGATGATGTACTTGATCGCCCAGAGCCGCTCGTGCACGGCGAACGGCACCTGGAACTGCGGCACGCGGAGCTTGCGCGCGAGTTCGTTGAGCAGTTCCTGTAGCGCACCGAACGGGCACAGCCAGCCGCAGAACACGCCGCGGCCCCAGAGCAGCAGGCTGGCTGCGGTGAAGGTCCAGAGGATGAACAGCAGCGGGTCGCTGAGGAACAGCTCCCAGCGGAAGCCTTCGAACAGCGCGTGGACGAAGGTCAGCACGTTGACCACCGATAGCTGGCCGAGGCTGTACCAGCCCAGGTAGACCAGGGTGAACGCCAGGTAGCCGGTGCGCAGTCGCTGCATCAGGCGCGGCCGTCGCACCAGGCGGTCCTGGAGGAAGAGGATCGCCAGGAGCAGGACGAGGGCGGTACAGAGGACCCCGATCTGGAAACTCTTCTGGTACCAGACCCGCAGCCACAGCGGCCGGGCAGCCTCTTCCAGGGCGGCCAGTTCCTCCGCGGTCGGCTGCGGCCGCTCCAGGTATTCCTCGGGCGTCTGGCAGGCCAGCTCGAAGCTGGTGAATACCCCCGCCACCGGGCCAGTCTGGCGCCGCACGAGTAACTCCAGGGTCCAGGGCGAGCCCGGATCGAAACGCTGGCTGGCGCGGGCGACGAAGATCGCCATCTCGCGGAACTCCGGCATGCCTTCGGCGTAGACGTCCGACAGGCGTTGGTAGTCGAGGTCGCGGAAGCTGATGATGTCGCCGAACTGGCGCAGTTGGACCCGATCGAAGATGCCGCCGCGCACGTAGCCGGAACCCTTGAAGGAATACTCGCCGTCGCCGAGCACGACGAAGGCGTATTCGCCTGGCTTCAGCGACGCCATCAGTTCGCGGTACTGGTTGTCGCCGAGCAGGCTGCGGCCCACCGCGGGAGGGTTGAGCAGGGCGCTGTAGAGATCGATGAACGGCTCGTCGCGGTGCGCCGCGTCGGCCTCGCCGATGCCTTCGGCCTCGCTGCCCTTGAAGGCGTCGTCGATCTGCCCGCGACTCAACTGCAGGCGGCGGATCGCGCCGTTGCCGAGCAATTCGCTCCAGCTCGCCGTCGCTGCCGGCTGCTGGCGCACCTGCGCCGGCTTGGGCCGCACATTGCCGCGGTCCTCGATCAGGCCGAGGGCAACCGCCACCGTATGCGCGGCGCGCATGACGATCTCGTTGACCACCATCACCGTCACCGTGGCGCCGCTCACCGCGTCGACGGTAACCGCCTGCGGGTCGCTGGAGCGGCCGACCACCACCCGCTGGTCGGCGCGCACGCCGTCGTACCTGGCGCTGAAGGCGTGCAGCTTCTCTTCCGGGATGCCGATCAGCAGGATCGGTTCGTGGTGTTCGAGGACGTAGGCGTCGCGGATAACCGCCTGCGGATCAAGGATCACCTGCAGGTTGATCGGCTTGCCGGAGTAGGCCGGGATGTCGGTGACGCTGAGGGTCTGGAAGGCGTAGCCGAGGGTTTCCTCGCCCTTGCTCAGGCGGCGTACGCCGTAGTCGCCTTCGGGGTCGCCGATCCGCTCGACCGCGGGGAATACCTGGGCGATGCGCAGACGCTCCAACTCGCTGAGTTCGGCACCCTGGGCGGCGAGGCCGACCAGCAGGAGCATCCAGGCGAAGACACACCGCCACGATCCGGCGGAAAAACGAAGGGCGCGCATAGGTTCCATCTACTACTGGCTACCGGCGAAAAAAGGGACGCCGCGCTGCGGTGGGGTCTGCGCCTGGCGGTGGAATCGCTTCCGTTGCCGGATGCTAGGAGGAGCGGGGGCGGAACGCGCTTGATGAAAGTCAAGAAGTGGAGATGAGGAGCCAGCGAGGTTGCTGGCACTGAGTGTACCGAGTCGCCCCTCTCCCTTCAGGGAGAGGGGGAGAGGGCTGCCCGAGGCTCAGGCCAGGCGCTGCCCGGATACCGCCGGATGGTACAGCGGCTGCACCTTGTTGCCCGCCGGGTCGAGCAGGTGGAAGCTGCGCGCGCCGTCGCCGTGGTCGAAGGGTTGGTCGAGCAGGGTCACGCCCAGCGCCTTCAGGTAACGGTACCAGGCTTCCAGTTCCTCCACGCTGTCGACGACGAAGCCGTAGTGATCCATGGTCTGCAGGCCGTTGCTGGCGGCGTGGGCGCGGCCGAGGGAAAGGTTGTCGTTGCCGCAGGTGAGATACACCAGGTCTTCGTTGGCGCGGTTCAGCACTTCCATGCCCAGCACGTCGACATAGAAGCGCTCGCATTCTTCCAGGTTGGGCACCAGCAGGGCGAGGTGACGCAGGCCGTTGAGACGGGAGGGGCGGGCAGGGCGGTCGGACATGGGCTTGCTTCCTTTTTTTGTATACAATAATTTTGTAAATCTAAAACAAAAGGAAGTTTCCGTGTACTGCATCTTTATCAAGACCCGCCTCAGGCCCGGCTGCGCCGAGGCTTTCATCGATGCCATCCAGGTCAACGCCGCCGCTTCCGTGTCCACCGAGCCCGGCTGCCTGGTGTTCGACGTTTCCCGCGACCGACAGGACCCTGACCTGGTCTATCTCTACGAGATCTATCGCGATGACGCGGCCTACGAGGCGCACACCCGCACCGCGCATTTCCGCGACAGCCGGCCGTTGGTCGAGCCGCTGATCCTCGAACAGGAAGTCTTCGAAAGCGACGCGCTGGCGCTCAATCCGCTGCGCTGAGAAGGTTCAGTCGCCGCGGGCGACGTCCAGCACGCGGATCAGGTCCGGGCGCGGGTAGTGCCAATGCACGTCGAGGTCCCACAGGCGCACCCCGTAGCGGCGCCCGGGCTCCGGCTTCTGGTAGGCCGGACGCGGGTCCTGGGCCAGGCACTGCTCGATCAGCTCGGCCACCGGCTGCCGCAACCGCTGGCCGTGCTCATGGGCCTGGCGCCGCGCCTGCTCGCTCCACTCCACGGCGATGCCCGGCGGCGGCGCGTCGGCGATGCCGTTGCGGGCGTCGGCCACGGCGTCGGCGTAGGGTACGTAGGGCTTGATATCGAGTACCGGGGTGCCGTCGAGCAGGTCGATCCCGGACAGCCACAGGCGCCCCGCTTCGAAGCCCTCCAGGCGCACCACCGACTGGCCGATGCCGTTCGGCCGATGGGTGGCGCGGGTGGCGAAGACTCCCAGCGAGCGGTTGCCGCCCAGGCGCGGCGGGCGCACCTTCAGCCGCGGCTTGTCTTCCAGGGTCTGGTGGAAGAGGAACAGCAGCCAGACATGGCTGACCTGCTCCAGGCCCTCCAGCGCTTCCGCCTGGTCGAACGGCGGCAGCAGTTCCAGGGTCCCCCGCGCCGCCGGCGCGAGCAGCGGCTGGCGCGGGATGGCGAACTTCTCCATGAAGCAGGAGCGGATGTAGCCGATGGGAGAAACGCTGTGGGTCATGGCGGGACGAGGCGAGCGGTCGGGGGCGTCATGTTACCCGGATTGGCGGCGCTCAGAGATGAAAACCGCCGTCGATGGGGATCACGTTGCCGGTCATGTAGGCGCCGGCGGTGCCGGCCAGGCTGATCGCCAGCGCCGCCATCTCCTCCGGGCGACCCCAGCGGCCCATGGGAATCGACGCGCTGTCCGCTTCCAGTGCCTGCGGGTCATTGGCAATGTGACGGGTCATGCGGCTCGGGAAGCGTCCGGGAGCGATCACGTTGACATTGATGTGCTCGCCGACCAGTTCCTTCGCCAGCATCCGCGACAGTTGATGCAGCGCGGCCTTGCTCGGCCCGTAGGCATAGGCCTGTTCGCCCATGGCGCTGATGCCCGCCACCGAGCCGATGTTGATCACCCGCGCCGGATTTTCCGCGCTGGCCGAGCGGCGCAGCAGCGGCAGCAGTTGCTGGATGCAGGAAAACACCGAGGTGACATTGAGCTGCATGACCTTTTCCCAGCCGGACACCGGATAGCTTTCCAGCGCTGCGCCCCAACTGGTGCCGGCGTTGTTCACCAGGATATCCAGCCGCGCGCTGAGTTCGCCGAGCGCCTGCGCCAGGCGCCGGGCACCGGCTTCGCTGGAAAGGTCGGCAGGGATCGCCTGGCAATCGCCGTAGGCCGAGAGGTGTGTGGCGGTGTCGGCGCAGGCCTCTGCGTCACGTGCGCAGATGAAGACGCGGGCGCCGGCTTCGAGAAGACCCTGGGCGATCATCTGGCCGATGCCGCGGCTGCCGCCGGTGACCAGGGCGACGCGGCCGGCGAGGCTGAAATAGGGATGCATGGGAAACACTCCGGGCTGGGCAGGGGAGATCAGCCTACGATTCGCCTCGCTGCCGGCGCAGCACTATCCAGATACGGAATGACGTGGCATCCGTGGCTCAGCGGCTACTGCGGCGATGCCACAGATACAGGTAGGCGATCAGGTTGACCAGCAGAACGATGGCGCCAAGGATCCATTGCACCGCCGGGGTCAGGCCGGCGGGATAGATCAGCGGCAACAGGTAGTGCTCGACGAAGCCGCCGCTGTAGCCGGCGTCCCCGGCGGCCCGGCGCAGACGATTCTCCAGCGGGGTCAGCGGACAGGGCAGGCCGAGGAACTCAACGGCGCAGCCCCAGGCCACCGCCGGCAGGTGCAGCCAGGCCAGGCGTGGCCAACGCAACGGCAGCAGGCCGCCGAACAGGACGAACAGGATGAAGCCCAGGTGCAGCCAGACCAGGGCATCGGCGGCCAGGCGATAGCTCATTCGGCTCTCCCTCGTGGCGTTGGAGGGATAACGCCACCGCTACAGGGGCCGGCGGATAACCGCCTTGCGGTTACTCGCCCATGGTTGGGCCATCCATAAAGAAAAAGCCGGCGAATGCCGGCCATTTCAAGCGCTACGCGTGGGCTTCGGCGCTCAGGCCTGGGCCAGCTCCGCATCGTGTGCGATCAGGGCGACCAGCGCGTTCTGCTGACGGTGGGTCAGCTGGCGGAAACGCTGCAGCAGCTCGCGCTCGTGCAGGCTGAGTTCCGGGCTGTCCAGGCGAACACCGAGATTGTCTTGCAGCGCCCCTTCCTGGAGCAGGCTCTGCTCGAGTCGGGCGATGATCTCGGAGTTCATGCTGCGGTGATGGCTGCGAGCGACTTCTGCGATCTGCTCACGCATGCCCTCGGGCAGACGAACGACGAATTTGTCAGCGGTACGGCTGGAGTAGGTAGGAGTTGCCTGTTTCAGTGGGCGCATACATTGAACCTGTAGAGTCAGGGAAAAGCGGTGCCGAGGAAGCGTTCATTGTTCTCGGGCCTATGACCACGATTTCCGCCAGCCGTTCAGTCTGTTATTTCGGAAACAACAATTAGTTGACGTCAATTGTGCGTTGCGTGACGGCGTTTTGCCAGTACCAGCTATCTGAAATGCGAGCGATTCAACAAAAGCCTAGTTTTCTACTGGGGTTAGATGATGGCCTTCTGACCACCGGTCGTTCAATGGATTGTCACTCGACTGTCATCGTCACTTCACCGGTCTGACACAGTCTCCTCCTATCTTGGTCTACACCAGATGGCGCCGCTGGCGTCTTCGTGCAACCGATTGGAGGGGAGAACGATGAGCGCGGTGATCTGTGTCGACAGCCTGAACAAGACCTTTGCCCGCAAGCAGGCGCTTTTCAACCTGAAGCTGGAGATCCAGGCGGGCGAGATGGTGGCGTTGATCGGTGCATCCGGCTCCGGCAAATCCACGCTCCTGCGTCACGTCGCCGGGCTCGCCCGCTGCGACCGCGACAACGGCGGCAGCATCGACGTGCTGGGTCGCCGCCTGCAGGCGTCCGGTCGCCTGAGCGGCGAAGTGCGCCGCCTGCGCGCCGACATCGGCTACATCTTCCAGCAGTTCAACCTGGTCAACCGCCTCAGCGTGCTGGACAACGTCCTGCTCGGCTTCCTCGGTCGCATGCCGCGCTGGCGCGGTTCGCTGGGGCTGTTCAGCGCCGAGCAGAAGCGCCAGGCCCTGGAAGCGCTGGCGCGGGTCGGCCTGGCCGATCTCGCCGGGCAGCGCGCCTCGACCCTCTCCGGCGGCCAGCAGCAGCGCGTAGCCATCGCCCGCGCCCTGACCCAGAAGGCCGAGGTGATTCTCGCCGACGAACCGATCGCCTCGCTCGACCCGGAGTCGGCGCGCAAGGTGATGGACATCCTCGCCGACATCAACCGCCACGACGGCAAGACCGTGGTGGTGACCCTGCATCAGGTCGACTACGCGTTGCGCTATTGCCCGCGCGCGGTGGCCCTGAAGGGCGGCCGGATCCTCTTCGACGGCAGCAGCGAGCACCTTTCCGAAGGCTTCCTCAACGAACTCTACGGCGCCGAAGGGGATACCCCGCTGCTGTTTTCCGACCGTGCCCGGCGCGGGGCGGAGAGCCAGCGGGAACTGACCCTCGCGCGCGCCTGACGTCATTCGAACCGCATAAAAACCCGCCAAACCCTGCCCAGGAGTTCTCTCCATGTTGAAACGCTTCAGTCGTGTGCTCGCGGCTTCCGCCCTGCTCGCCGGCTCCCTTGCCGGGATGGCGCACGCCGACCAGCCGGTGATCAATTTCGGGATCATCTCCACCGAGTCGTCGCAGAACCTCAAGAGCATCTGGGAGCCCTTCCTCAAGGACATGAGCCAGCAGACCGGCTACCAGGTGAAGGCCTTCTTCGCCCCCGACTACGCCGGGATCATCCAGGGCATGCGTTTCGACAAGGTCGACATCGCCTGGTACGGCAACAAGGCCGCCATGGAAGCGGTGGATCGCGCCCACGGCGAGATCTTCGCCCAGACCGTCGCCGCCAGCGGCGCGCCGGGCTACTGGAGCCTGCTGATCGCCAACAAGGACAGCAAGATCGACAGCGTCGAGGACATGTTGGCGAACGCCAAGAGCCTGACCTTCGGCAACGGCGATCCGAACTCCACCTCCGGCTACCTGGTGCCCGGCTACTACGTGTTCGCCAAGAACAACGTCGACCCGGTCAAGGCCTTCAAGCGCACCCTCAACTCCAGCCATGAGGTCAACGCCCTGGCGGTGGCCAACAAGCAGGTCGACGTCGCCACCTTCAATACCGAGGGCATGGAGCGCCTGGAATTGACCCAGCCGGAGAAGGCCAGGCAGCTCAAGGTGATCTGGAAGTCGCCGCTGATCCCGGGCGACCCGCTGGTGTGGCGCAACAACCTGAGCGACGAGCAGAAGAACAAGCTGCGCGACTTCTTCTTCAAGTACGGCGCCAACGCCGAGCAGAAGAAGGTCCTCGCCGACCTGCAATGGTCGAAGTTCCAGCCCTCCGACGACGACCAGTTGCTGCCGATCCGCCAGCTCGAGCTGTTCAAGCAGCGCACCGACGTGGCGAACAACGCCAACCTCGGCGCCGAGGAGAAGGCCGCCAAGCTGAAGGCCCTCGACGAGGAGCTGGCCAAGCTGGAGAAACGCATGGCCGAGCGCGAGCAGAAGACCGCCGCCAACGCCGGCTGATCCACCCCGGGCGCGGCCGGCGCCGCGCCCACCCGATTCGCCAATACCGCTGTCGAGATTCCCGATATGAGCACTCTGAGCACCACCGCCGCGGCGGCCGCCACCGGCAAGCCATCCTGGGGTCGCCTGGTCGGCTGGGGCCTGTTCCTCGCCATCCTCGCCTGGTCCTGGAAGGGCGCGGAAATGAACCCGGCCGTGCTGTTCCGCGACGCCGGCAACATGGCGACCTTCGCCGCCGACTTCTTCCCGCCGGACTTCGGCAACTGGAAGCTCTACCTCAGCGAGATGCTGGTCACCGTGCAGATCGCCCTCTGGGGCACGGTGCTGGCCATCGTCTGCGCCATCCCGCTGTCGATCCTGGCCTCCGAGAACATCGTGCCCTGGTGGGTCTACCAGCCGGTGCGGCGGGTGATGGATGCCTGCCGTTCGATCAACGAGATGGTCTTCGCCATGCTCTTCGTGGTCGCCGTCGGCCTGGGCCCGTTCGCCGGCGTGCTGGCGCTGTTCATCAGCACCACCGGGGTGCTCGCCAAGCTCTTCGCCGAGGCGGTCGAGGCGATCGACCCCGGTCCGGTCGAAGGCGTCCGCGCCACCGGTGCCAGCGCCCTGCAGGAGGTCATCTTCGGGGTCATCCCGCAGGTCTTGCCGCTGTGGATCTCCTATTCGCTGTACCGCTTCGAGTCCAACGTGCGTTCCGCCACCGTGGTCGGGATGGTCGGCGCCGGCGGCATCGGCGTGATCCTCTGGGAGGCCATCCGCGGCTTCCAGTTCGGCCAGACCTGCGCCGTGCTGATCGTGATCATCGTGGTGGTGAGCCTGATCGACGTTCTGTCACAACGCCTGCGCAAGCTGTTCATCTGACGACGCGAGGAGGGCGCCTGGTGCGCCCTTTCCAAACCATGCACTTGTCTAGACAAAGCGAACCGCTGTACCGCGAACTGGCCGAACGGCTGCGCCAGGAACTGCTGGCCTACCGCCCCGGCGACTACCTGCCCGGCGAGATCCAGCTGGCCCAGCGCTTCGCGGTGAACCGCCATACCCTGCGCCGGGCGCTCGACGAACTGGTGCTCGAAGGCCGCGTGCTGCGGCGCCAGGGCAAGGGCACCCAGGTCCTGGAGGCGCCGACGATCTACCCGATGGGCGCCGCCAACGCCTACACCGAGTCGCTCTCGGCCCAGGGCCACCGGGTCGAGGCCCGGCTGCTGGAGGCGCGCCAGCGTCCGGCCGGCGCCGCCGAGGCCACCCACCTGGGGATCGGCGAGGGCGGGCGGGTGCTGGAACTGACCACCCTGCGTTACCTCGACGGCCAGCCAGTGAGCCTGATCCGCCATTGCTACGCCGTTTCCCGCAGCGAGCTGCTCGCCGACTACCAGGGCGGTTCGCTGCGTCGCTACCTGGCCGACAAAGGCCTGCCGCTGACCCGCACCTACAGCCTGATCGGTGCGCGCCTGCCCAATCGCGAGGAGGCGGCGCGCCTGCTGATGCCCCGCCATGCGCCGTTGCTCACCGTCCTCACCCTGTCCCGCGACCGTACCGGCCAACCGGTGGAACTGGCCCAGTCGATCAGCCGCGCCGATCGCTTCCAGTACCAGGTCGCCCCCTAGGAGAAGCCCATGACCGCCTTGCATTCCGATCCCACCATCGCCGCACGACAGCGCTGGATGGGCGTGCTCGCCCGCGCCCGTCGCGAGGAGCTGGACGCCCATGCGGACGCCCTGCGCGATGCCGACTATCACCTGCTGCGCGCCGCCGAGACCGGCATGACCCTGGTGCGCGGACGCATGGGTGGCACCGGCAGCCCGTTCAACCTCGGCGAGATGACCGTGACCCGCTGCGTGGTCCGCCTCGCTGACGGACGTACCGGCTACAGCTATGTCGCCGGGCGCGACAAGCGCCACGCCGAACTGGCCGCCCTGGCCGACGCGCACCTGCAGGGCGCCGATGCGGCGGCCTGGCAGGCGCGCCTGATCGAACCGCTGGCCCGTACCCAGGCCGAGCGCCGTGCCGCCCAGGAGGCGGAAATCGCCACTACCAAGGTGGAGTTCTTCACCCTGGTCCGAGGAGAAGATTGATGACCAGCGCTTCGCTTCCCAGCCCGGCGGATACCGCCGCGCTATTGCAACCGGCGTTCCAGGACCCGGTCCTGGACGCCCAGCGGAGTTTCCGCGCGGCGCTCAAGGCCCTCGCCGAACCGGGGCTGGTACGCAACCTCGACCGCGCACCGGCGCTGGCCGCGTTGCAACCGGCCAGCTACGCGCTGTGCCTGAGCTTCCTCGACTCCGACACCCCGCTGTGGCTGGCGCCGGGTCTCGACAGCCCGACGTTGCGCGCCAACCTGGCCTTCCATTGCGGCTGCCCGATCGTCGCCGAGCGCGAGCAGGCGCTGTTCGCCTTGCTCGACGAAGGCGAGCTGGACGACCTGAGCGGCTTCGACAGCGGCAGCGACCGTTATCCGGACCAGTCCTGCACCCTGCTGATCCAGCTCGCCGGCCTCGATGGTGGCGACTCGCTGGAGTGGCGCGGACCGGGTATCGCCGAGGTGCGCCAGGTGGCGTTGCCGGTGAGCGCCGGGTTCTGGGCGCAGCGCGCCGCACGCACCGAATTCCCCAGGGGCCTGGATGCCTTCTTCGCCGCCGGCGAGCGCATCCTCGGCCTGCCACGCAGTACCCGGGTCAGCGAACCCGTCGAGGAGGTGGCCTGATGTACGTAGCCGTCAAGGGTGGCGAGAAGGCCATCGACAACGCCCATCGCCTGCTGGCGCGCAAGCGCCGCGGCGATACCGCGCTGCCGGAGCTGTCGGTGGAGCAGATCCGCCAGCAGATGCCGCTGGCCGTGTCGCGGGTGATGACCGAGGGTTCGCTGTACGACGAGCAACTGGCGGCACTGGCGATCAAGCAGGCGGCCGGCGACCTGATGGAAGCGATCTTCCTTCTCCGCGCCTACCGCACCACGCTGCCGCGCTTCGCCGCCAGCCTGCCGCTGGATACCGCCGGGATGCGCCTGCAACGACGGATCTCGGCGACCTACAAGGACCTGCCGGGCGGGCAACTGCTCGGTCCGACCTTCGACTATACCCATCGCCTGCTCGACTTCAGCCTGCTCGCCGAGGGCGACTACCCCGGCCCCGAAGTGGAGCGGGGCGCGTCCCTGGAGCCTTGTCCGCGCGTGCTCGGCCTGCTCGACCGGGAAGGCCTGATGACGCCGGAGTACGAACTGCCCGGCGCGGTGCCGGATATCACCCGCGAGCCGCTCGACTTCCCCACCGGCCGCGCCCAGCGCCTGCAGGCCTTGGCACGCGGCGACGAGGGCTTCCTTCTCGCCCTGGGCTATTCGACCCAGCGCGGCTACGGCCGCAACCATCCGTTCGCCGGGGAGATCCGCATCGGCGCCTGCGAGGTCTGGCTGGAGCCCGAGGAACTGGGCTTCGCGGTGCCGGTGGGCGAGATCGAGGTCACCGAGTGCGAGATGGTCAACCAGTTCGTCGGTTCCCGCGAGGAGCTGCCGCAATTCACCCGTGGCTACGGCCTGGCCTTCGGCTACGCCGAGCGCAAGGCGATGGGCATGGCCCTGGTCGACCGCGCCCTGCGCGCCGAGGAATACGGCGAGGAGGTGGTGTCGCCGGCGCAGCAGGAAGAGTTCGTCCTGATGCACTGCGACAACGTCGAGGCCGGTGGCTTCGTCTCGCACCTGAAGCTGCCGCACTACGTCGATTTCCAGTCCGAGCTGGAGCTGATTCGCAAGCTGCGTCGTCCCGGCGTCGCCGAATCCGCGCAACCCACTGTCCAGGAGAAGCGCGCATGAGCCTTTCCCCGCAAGCCAGCGCCGCGCCGGAGCAGGGCTACAACTTCGCCTACCTCGACGAGCAGACCAAGCGCATGATCCGCCGCGGCCTGCTCAAGGCGGTGGCGATCCCCGGCTACCAGGTGCCCTTCGGCGGCCGCGAGATGCCGCTGCCCTACGGCTGGGGCACCGGCGGCATGCAGGTGACCGCGGCCATCCTCGGTGCCGACGATGTGCTCAAGGTGATCGACCAGGGCGCCGACGACACCACCAACGCGGTATCCATCCGGCGTTTCTTTGCCCGTACCGCCGGGGTCGCCACCACCGAACGGACCCCGGAGGCGACGGTGATCCAGACCCGCCACCGGATACCGGAAACCGCCCTGAGCGGCGAGCAGATCATGGTCTACCAGGTGCCGATCCCCGAGCCGCTGCGCTTCATCGAGCCTTCCGAGGCGGAGACCCGGACCATGCATGCGCTCAACGACTATGGGGTGATGCACGTGAAGCTCTACGAGGACATCGCCACCTTCGGCCACATCGCCACCAGCTATGCCTACCCGGTGACGGTGGACGAGCGCTACGTGATGGATCCCTCGCCGATTCCCAAGTTCGACAACCCCAAGCTGGACATGAACCCGGCGCTGATGCTGTTCGGCGCCGGTCGCGAGAAGCGCCTGTACGCGGTGCCGCCGTTCACCCGGGTGGCGAGCCTGGATTTCGAGGACCACCCCTTCGAGGTCCAGCGCTGGGAGGAAAGCTGCGCCTTCTGCGGCAGCCACGAGTCCTACCTGGACGAACTGATCGTCGACGACCGTGGCGGCAAGCGCTTCGTCTGTTCCGACACCGATTACTGCACGCAGCGGCGTGCCCGCCAGGAAGAAGGGGAGGACGCGCAATGAACGCGGTCTGCGAATCCATCGATGCGAGCCTCGACGCACGCGACCGGCCGCTGCTCTCGGTGCGCGGCCTGACCCGCCTGTACGGGCCGGAAAAGGGCTGCCAGGAGGTCGACTTCGATCTCTACCCCGGCGAAGTGCTGGGCATCGTCGGCGAGTCCGGCTCGGGCAAGTCGACCCTGCTCTCGCTGCTCTCCGGGCGCTGCCCGCCGGACGCCGGCACGGTCGCCTACCGCGACGACGGCGACCGCTGGCTGGACCTCTACGCCGCCAGCGAAGCCGAGCGGCGCACCCTGCTGCGCACCGAGTGGGGCTTCGTCGAGCAGAACCCGCGCGACGGCCTGCGCATGGGCGTGTCCGCCGGCGCCAACATCGGCGAACGGCTGATGGCCCAGGGCGTGCGCCACTACGGTCGGCTGCGCCAGGCCGGGTTGGACTGGCTGGAACAGGTGGAGATCGATCCGCTGCGCATCGACGACCTGCCGCGAACCTTTTCCGGCGGCATGCAGCAGCGCCTGCAGATCGCCCGCAACCTGGTCTCGGCGCCACGCCTGGTGTTCATGGACGAACCCACCGGCGGCCTCGACGTGTCGGTGCAGGCGCGCCTGCTCGACCTGCTGCGCGGCCTGGTGCGCGAGCTGGACCTGGCGGTGGTGATCGTCACCCACGACCTGGCGGTGGCGCGCCTGCTCGCCGACCGCCTGATGGTCATGCGCCGTTCGCGGGTGGTGGAAGCCGGTCTCACCGACCAGATTCTCGACGACCCGCAGCATCCGTACACGCAATTGCTGGTGTCGTCGGTCCTGCAACCCTGAGCCGAAAGCGTCGGCGCCGGTCCGCGCGACGGGCGCCCGGAGAAGTAGCGATGAACAACCTGATCGAGGTCCGCGACCTCAGCAAGACCTTCACCCTGCACCAGCAACAGGGCGTAGTGCTCAATGTGCTGCGCGGGCTCAACTTCAATGTCGCCGGCGGCGAATGCCTGGTGCTCCACGGACGCTCCGGCGCCGGCAAGAGCACCCTGCTGCGCACGCTCTACGGCAACTACCTGCCGGCCGGCGGCAGCATCCGCCTGCGCCACGCCGGCGACTGGCTGGAACTGGTCGGCGCCGAGCCTCGCGAGGTGCTCGCCGTGCGCCGCCAGACCCTCGGCTACGTCAGCCAGTTCCTGCGGGTGATCCCGCGGGTGGCGACCCTCGACGTGGTCATGGAGCCGGCCCTGGCCCGTGGCTGGAGCCGCGACAGCGCCGAACTGCGGGCGCGCAGCCTGCTGGCCCGGCTGAACATCCCGGAACGCCTCTGGCAACTGGCGCCGGGCACCTTTTCCGGCGGCGAGCAGCAACGCGTCAACATTGCCCGCGGCTTCATGGTCGAGTGGCCGATCCTGCTGCTCGACGAGCCGACCGCGTCCCTCGACGAAGCCAACCGCCAGGTAGTGCTGGAACTGATCGGCGAAGCCAAGGGCGCCGGCGCCGCTTTGATCGGCATCTTCCACGACCGCGCCGCCCGCGAGGCGGTGGCCAGCCGCTACCTGGACATGAGCCAGGAGCTTTCCCGCCAGGAGCAAGCCCATGTCGTCTGAACGCGTTCTCAGCAATGCCCGGGTAGTCAGCGCCGAGCGGGTCTTCGTCGGCAGCGTGCTGCTGCGCGACGGCCTGATCGCCGCGGTCGACGAAGGCCGCAGTCACCTGGCCGGGGCCGAGGACCTGGGGGGCGACTACCTGCTGCCCGGCCTGGTCGAGCTGCACACCGACAACCTGGAGAAGCACATGACCCCGCGTCCCGGCGTCGACTGGCCGTCGGCCTCGGCGGTGCTGGCGCACGACGCGCAGATCGTCGCCGCGGGGATCACCACGGTGTTCGACGCGCTGTCCATCGGCGACGTCAACCCCAAGGGCAAGCGCATGCAGCAGTTGCCGAAGATGCTCGAGGCCATCGGCGAGGCCGCCGCCAGCGGCGACGCGCGCGCCGACCATCGCCTGCACCTGCGTTGTGAGGTCAGCCATCCGCAGACGCTGGAGGTGTTCCGCGAACTGGTCGAGCATCCGCTGGTGCAACTGGTCTCGGTGATGGACCACGCCCCCGGCCAGCGCCAGTTCGCCAGGCTGGAGAAGTACCGCGAGTACTACCAGGGCAAGTACCACCTGAGCGATGCCGAGATGGACGCCTTCATCGTCGAGCAGGTAGCCAACTCCGAGCGCTACAGCGACGCCGCCCGTGCGGCCATCGTCGATGTCTGCCAGGGACGCGGCCTGTCGGTGGCCAGCCATGACGACGCGACCCTCGCGCATGTCCGCGAGTCGGCCGGCTACGGCATGGCCATCGCCGAGTTCCCGACCACCGTGGAGGCCGCCAGGGCCAGCCACGAGCACGGCCTGCAGGTGCTGATGGGCGCGCCCAACGTGGTCCGCGGCGGTTCCCACTCGGGCAACGTGGCGGCGGCGCAACTGGCGGGAATCGGCGTGCTGGATATCCTTTCCAGCGACTACTATCCGGCCAGCCTGCTGCATGCGGCCTTGCTGCTCGCCGGCGAGCACAGCGAGTATGATGCGATCCGTTACGACCTGCCGCGCGCGGTGGCGATGGTCAGCCGTACCCCGGCGCTGGCCGCCGGGCTGACCGATCGTGGCGAAATCCGCGTCGGCCTGCGCGCCGATCTGCTGCAGGCGCGGGCGCTCGGCAACAACCAGCCGGTGGTGCGTCAAGTCTGGCGCGGCGGGCAGAGAGTGTTCTGATGACAGGCAGACTGATTTATCTGATGGGGCCTTCCGGCTCGGGCAAGGACAGCCTGTTGCAGGCCGCGCGCGAGCCCCTGGCGCTGCGCGGCTGCCGTATCGTGCGGCGGGTGATCACGCGCTCCGCGGAAGCGGTGGGGGAGGACGCCCAGGCGGTGACCCCGGCGCAGTTCGACACCCTCGAGCGGGCCTCGGCGTTCGCCATGAGCTGGCGCGCCAACGGCCTTTGCTATGGCATTCCGGTGCAGATCGACGAGTGGCTGGCGCAGGGCTACGACGTGCTGGTGAACGGCTCGCGCGGCTACCTGGCGCAGGCCCGCCGGCGCTATCCGGATCTGCTCGCGGTCCTGCTCGGGGTGAAACCCGAGGTGCTGCGCCAGCGCCTGCTGGCGCGCGGCCGGGAAAGCCCCGAGGAAATCGAGGCGCGCCTGGCGCGCAACGCCGAGTTCGCCGCCGGCCTGGAGGGCCCGCTGTTCCAACTGGACAACTCCGGTGACCTCGACGACACGCTACGCAGCCTCCTGGCCCGTCTCGGCAGCGACCGCGCATGCGCCTGACCCTGCTCGGCACCGGCGATGCCCGCCAGGTGCCGGTCTACGGTTGCGATTGCCCGGCCTGTCGCAACGCCCGCGCCGACGCCGGCCTGCGTCGCCGTCCCTGTAGCGCGCTGCTGGAGTGCGCCGGCCAGCGCTGGCTGATCGACAGCGGCCTGGTCGATCTCTGCGAGCGCTTCCCGCCCCATAGCCTCGACGGCATCCTCCAGACCCATTACCACGCCGACCACGCCCAAGGCCTGCTGCACCTGCGCTGGGGCCAGGGCCTGGTGATCCCGGTGCATGGCCCGGCCGACCCGGAGGGCCTCGCCGACCTCTACAAGCATCCGGGCATCCTCGATTTCAGCCAGCCCTTCGGCGCCTTCGAGCGGCGCCAGTGGGGCGCGCTGGCGGCGACCGCGCTACCGCTGGTCCACTCGAAGCCGACCTTCGGCTACTTGCTGGAGGGGGCTTCCGAGGAAGGAACGATACGGCGTCTGGCCTACCTCACCGATACCGTCGGGCTGCCGGCGGACAGCGCCTCGCGATTGCTCGCGGCGCCGCTGGACCTGCTGGTGCTGGACTGCTCGATGCCGCCGCAGGAGCGGCCGCCGCGCAACCACAACGACCTGACGCGGGCACTGGAGTGCATCGAATCGCTGCGTCCCCGGCGGGCCGTGTTGACTCACGTCGGGCATGCGCTGGACGCCTGGCTGCTGGACCACCCCGCTGCGTTGCCCGAGGGGGTGGAACTGGCACACGACGGCATGTGCCTGCCGCTGTGAGCGACGCTGTAGCGCCCGGCAAGGTGTTGTGGGCGAAATCAGTCCAGGCTGGGATCGAAGCGGATTCGCCGACCTACCACCAGCGCAAACAGCAGCCAGGCGCCGGATATGCCCAGCAGTCCCCAGGCGCACCAGGCGAGGAGGGTGGCATCGGGCGGCAGGCTCAGCGCCAGGATCGCACTGGCGATCACCACGAACAGAAGAATGACGGCGGATCGTGACATGGTTTCACTCCCGGAGCCCTCTCCGTCGGGCTCGCTGTTCCTTGTGCCGGCTCAGTGGCGCCGAGGTTCCGTGGCGCCCTTGTCGCTCAGCGGAAGCCTCGCTGGATATTCTTCTCCTCCGCGCTCTATCAGCCAGAGCAGCCCGTAGACGCCGACCGAAAGGGCCAGGGCGGTCAGCGGCAAAGCCAGGATCCACATGTTCTTTCTCCCTTCCGCCCGCCAGCATCCCGGGGACCTGTGCGGCGGTGTAGCGTCGTTGGATGCCGGTCTCCCGGCGCTTGCTTCGTCAGAATGTCCAGGCCTGTTCGTCGGCCGCGGTTACCAGCGCCGTGCCGCGCTCGTCCTCGCCTACGGTGACGATGCGCGGGGATTCTTCGGGCACCTGGATCACCAGTCGCTGCGCAGCGGGTGCCCACTGCGGCGTTGCGTTGCTGTCCAGCACTACCGGCCTTTCGCCGTTGCGTTCCTGCGTCCTGTCCTCGTCGCCCAGTGCGCTGTTCTGGAAGACTACGAGAGCCAGCAGGGAAAGAAGTCCGGTGCCGACCAGGTTGCGTGAGCTGCTCATGTTCACCTCCATTTCGTAGCTTTGCCAGGCAGATGGCCAAGGTTTGATCCTGAGGGTCTTGTAGCAGCGGTTGTGCCAACTTTTTCCTATAAAAAATCCTTTTAAATCAATGGTCTATATATGTGTATGGGGCTCTCTGACATGCACTTTGCAAGGATTGGCATTTTGCCGATTGCAAAATGCATGATGAGGTCAGCCCAGATGCAGCGCCAGGCTTACGCCGTGGCTGGTGAATCCCAGCGCGGCATAGAAGCGCTGCGCGGTTTCCCGGTCCTGGTGGCTGGAAAGCGCCAGTTTGTAGCAGCCCCAACTGCGCGCTCGCTCCACGGCCCGGCCGATCAGTTCGCGGCCTACGCCCTGGCCGCGGGCGTGGCGGTCGACCACCATGTCTTCGAGAATTGCCGAGCGGGCGAAATCGTGCGCCAGGTGTTCGATCAGATGCAGGGTGCAGGTGCCGAGCAGGCGCTCGCCGCGCTCGGCCACCAGGGTGACCCGGTCGTCGCGCGGTCGTTGCAGCTGGATGGCCAGCAACGCCGGGTCCGGGCGCGGATCGGCGCTACCGAGTTGCTGTAGCAGCAACGACAGGCGCGGCGCGTCGTGCTCGCTGGCGATCCGCACATCGAAGCTGGCGAAGGGGGAGTCCGGTATCCGCGGCTGGCGCGGGGCGTCCGGCAGGTCCTGTGCGGCGGGAATGGCGACGGTCTGGTTCATGCTGCACCTCCAGGGTTGCGGAAAATTATGCGCAGCCTTGGTGGCAGTGGCATGACAAACGCTTTCTCTGCCGTTAACATGCCGCCCCGTCAGCGCATCGTGCATTGCGCCGCTGGACTCCGATGGAGATGGTCTTTCTGTCGAAAGCCGGCATGGCAAAAAGCACCGGCGCGATTCGTCCTCGTAGTTTAATGGATAGAACGGCCCCCTCCTAAGGGGTCGGTACAGGTTCGATTCCTGTCGGGGACGCCACCTTCTTTCTTTACCTTGCCTCCCTCCAGGCGCCATGCCTGCGCTGTCCGGCCTGCCGGCATGGCAGGCCGGCGTCGCCTGGGCAATACTGTGGAAACATGGTTTGCCGACGACCGACGGGAGGGCGGGCATGTCTGCCAATCGGGTGAATATTCGCCTGGCCCGGGTGGAGGACGCAGAGATGATCGGCGCGTTCGTACGCCGGCTGACTCGCGAGCATGTTGCCCGTGATTTCCCTCCACAGGGGCGGCGTTTCCTTCAGCGAGCCCTTGGCACTCCGCGAATCCTGGAGGGTATGCGTGGAACCTGCCGCTATTTCGTCGCCGAGGAGCGGGGGAAAATGCTTGGCGTCGTCGCCACTCGCGACGACCATCATCTGCTCATGCTATTCGTCGCGGAAGAGGCCCAGGGCCAGGGGCTGGCGCGTGCCCTCTGGGCACGTGCGCGCGAGGCTTGTCTCGAGGCGGGATATTCGGGTGTCTTCACTGTCAGCGCGGCGCTGGGGGCTGTGCCGGTCTACCAGAGGTTCGGTTTCGTGGCGAGCGGTCCGGTGACCACCGAGCACGGTGTGACGCGTCTGCCGATGACGACCCGGTGAGGACATCCTCCCAGCAGGCGTCGGCTAGCTGCCTTCCGGCGCCGCGAGGGTGGCCGACACGGAGCCTGCGGTCGTTGTCGTTTCGTGCCATACGCCCTTTGGCACCAGAAGCCAGTCGCCCGGAAACAGGTTATAGGTTCGCATCCGCGTCGGCGCCTCGAGCTCCCGCCCGTCGTAGATGACGTGGCGCTCGCCATTGGGCAGGACGCAGTTGTGGCTTGGCTGTTCCACCGCGGGCTTGTCGCCCAGCCTCCAGGTCTTGCAGCCGAACAGTTGCACGATCCATACGGTACGAATGTCGAAATGCAGCGGCGCTCCGCATCCTGGCGGAGAGATATAGGCGTTGACCCGATCGATCACCGCCGCGCCGCAATCACGCGGCTTCAAGCGTTCGCGAAGCTCCACCACCGTGCGTTCCAGATTCATGTAGCAGCGCGTCCCGGCCGGTCTGTCCGGAGCTCCGCTTGCCGGCAGCGCTATTTCCAGGTGCGCGCCATCCGCCGCGCGCAGCATGACCTTGGCTGGGCTTTGGCTGAGCGCGACGACGAACAGGCGATCGGTCCGGGGATCGAGTACGCCCGGGTCGTGTCCATGGGAATGCACGATGTCCATCTTCTACAGGGCGCCCGCTTCGTCCTGGTTTTCCGTTCGAGGACGCGAATGGTCGACGATGTCCGGTTCCAGGGCACCGACTCCGAAGACGGCGAATACCGGTTCGCGCAGAGGGTCGAAGCCGAGCAGGTCCTCGAACAGTTCATCGCGCAGGGCAATGGTGGTGAAGGCGCCAAGGCCTAGCCATGACGCGGTGAGCAGAAGCGATTGCCCGCTGAAGCCGATCTCGGCCATCACGGCCCGGGCGACGCGCGAAAAGTCGTATTTCCAGGCCGTGCGCGGAAGGAACGCGGAGCAGAGAAAGATGACGGCGGCTTCCCGAACCCATTCCTGGTCTCCGCAGGCCTTGGCGATCCACTCGTGTGCATCCCCCGTCCACAGGCGCTCCAGGCCGTGGCGGCGAACGGAATAGTGGTAGATCCCTCTCTCGATGCCGTCGACGTTGAGGACGATCGGATAGACTTCGACCGGATGTAACGAGCCGCCGCTCGGCGAGGTCTTGCGGACGAACACGTCGCCGAGAGGGTTGGGTACGCTCTTGATCATGCCCCAGGCGAACTTGAGCAGGCTGGACAACTGGGCTTCGGTGAGGGGATGGTCCGCGTATCGGCGAGCCGTCCTCCTGTTCAGCATGGTTTTCGGGAACGAGGGTTCTCCTCTGGAGGCCGTCATGCGTGGTTCGCTCAATGGACTGAACGGTGCCGCCGGATATTCCATGAAGGCGGATGCCTGACGCGTGACGGCTGCCTTCTCGGCCAGGGCGGCATTGAACTCCGCGGGTGGGGCGAAGATCGTCTCCCTGCTCGTCCGTGTTGCGAGCAGGAAGCGCATGGCGTCGCCCCAGCCCGCACCAGGGGCGCGCAGGCGGGTTCCCCTCAGATCCTCGGCGCGCACCGTCAGCACATCGAGTTCCAGCAGATCGTGCAGAACGCCGATGGCTCTGTTGACAGACTCCGCCTCGCCTCCCTGCTCGAAGGCCCGGCTGACGAAATCGTCGGGTTCGATCCAGTCCATGAACAGATCCAGCAGCGGTATCGCCTCCCTGGAAAAGGCTTTGCTGGCGCCAGTGGCGCGGTTCTCGAGGACGATCTGATCGTCGAGCAGCGTTACTCCCACGCCGTCCGAGAGATGCAGGGCGTTGCCGCTGATCCGCAGGGTGGCTGGCTCATCCGTTTCAACCTGTCGCTTCTGCATTCGCTTTCTCCCGCTCGTGCCGGACCCGTCCGCGAATTTCGCCATCCAGTTCGGCGAGTTCTTCGGCAAGCCGCTCGACGATGATTCTTCCCTGTTCCGTCAGGTTGGCGTCTCCTTGCAGCATGGGGGTCGCCTTCAGGCAGCCGGACAGGATCAGTAACGCGCGGCCCCGGCATTCGGCCGCTTCCCGTCCATCCAGGTTTGCTCGGCGCCAGTAGTACTTGACCAGTAGGGCGTAGATGTAATGGGCATGCAGGAAGCCGAAGAGATCACGACGCGAGCCGGACCACGGCAGCACGTAGTTGGCCTCGAGCGGTGTCTGCGGGAGGGTCAGCCTGGTCATTTCTCCAAGTTGGTAAAGAACCTGATGTCCGGTTTCATGGACGATCGACTCTTCAAGATCGAGAAGTGATTCATCCATGTTGCCCAGGTAGACGATTCCGGAGTAGCGCGCCGCCGAGCAACTGCGAAATGCCGCATCCGGAAGGTAACCGAAGATGCGCACGCACTCCTCGATCTGCGCATGCAATTCGGGCCAGGCCGTTTCGATGTTCTTCAGGGCGCTGCCGAGAAGGCCGGCTTGCATTCTCAACGGATGGCCGATGGTGCGTCCTTCTTCTCCGGAGGAGGAGGGGGCACGACTGAAATCATAGGTTGGCGGTGTCGCTTTCATGACATAGGGATGCAGATCCTCGCGCTGGAGTGCGATCGCGCTGCCGGGGACGTAGAGGTTGGCCTTGCCTGTGAGTCGACGCTCGACGTCCTGCAGTACCGAGGGAAGTTTCGATATATGGCGGATGAGTTCTTCCGTGCGCCTGTTGGCCGATGCGCGGAGGAAAAAACGCAGCCAGATCGAATAGACGGGATCATCGAAGACGAGCGTAGATCCTCCTTCCCCCTCCCGGAGATTGAGCAGCGGCTCGGGGAGGCCAGGCTCCTGTGCCGTCCTCAGCACTTCGTCGCATTGTTTCAGGGCATCGAGACCCAGCTGGGTACGCTGCGCAAGGATGGCCTTGCGCAGCGAGTGGAAAGCCCCGAGCCCCCTGTCGGGCTGGAATGCCGAGTTCCAGGGGCGGTCGGTGCCCGGACTCATTGAGACTCACCCTTCAGATTGGCTAGTTGTTTGCTTCCCTGTTGCTGTTGTTGGTCAAGGATAGCGGCCAAGCCTTGGAGGAACTGTCGACCTTTCTGCTGTTGCTGCTGGTCGAGCAACGCGGCGAGGTCCTGCAGGTTGCGGCCTCCCTGCTGTTGCTGCTGGTCGAGGACAGCGGCCAGGCCCTGGAGGAACTGCCGGCCCTTCTGCTGTTGCTGCTGGTCGAGCAGCGCGGCGAGGTCCTGCAGGTTGCGGCCTCCCTGCTGTTGCTGTTGGTCGAGGACCGCGGCCAGGTCCTGGAGGAGCTGTCGGCCCTTCTGCTGTTGTTGCTGGTCGAGCAGCGCGGCGAGGTCCTGCAGGT
>NZ_KV812686.1:0-34892 GCF_001813485.1 Pseudomonas sp. HMSC067G02
AGCGCGTTTCAGCAGGATTTTCCGGTCTCCCTTGGGGAGCCCGCGGAATTCGGAAAAAATCGTACGCTAAGCCTCAATGCCGGTACCGGCAGGCCTTTGCGTCTTGGTTCTGAGAATGAAGCCTCGGAACGGCTGAGATTGAACGTTCCCCAACTGCTTTTTGCAGGGACACCGTATCGGCTATGTCCGGGTTAGCAGCTTCGACCAGAACCCGGAACGCCAACTGGAACAGACCCAGGTGAGCAAGGTGTTCACCGACAAGGCCTCGGGCAAGGACACCCAGCGTCCCCAACTCGAAGCGCTGCTGAGCTTCGTCCGCGAGGGCGACACCGTGGTGGTGCACAACATGGATCGCCTGGCCCGCAACCTTGATGACTTGCGCCGCCTGGTGCAGAAGCTGACCCAGCGCGGTGTGCGTTCGAGTTCCTGAAAGAGGGCCGGTCTTCACGGGCGAGGACTCGCCCATGGCCAACCTGATGCTTTCGGTGATGGGGGCCTTCGCCGAGTTTGAGCGTGCACTGATCCGCGAGCGGCAGCGCGAGGGCATTACCCTAGCCAAGCAGCGCGGCGCGTACCGGGGCCGCAAAAAGGCCCTGTCCGACGAGCAGGCAGCTACCTTGTGGATGCGGGCAGCGGCCGGTGAGCCCAAGGCTCAGCTCGCCCGCGCGTTCAACATCAGCCGGCAGATCCTCTACCAGTACCTCCGCACGAACGAGTGATTCATGCCGCAGGCAGAGTCGGAAGAGTGAACTACGCGCCTACTACGTGCGCCATTACTTCTCGCCGCTGCACCGCTCAGACAGAGCATCAGCCTTGGCGCGTTGCTCCAGTGCGAAAGCATGCTCTGCCGGAAGCAAGTCTTCAGCCGGCTGACCGTCATCTCTTACGGGAATTTGTTTTTGCACCCAACGGGCATACTCCAGACAGCGAGCACTATCTCCCTTTTCAGCGCTGATCATGGCGAGCAAGTTCGTTTGATATATCTTGGTGCTATCGGGTAACTCAGTCCGACATTTTGATAAAAGGTCCTTGGATAGTGAGAAGGCAGCATCAAATTCCTTTTTTTCAACCAAGTCTGAAACGCGCCTAGTCTTTTTCCTTATTTGCATGTAGTAGCAACCCTTGGGTGGGACGTTGTAGGCTCCTTCAAACCAAACTCTAGGACCACACCAGCCAGAGCAACTTGGCGAGTTGGCCTCACGCTTGACACTTACTGACAACAGCCCTGTCTGGGTAATGCGCAGTAGGCATAAATTTGATTTTTCCGGCGACCCAACTTTTCCCTTATTATCTCTAAGTACCCCTTTGAGTCCGCATGTAGCCCCATTAGGGCCGTCGTTATGGATAAGAAATGCCTGAGAGCCATCCCGTACAGGCCAGATGTTGATATAGCCTCTTCCATCCCCCAGCGAATACTCATTTGCTGGAATTTTTGCAGCCAGGGCCATTGTGGGCGCGATTATGGACAAAAAAATGAACGAGCAGATTGATCTGGGCACCTGTTCTTTTCTCCCTAATGCTCAACTATCTCTAAACCGTTGCCCAATAGGCAAGCGTTATCGCCATTCCGGTTGTATAACGAATGCCAGCGGCTATATTGTTGTAAGCAGGCCAATACTCAGGCTGAGAAAGCTTCACACCGATTCCCTGAGTTAGCAGTTGTTTGAGGCTGGCAGGCAGGTTCATCGACTGAAGTTGTGATTGAGTTAGCCGGGCGAGATTGGCACCGTAAGAGACCTCGATTCCAGAATCCTGGTTTGGGCTACCACCTGACATAATCTCAACTCCGACGCTAGTCGGGTATCGGTTCGGTGATTGTTTCAGCAAGTTCAGATAGCTAGCACCATGACGACTCTTGACGGTATTGAGGTTGGAGGAGATAGAACTGATCAAGGCTGTAATTTCTCCGCACGCCTTAGCCCTGTCTTGAGCCATTTGGAGTTGAAGCAGAATAATCTGAGCAGACTCGGCAGCAAGGATCGTTCCGTATTCCTTATCGAGTTGAGAGGCGTCTCCATTAGGAACAAACTCCGGATGGAGCACGAGAGGGATATCCCAAGCCTCCACAAGCTCTGCCTCTGGAAATGGCTGGCCGGGAGAGCACTGGTTAGCCAACCCCTTGTAGAGACCAGAAATAGACTGCCCCGGATTCTGGTAAAGATTGATCTGTTCCGCTTGGTTCACTACGTCGTTTACGTCCATGTCCTCATTACTCATAGTTGAAGGATATTGCCAGGTATTTAGCGCGCTCTTCTAAACGTTTGGTAACAGATAAGTTCGGATCATTCGGCATGCCGTTCCAGTTACGGAGCTCATGGATGGCTTCTGGCCAATCATGACTGATGATTGCTTGTTGGAATTTTGGGAATTTTTGCCATTGACCATACTGATAATAGAGGTCAAGGACGACCGTCTTGACCGCTGCTGGTAAACCCTCCCATCTACCCGAGAACTGGTCGCCTGCCAGATGTTGAACAACCGCTCGCGCTTTGGCACTGAACAGTAATAGCCCATCATCATCCGTGAGACGTTGTCCCAGCGAAGCATAGACACTCCAGAAATTTGGGTCGGACGTTGATAGCTGCAATGCAGGTAACACCTTCTGTCGTGTAGAATCAACCAGATTCAAAGAGTTTAGCTCGGACTCTTCATGCACGAAGGTATCGAAGCCGTACCCGATAGTGATATGTCCCTGAACTATTGCTACGGTTTTCGCTCTCTGCCCAGCAGCGAGTTCGTTGCGAGCGACGAAATCAGTATTTATCTCCTGTCCATACAGGAACTGCATGTTGGCCTGAAGGGCCTCAACCTTCTCACCTTTGTCTCCATCTTGCATATCTTGAGCCATGCTGATGGCTTGCTGATTTATGGCGGTCTGATACTCTTCGAAGGTGATGCTATTAGGGCGAACACCCATCTCGACAGGTGTTCTCAGTGTGGTTTCATGAATTTTTTGGTAAATATCGCTTACTGCAACCGGGCGACCTGCCAGGTTGGATATGGCACTCGTTAAGCTCTGGGTGAATGCGGGATCGATACGTTGACCGATACTTAATGCACTTATGTACGAGGCATAGGCGTATACGGTTTCCGAAGGAAACTCTAATATTGGAACAGTTGTGGAGAGTGCCTGCGCAGATAGAGACTTCTGTATCGACGAATGAGCCTCAGCAGGTGAGCTCAGTAGATCAAAGTAGAGTTTAGTCATCATTGTATCCGTTCTGATAGGTTCGGCCATAATCTATGGCTCATAACCTCAGAAGGTAGCGCTGTGGTCAACCTAACCTTCGTCTGGGGTGATTAACATACTGATTCTCCTTGTTTTTATGTAAACCGAGATCGTCAAATCGGTAGTGGCATTGTTGGGCCAGTGTTTATTTCTGTTTACGTTGGTTTTGGCTCTATTGTTCTCCAATCCCTAATATCAGCCGGGAAACTCTCTGCCACCACCTACGCACGGACGTCTGATAAATGCCGCGTCGCTTGATCCTCTCGGCCATGGAGCGGGACACCCTGCTTGCGCTGCCGGAAAACCAGGATGATCTGATCCGCTACTACACCTTCAACGACTCCGACCTGTCGCTGATCCGCCAGCGGCGCGGCGACGCCAACCGTCTGGGTTTCGCGGTGCAGCTCTGCCTGCTGCGCTACCCCGGCTATGCGCTGGGCACCGACAGCGAGCTGCCCGAGCCGGTCATCGTGTGGGTGGCCAAGCAAGTCCAGGCCGACCCGGTGAGTTGGGCAAAGTACGGCGAGCGCGACGTGACCCGCCGCGAGCATGCCCAGGAACTGCGCTCCTACCTGCAACTGGTGCCGTTCGGCTTGTCCGACTTCCGCATCCTGGTGCGCGAGTTGACCGAGCTGGCCCAGCAGACCGACAAGGGCTTGCTGCTGGCTGGTCAAGCACTGGAGAGCCTACGGCAGAAGCGGCGCATTCTGCCGGCACTGGGAGTGATTGACCGGGCCTGCTCGGAGGCCATTGCGCGAGCCAATCGGCGAGTCTATCGCGCCCTGGTCGATCCACTCACGCACTCGCATCGAGCCAAACTGGACGAACTGCTGAAGCTCAAAGCCGGCAGCAACATCACCTGGTTGACCTGGCTGCGGCAGGCACCGCTGAAACCCAATTCCCGGTACATGCTCCAACACATCGAACGGCTGAAGACCTTTCAACTGGTGGACTTGCCCGAAGGCCTGGGCCGATACATCCACCAGAACCGCCTGCTCAAGCTGGCCCGCGAGGGTGGCCAGATGACGCCCAAAGACCTCGGCAAGTTCGAGCCGCAACGGCGCTACGCGACCCTAACTGCCGTGGTACTGGAGAGCACCGCGACTGTGATTGATGAGCTGGTCGATCTGCACGACCGCATCCTGGTCAAGCTGTTCGGCGGCGCGAAGCACAAGCATCAGCAGCAGTTCCAGAAGCAGGGCAAGGCGATCAACGACAAGGTGCGCCTGTACTCCAAGATCGGCCAGGCCCTGCTGGAGGCCAAGGAAAGCGGCAGCGATCCCTACGCCGCCATCGAGGCGGTGATTCCCTGGGACGAGTTCACCGAGAGCGTCAGCGAGGCCGAACTGCTGGCCCGGCCGGAGGGCTTCGACCACCTGTACCTGGTCGGTGAGAACTTCGCCACCCTGCGCCGCTACACGCCGGCCCTGCTGGAGGTGCTGGAATTGCGCGCCGCCCCGGCCGCGCAAGGCGTGCTGGCAGCCGTGCAGACCCTGCGCGAGATGAACGCCGACAACCTGCGCAAGGTGCCGGCCGATGCCCCCACCGCCTTCATCAAGCCGCGCTGGAAGCCGCTGGTGATCACCCCGGAAGGGCTTGACCGGCGTTTCTACGAAATCTGCGCGCTGTCCGAGCTGAAGAACGCCCTGCGTTCCGGTGACATCTGGGTCAAGGGCTCGCGGCAGTTCCGCGACTTCGACGACTATCTGCTGCCGGCAGAGAAGTTCGCCGCGCTCAAGCGCGCACAGACCCTGCCTCTGGCGATCAACCCGAACAGCGACCAGTACCTGGAAGAGCGTTTGCAGTTGCTGGACGAGCAGTTGGCCACCGTCACCCGCCTGGCCAAGGACAACGAACTGCCCGATGCCATCCTCACCGAGTCGGGGCTGAAGATCACCCCGCTGGATGCGGCGGTGCCGGATCGGGCGCAGGCGCTGATCGACCAGACCAGCCAGTTGCTGCCGCGCATCAAGATCACTGAACTGCTGATGGACGTGGACGACTGGACGGGCTTCAGTCGCCACTTCACCCACCTGAAGGACGGTGCCGAGGCCAAAGACCGGACGTTGCTGCTATCCGCGATCCTGGGCGATGCGATCAACCTCGGGCTGACCAAGATGGCCGAGTCCAGCCCCGGCTTGACCTATGCCAAGCTGTCCTGGCTGCAAGCCTGGCACATCCGCGACGAAACCTATTCGGCGGCCCTGGCCGAGTTGGTCAATCATCAGTACCGCCATGCTTTTGCCGCTCACTGGGGGGACGGCACTACCTCATCCTCCGATGGTCAGCGCTTCCGGGCTGGCGGCCGGGGCGAGAGCACCGGGCACGTCAACCCGAAGTACGGCAGCGAGCCGGGGCGGCTGTTTTACACCCATATCTCCGACCAGTACGCGCCGTTCAGCACCCGCGTGGTGAATGTCGGCGTGCGCGATTCCACCTATGTGCTCGACGGTCTGCTGTACCACGAGTCCGACCTGCGGATCGAGGAACACTACACCGACACGGCCGGCTTCACCGATCACGTCTTCGCCCTGATGCACCTGCTGGGCTTCCGCTTCGCACCGCGCATCCGTGACCTCGGCGAAACCAAGCTCTATGTGCCGCAGGGCGTACAGGCCTACCCGACGCTGCGCCCGCTTATCGGCGGCACCCTGAACATCAAGCACGTGCGCGCCCAATGGGACGACATCCTGCGCCTGGCCAGCTCGATCAAGCAGGGCACCGTCACCGCCTCGCTAATGCTGCGCAAGCTCGGCAGCTACCCGCGCCAGAACGGCCTGGCCGTGGCCCTGCGTGAGCTGGGCCGGATCGAGCGCACGCTGTTCATCCTCGACTGGCTGCAGAGCATTGAGCTGCGCCGCCGCGTGCATGCAGGACTGAACAAGGGGGAGGCGCGCAACTCCCTGGCCAGGGCGGTGTTCTTCAACCGCCTTGGCGAAATCAGGGATCGGAGCTTCGAGCAGCAGCGCTACCGGGCCAGCGGCCTCAATCTGGTGACTGCCGCCATCGTGTTGTGGAACACGGTGTACCTGGAGCGCGCCACCCAGGCGATGGGCGACACGGGCAAGCCGGTGGACGACGAGCTGTTGCAATACCTGTCGCCGCTGGGATGGGAGCACATCAACCTGACCGGCGATTACGTCTGGCGGCAGAGCCGCAGGCTGGAGGACGGAAAGTTTCGGCCGCTACGAATGCCCGGAAAACCTTAGCGTACGATTTTTTCCGTTTTCTGCGGCCTCCCCTGGTACTACTCACTAGCGCGTGCCTGACCTAACCAAGGCTACAAAACGATAGGCGGTTCATCTTTCCTAATAGCTTGAGGTTACTATTGAATCTCATCCAACCCTCAGGGTTAAGGAGATTGGAATGCTTATTAAAATTCTTCGAATTATATTCTTGTTGCCTATAGTTAGTTTGGCACAGCAGACTGCTGCCTCCCCGCCCGCGGAGTCACACTCGGATGAACAATCTGAATCTTCGTGTATCGATGTCCAAGTCAATGGAGCACGTAGCCTGTCTTATAACTGCATGGCTCAGCAAATGACTCCACCCAAAGAGGATCCTCGGCGTCGGAACCCTACCTTGAACTCCACATTAGCGTCTGAACGCGCCACTCGCCTGCCACCCACACAGACAGGACTTTTTACCAGCCTTCATCAACGTGCCATATCGAACTCGAAAGACTAGCCCTCAGCCAAACGACTTCCAGCCTATGCAGGGCACTCTATAGAGTGCCCTGCAGCACATTCACAAGCTGAACACCTTGAAATAAAAGCCTACTAAGGCGCACCCTTAGTTCAAAACCACATTTATTATTCCTGACACATTCTGGACCTCACCATACACTGCCCGCCCATCACGATAACTGTAGCTCATTATCACTGGAATCGTTGTTTTGAATGCAGTGCAACTGTAGTTTACAACAACAGATCCGCCATATGGCTCAACACCCAATTGAATGTCGGTCGGGCCGACCCATGACACATTACACCCTTGAGATGAATTCCCGGGTGTATTGTAACCAACACATCGTAGATCTGATGTTCCCCTGCTAACACCGTCTGGATAGAAATTGGCATAACGTGGAGCATAAAGATTTGCCCGGCAAGATGTTGTAAATTTCCTATCTCCGCTGGCAGAAACAGTGACCGTTCCTGGTGAAGGCATTGCCGAAATGATCATCCTTTGCAGAGGAGGGAGTGTAGGCGCTCTTTGACTCGACTTCATATTACTTGGAAGAATCGAACAAACTACAACATCTTCAACATCCACACCCTTTGAGACTTCCCCCAGACTTGTTATTTCAACTCCACCCTGCGCCCGACATATCTCACTTCCATCATTTGAGCCCTCATCAGCACACGCGAGATTGCTCGCCACCAAAAGCACAGTCGACATAACAAGTGATTTTTTCATTTTCAAGAAGACCTCTCCAGGCTAAAAATTATTCATTCAGTGAATACCCAGCTCATTGGGCGGCTTTCGTATCAGCTTCTCTGATTCAAGAACACGACCTTCAATTGGATCGCAGTTCAGCCGATTCAACCTCACACTCCCCTCTTCATTATCATTAACTCCGGAAAGCTTCTGCTCTCTCTCAAAGCAGTGCTGCCCAATCTCATCCGATCCACCTCCACCACCGACACACCCATAGATGAGAGCAATTAAAGAAAATAGAGAAAAGTACCTATATCCGACCCAACCACCCATCTTCATATCGCAAGAAAAATACAACATTTGCGTCACACCTTTGTAATTCTCTAGAGTTACCCTTCACCTAGAAAAACCCTACCCCCAATTTCGCTTCAATTCTGTTTCAGAAGACAACAACTATCTAATTTACTAGTAGGAATCTCCGCGCAGCCTTCCTGCCTCTTAGCAACAAAAATAACTGTTTCGGCAGCGACTGCTCAGTCCGCGCAAACACCTGAATACAAGATGGCTTGGAAGCTCACTTCTACCTTATGAGTTACTAGGCTCCCTCCTCTGCACCATGCGCCAACAACTCGCCCTTACAGCGGTAAAAAATACTCCGGCGACGTAGTGATGATTTCCTGCTGCTCTATCCCAAGCGATCCTGTCTCCTGTCTGTACCTTCCTCGAACCGGTACAGACCCATGCCTCTTCATTACTCTTCCCCTGGCTGGCGGCCACAAACGCTGGCCGTTGGCTTACTACTGGTACTGCTGAGCGGCGCGAGCCAGGCCGAAACCTGGGTCATCACCGACAAGGCTCATCCGGTCTCTGCCACCGGATCGTCGCGCGTTCTGTTTCTGGACGCCCAGGAACACCTCGAGGAGCAACTGACTGCGGCCTTGCCCCAGGATCCACAGCATGCTCAAGCGGCGTTTAAGCGATTGCTACAAAGCCCCGATGGGCGCCGCCTGCAGGCAGAGCTGGTCAAGGCACAACAAGACGTCGCCGATGCGTGGAGTCTCGGTGTCGAGAAGATCCCTGCCGTAGTAGTCGATAGGCAGTACGTGGTCTACGGCGAACCGGATGTTTCGCGCGCTCTTGAGCTGATCGCCAAGGCCAGGAGGTCGCGCTGATGACCAGCCTCAACCTCCGCCGCCTGGCAGCGGCGGTCGCCACCTTCAGCCTCTCGTTCACGGCCTCGGCCGCGATCAACAGCGCTGCCATCGTCTCCTCCACCCTTTCCCCTCAGTGCCTCGAATACAAGGTCGTCGGGATCTGCTACTGGCTGCTCTGCGGACCGCATGGCTGCAAAGTGAAGACGTCGGTCAAGGTCCGCCACTACGTGCCTGACGCAGTCGTCTCCAGCTACGCGAATACCGGGAGCAACCCCTGGACCGAGGTGTCGGCGCTGGGTACACCGAATCCACTCGCCCAGGCCGGCAATGACGCAACCACCAACTACAAGGCCGAGAACAGCATCGGCCGCTTCAAGGAAGCGGATGTGATCGGCCATCCTGGCGGGGCCACGTTCAGCCGGTTCGCTAGCGCCTCTGGGTACGTTTGCCCTGGCGCCACCTTCCCGCTGGTGCCCTATTTCCTCAGCACACTGGACGCCATTGGCTGGCGGCATGGAATTCCCGAGCAGGTGTACCCCGAAGCGTTGGTTCCAGGGCTGCGCGAGGTGGGTGGAATCTTCTCCGGAGACATGTGGGGGAACCTCTATCCGCGCAGCGGATTCCTGCACCAGACCGACGACTACAAGACGGCGGCCGTCATCGCCCAGCGCGCCGGCGACATCACCACACGAATCGGCCAGCTCCACGTCTACCTCCCCATGCGCGCAGCTCCAAAGGACGGTTACTGGCCGGCGGGCGAGCTGAGAGAGGGCGATGCCTCGACCGGGAAATGGCAGGAGCTGACCCCGTCCCTGAGCCTCAACTGCGCGGTGTTTCCCAACTCAGGGCCGAAGACGCAAGCCGTCGACGGCGATTACGCCTGGGCGCTCTGGCGACCCTACTCCTGCTGCCAGCGCAAGGGGCAGATCTTCCTCGGCAGTACCGACTTCCAATAAGGACACGGAGACGAATCATGCGAATGAACATCACCTCGGTCGCACTGACGTGGCTGCTCGCAGCGCAACTTGCCCAGGCCGACGACCCGATCAACGTGTCCAAGACCGGCACGGTGCTCAGCGACGAGGTCCTCTACAGCATTGGCGGCGGCAGTGCGGTGAGCATGGGCAGCGCCGGCCAGATGGACTCGATCGGCGTCGGCTTCGGCTGGAACAACGACATGATGTGCGGAAACATGAACCTGAGCACCACCCTGGAGAACCAGCTCAACGGTGCCACACAGGGTTTCCAGAACATCATGGGCTCAGTCATCCAGAACGCGACCGGCGCGGTCATGTCGCTGCCGGCGTTGATCATCCAGCGCGCGAACCCTCAGCTCTACAACCTGATCACCAATGGCATCCTGCAGGCGCGGATCGACTACGATCGCTCGAAAGGGACTTGCAGAGCGATCGCCGAGAAGATGGCCGACATCGCTGGCGAGCAGACCGGCTGGGGGAAAATCGCCGAAGGCCAGGCCCTGGGAGCCACGCTGGCCTCTAGCGGGAAAGACGCCGTATCCGCCCTCGAAGCAGTGGAGAAGAAGGGCGGCAACGATGGTGTAACCTGGGTCGGTGGAGACAAGGCCGGCGGCTCCGGCCAGAAGCCCATTCGCATCGTCAACGACGTGACCCGGGCGGGCTACAACCTGTTGACCAGCCGTTCGGTGAATGACTCGTCGAGCGTTCCTTCCGCCAGTTGCAACAACGGCCTGGTCTGCAACACCTGGTCCTCCCCCCAGGAAGCCGCCGCATTCGCCACCCGGGTACTGGGGGAGCAACAGCAACAGACCTGCGAAGGCTGCCAGAAGACGGTGACGGCGGCGGGCGTCGGCCTCACCCCGCTGATCCAGGAGACCTACGACAAGAAGCTCCAGTCGCTGCAGGAACTGCTGTCGAAGAGCAAACCACTAACCGCAGAGAACCTGGCTGCGGCCGGCACCGATGCCTTGCCGATCACCCGCGGCGTCATCGAGGCGCTGCGTGACGAGCGCGACCAGGACGTCCTGGCGCGCCGCCTGGCGTCCGATGTTTCCCTGATGGACGTACTCAGCAAGGCCCTGCTGCTACAGCGCCTGATGTTCGCCGGCGCAAAGGAACCGAACGTCGCCGCAAACGGCCTAGCCACCCAAGCCGTCGATCAGCAGACCAGCCTCCTGCAACAGGAGATCTCGAACCTCAAGACCGAACTGGAACTCCGTCGCGAGTTGGCCAGCAATTCACCCATGCGGGTCATCGAGCGCGGGCAACAGCGCGCCGCAGGCTCCAGTGGCGTATTCGAGTCGGCCCCCGATGCCGATCGCCTCGATCGCCTGCAGGCCCCCTCTGCCGCCGGCGGCAAGTCGGGAGGCAGGCTGTGATGACAGAGCCCCTCTCCACCCGAAAGCTTCTCGGTCAGCTACTGGTCGGAGTGCTGATCGTCATCGGACTGGCAGTGGTCGGTACGCTGCTCAGCCTCTTCGCCCTGAACCACTTCGGTGGCATCCAGGGCCTGGAGGCCTGGCGGCAAAGCAACTACTGGAGCTTGTTCGCCTGGCGGGCGCTGCTGTACTGCGCCCTGGCCATCGCCTGGTTCCGGCTCAAGCTCAAGCAGCGCAAGGAACTGAGCGCGCATGAGCGGCAGCGCATTCGGCGAATCGAGATCCTGGTGCTGTTGCTGGTCCTGCTCATCGAATTCAGCAAAGCGTACTTCCGTACTGGAGGCGCATCATGACCTTCATGACCAATGACTACCTGGAGTATTACCTCACCCTCCTCGGCTGGATCATCAACAACGGGATCTGGAACATGATCTCGGACACGGGCCTGTTTGCGGTGCCGTTCGCGGCCATCGTAATGCGCGAATGGCTGAAAGTTCGCGGGGAAGGCGCCGACGAGGGCAACAAGGGCGTGCTGTCTCTGGCCCGCATCGAGACGCACATCTACGTCGGCTACATCGTGGTCGCCCTGGCGGGGATCCCGGTCGTCAACGTGAGCTTCGACACCATCGAGTTCGATCAGACTCGCGCCCAGCAGTGCCAATACAATCTGCCGGCACCGGCGGACACCGGCTGGTCAAGCTCCTTCAGCAGCCTGGCCGGCAAGAGTGCGCAGATGCCGCTCTGGTGGGCGATGATGCACGCCCTCTCCAAGGGCTTCACCAGCGGCGCCATCGCGGCCATTCCGTGCGGCACGGATCTGCGGCAGATGCGAATGGAAGTGGACAACACGCGCGTGAACAATCCGCTGCTGGCACAAGAAATCGCTGATTTTTCCAGGGACTGCTACGGGCCTTCCCGTGCGCGGCTGTTCATGCGGCAACCCGACCTGGGCTCCGTCGCCGAGGACAACAAGGCGTTGCAAGACCTGAACTGGATCGGCTCCCGATTCCTGTTGAACACCCCGGGGTACTACGACACCGACTACTCGAAGAGTCCCCGTCAGTCGTGGCCCTACAACGCCACCCGCGATGCCGGCCTGCCTCAGGTGGGCGGTGGTGGCGGCTACCCCACCTGCAAGCAGTGGTGGGCTGACTCAGGGATCGGCTTGCGTGATCGGATCAAGGACCAGGTGGATCCGGACCTGATGACCAGCTTCCTCACGTGGGCGAAATGGTTGAACCAGGACGAGGTGACCGAGGCTGTCATTCGCCAGGTGATCTCACCCTCCAGCCAGGTCAAGGGCAACGTCTACACCGATTACGGCGGGCAGGTGGGCGGTACCGTCTGGAATGGACTGGCTCGTGCCGGAGGCACCCTGGGAGTGGCAATGGGTAGCCTGGCTTACTTCCCGGCGATGGACATGGTCCGCCAGGCACTGCCGATGGTGATGTCGTTTCTGAAGATGGCCATGGTCATATGTATTCCGATGGTCCTGGTCATCGGCACCTATCAACTGAAAGTTGCCATGACGATGACGGTCGTCTTCTTTGCGATGATGTTCGTCGACTTCTGGTTTCAGTTGGCCAGATATATCGACAGCACGATACTTGATGCCTTCTATGGTTCGGGATCACCACATCTTTCATTCAACCCAGTCATGGGGCTGAATACGGCGACTCAAGATGCAATTCTGAACTTCGTGATGGGAGCAATGTTTATTATCCTGCCACTTCTCTGGATCACAGCAATAGGCTGGTCTGGTGTACAGGCAGGACAAGTCCTCCAAGGCCTTTCCCAAGGCACCAAGGACGTCCAGACAGCGGGTGGAGAAGCGGCAAATAATGCCAAGCGGCATATATTCTAATAAATAAGGCCCTACTGGGCCTTATTTAATCATCAGTTCGCTGGCCGGCAACATAATGACCATACCCTTGCGGGCCATACTCATATCCGTAGCCAGACGTGTTTACTTTCCGGGGATCATTTGGGAGCCCCCCAAAGGCGAGAACAGCTCCACCCAGAACTATCAGTGTCAGGGCGCTACTTAAAAGCCAGCTGAAAGCTTGAGATGCCAGTACAAGAAGAGTGCCGAATACTAAAGCGCGCTTCACCCAACGACGGAGAGGCTTGGGATCGGCGATGAGAAAACGCACAAACGTACCCAGACCAAATCCGATCCGAGAGGCGAAACCTTTGTTAGCGTGTGCTTCCATCATCAATCTCCTGGCTCCCAGAGGGAGGCACCCTGCTATCACCTATACGCCGAAAAAGATGATTTGGCAAGCCTTATGGCATATTATGCCACTAGCTATCTGCCGACTGGAGTACCTCATGGCAACGCGAAACGTCGTCCTTCCCGATCCGCTGGAGCAGGATATCAACGAGCTGGTGGAGACCGGCCGCTATCAGAATCGCAGCGAAGTCATCCGGGCAGGCTTGCGCCTGCTGCTGCAACAGGAAGCCCAGAATAGCGCCAAGCTCGAAGCCCTCCGCAACGCAACATCCAGTGGACTGATGCAACTGGAACGCGGCGAGTACGACGAGATCACCAGCGACGACCTGGCCCAATACCTCGACGAGCTCGGCAACCAGGCGAGCCACTGAAGCATGGCCAAGTACCGCATATCCCATGATGCCCAAGCGGACATCGTCGATATCCTGCGCTTCACCCACAACCGCTTCGGCGATGCCGCACGCCGACGTTACCAGGCACTCATAGGCGCAGCGCTGGAAGCAGTTGCGACAGACCCACAACAGGTAGGCAGCATCAGCCGTGAAGAACTGGGAGCTGGCCTGCGCAGCATCCACCTCGTTTACTGCTGCTCGATGCCCAACGTCGGTAAGGTTGTTCGGCCCAGGCACTTCTTGTTCTACCGGGTTGCGGCAGACCAGGTCCTCGAGGTGGTTCGCGTGCTTCATGACTCCATGGATCTGGATCAACACCAGCCCCGACGACGAGCAGCACCTGCAGGAGCAGTCTAAGTACCAATTACTCCTGCTTGTATTGCAGCTTTACGTCTATTTCACTAGGTAGAAACTTGAGAACTTGGATCTATAAAAAACCATTAGCAATAGAAGATGGGCAGTACAAGAAGCAACCGAAAGCCAAGCGTAATAGCTTTCAGAGACCGCCAACACTGAAAAGAAGAAAGTTACCACCGTCAAGAAAAGCGCTGGCAGAGTAAGCACAACAGACAATCCGATCAAAATACATCTAGAAAAAACCGCATCCACCCTCAATACAAGTTTACCAACCAATACACCAACTACCAAAACAAGCACAGAAACACTACCAAACAAGGTTAAAAAACCAACAAACATCGACTCAACAGGAACACCCGTGGTGTCATCTGGATTAGCGTTGCCCTCCGTGAACCCAGAAAAGGATATTGCCGCACACAGAATAACCAGCAGAAATGTCAAAATCAGAAGAATGTCTTTTCTCATGAAACTATCCTCTTATGGTAAGAAGCGCCCACGAAGGGCGCCTCTCCTGTTAAGTTTAACCAGAAATATTTACAGGGATAGCTCCCGGAATCCCAATGGGATAGGGAGTCGTATCTTTAAACTTCTGACCCACTTCACGCCCTAAGCGAGTCATCCCTTCAGCAGTTTCGGTTCTGTGATTTGAAGGATTGAAGTCATACAGATCATCATATGCACGGATCTCCCCACGAAAGCTCCATTGGCCGGAGGTGGACTTAACAAGAATCCCTACAATTCGGAGCGTAATTTCTCCAACCGTGTTTCCCGCCACCCAACTATCCTTAGCAGTAGCATATGGGACATTAAAATCCACGGTGGTTTGCCCCATTGGACTGCTCGTCAGAACCCCAATAAACTGAGGCATAGCCTTTACATTAGGTTTAATATTCAAACGTTCAATAGGGAAATTCATTTTCTTACCTTTGCCCGTTAGGTAGTGAGCAAAAGCAGCCGCTGGCGTGTAGACCCCGCCATTGAACGTATCTATTTTAGGACGATCCCAGCTAGGGATACCTTCATTATTTGGGAAGGGATACTGGTGATTTTGCGCCCGATTCATCGCAGTAATTCTATCATCACCCAGAGAAAACTGATTGTAATCAGCCTGGGGCAAATCAAAAATATCCCAAATAAACTCATAATTTGGAAAAGGAAGGCTTGGATAGCCATAGAGAGTGGTTCCCCAGTTAGCCCACTGCGCCCAGAGTGCGAGTAGAGGTTTTTCCCAATCACCGTTCACATAGGCGACATCACGCTGCCCCTTAGAAATATACCCGACTTGGGCAGGACTAGGCGCAGGCCAGTTAGCCCCATTGTTCCCATAGTTGTAGGCCGAAAAATCGCCTTGCCCGGCGACTATAGTGGTAGTTCCAAGATCCATAACCATAAATCACCCCATGAACTAAGTTTAGATTTAGAGACCAATTGGCAGGAGAACATCCCGCAAGACCAAACTAGCCAATCCGGAATGGGTCAGGCTATATCGAAACGAAAATGAGCTGTAAAACACACCCAATGAACTGAAATATCCTGGACACGCACCAGGTAACCCAATGACATCAGCTTAGGGCTTGTTTCTCCTGAACGAAATGTGATTTCTATGGAGATTTCATGGAGAAGGAATAATTTCTTTATCCTTGTAGAATCACACGAGAGTTTGCCAGACGCCTCCCCTATCAACAGCAACCAGCGCCTTCCGCTGGGCTCCCGCACTTACGAGTCCATGGACCTTGAGAGCCCCAACGATGAGCAGCCTCTGCAGGAGCAAATGGCCCAAAGGGGAATGGGCTTGAAGGGCGAAGGGAATGGTTCACAAGGGTAAAAGCCCTACCCGAAAGGGCCTGCCAGAAGGCAGAAATGGCTACGTTCGCACCAGCGAACACGAAAAGGCTACGGCTTCACTCCCACATAGGAGTCCTTCGATAACTCGGAGCGATTCACAACGGGCCGTTAGCGCCCCTGGGGCGAGAAGACCACTACAGTTGGGGGGGCTACCCCGTTAGCACGGACACTTTCGAGTAAGCTCACACTGAGCTGAAGGAGTGTTCATGTCCAAGCGCAAGAGATACAGCCCCGAGTTCAAGCGGGAAGTGACCTGCCCCAGTTTTAGTACCGCTTCCTAGTTAGTACGTCCTGGGGTTGATATCAGTTTTTCATGTCGTGGTTGCTGCTGACTCGCCCGCCATTTCGCGGCAAACTTCGCTGGGGTGAGATTGCCGATAGCGCTATGCGGTCGGTGCTCGTTGTAATCCCTCCGCCAGGCTGCGATGCGAATTCTGGCCTCGGCCAGTGAGCAGAACCAGTGCTCATTCGGGCATTCGTCTCGAAACTTGCCGCTGAAGGACTCGATGAACGCATTCTGTGTGGGTTTGCCAAGCTGAGTCAGCTTCAGCTTGATATCGCGCTGATAGGCCATTGATCGAGTGCCTTGCCAGTGAATTCGGGGCCCTAGTCGGTGCGGATTGCTGTCGGGTAACCGCGGAACTGAGCCATTTCATCCAATGCGCGAGTAACGCGAAAGCCGCTGATGCCGTGATCCACAAGGATACCCACCGCCTCCTTGGTAAAGTCATCGACCACCGTCAGGCATTTAATCCTCCGCCCCGTACTGGGCGCATCGAAGACGAAGTCCATCGACCACACCTGATTCGGCGCGCTCGGTAGGCTTAGGCGTTCGCGCTCTATGGCGACACCGTGACGGCGCCTCCGCCGTTTCACCATCAAACCGGCAGACCGGTACAGGCGATAGATCCGCTTGTGGTTGACCTGCACGCCAGCGCGCCACAGCAGGATATGCAGGCGTCGATAGCCGAAACGCCGGCGCTCCTGTGCCAGTTCCACGAGTTGGGTTTGCAGCCTGGTGTTTTGCTCGCTGGCGCGGGGTTGATAGTGGAGCACCGAGCGAGATAGCCCGATCAGCTGACAGGCACGGCGCTGGGAGATGCCGGTTTGAGCCTGCATCTCCTGCACTGCTTCCCGTCGAGCTGTCGGGCTTACCCTTTTCCCCGAGCAACCACTTTCAGTGCCTCGATATCCAGATGGGCTTCGGCCAGCAGCTTTTTCAGCCGGCTGTTCTCCAGTTCGAGATCCTTGAGCCGCTTGGCATCTGGCACGGTCATACCACTGAACTTGGCGCGCCAAGTATAGAACGAGGCATCACTAAAGCCATGCCGCCGGCACAGTTCCTTCACCGGCACACCGGCCTCTGCCTGCTTCAGAAAGTCTAGAATCTGTTCTTCAGTAAAACGCTTTTTCACTGCCACCTCCTGCCCGGAAAACGGACTCTACTAAGTTCGGGGTGGTACTGAAATCGGGGAGCAGGACACCCTATCGAGTAACGGCTACCAAGTTTTCATCCTAGGTCCGAGTAATGAGATTAGGAAGCCATCTGAGGTCCGTTAGGAGGTGCCATGAGCAACCAGCGTTACCCCAAAGAACTCAAAATCGAAGCGGTCAGACAAATGACCGAGCGCGGCCTGCGCGTTGCGGAAGTAGCCGAGCGTTTGGGCGTGTCGGTGCATAGCCTTTACAGCTGAATCTCGCGAACGGGCGATAGCCGGTTCAAACTGCCACACAATACAGCTCGTCAACTCAACCCTTTGGCCACTCGCCATCATCCATCCAAGCCAGATAGGATGAAGCGATGTAGGGAAGCGCGCGCCGGGGGTAGGCCCGTCACGAGAGTTTTCCGCCGCCTGGCCACTTCGCTAGGTTTGGACAAGGAGATCGAAATGAGTGATGAGGTTATTCAGCAGCCAGGTAGCGAGCTGCCTCAGGATTCGCACGCCACCGTAGAGGCTATCGAGCCGGAGGCGATAAAGACCGTCCGCATTCAAGCGACGCTGGTCGCCAAGCTCAACCTGGCCGACTTCCAGAACTCGGTACCGGTGATTCGAGAGCTGCGCCTGATCAACGACAGTGATCAGAAGTACAGCAGACTGGAGCTTCAGCTCCTTTCCGACCCTCTCGTCTTCAAGCCCAAGACCTGGCATATCGACGCGCTGGGCCCTGGCACACTCCTTCCCATACCAGGGCTCGATCTGCAGATCGATGGTGCCCTGCTTGCCCGGCTTACTGAAGCAGAGAGCGTGGCCGTCACCTTTGTTCTGACGTCCCTGGGCAATGGTGACGAAGAGCGCCAAGAAGTCACCCGTCTTGAACTCACTCTGGAGCTACTCCCTCGCAATCAATGGGGCGGGTTATCCCATCTTCCCGACATGACCGCGGCCTTCGTCCAGCCTAACGACCTCGCGGTTGAGCGGCTGCTGAAGAAGGCCGCGGAGTTACTGCGCGACCAAGACAAGAACCCCGCGCTGAACGGTTACTCCAGCGGCTCAGCACACGCCTGGGAGATTGCATCGGCGATCTGGGCCGCAGTCGCGTCCCTAAAACTAGACTACGCCCTCCCCCCAGCTAGTTTCGAGCAGTTCGGCCAGAAAGTACGCAGTCCAAGCCACATTCTCGAGAGTGGCCTGGCGACGTGCTTCGACTTGTCATTGCTGTTCTGTGCAGCGCTAGAGCAAGCAGGCCTGAACCCGCTGCTGATCTTCACTCGAGGCCACGCATTCTCGGGCTTCTGGCTCAAAGCCGAGGAGTTCTCCAACAGTACCGTCGATGACATCACCGCGCTGCGCAAACGCATGAAGCTCAACGAGCTGAAGCTGTTTGAGACCACACTGATCACTCAACCCAACATCCCGTCACTGTCCTATGCCATAGAGCGCGGTGCCCAACATCTGGCTGAGGGCCAGGAGCAGGAATTTGAGCTCGCCCTGGACATCCGGCGTGCCCGGCTGCAGCGGATCAAACCACTGGCCACTACAGAGGCAGCTCCTGCTCTTGGTACCGCTAGTAGTGAGCAGAACCAGGCTGGCCAGGAACTACTCATCGACTTGCCACCCGAACTGCCTGACGAGGCCCCGGTTGAAGTTGACGTTGCGTCACTAGATCCCAAAGATCGCCTCGCCCGCTGGCAACGCAAGCTGCTCGATCTGTCCTTGCGTAACAACCTGTTGAACTTCAAGGCCGGCAAGAAAGCGGTTCGCTTGGAGGCACCAGATGCCGCGGCGCTTGAGGACATCCTCGCCAGCGGACAGCAGCTCAAGCTGCACACACGCCCTGACCTGATGGATGGTGCTGACCCGCGCGATCAAGCCTTGCACGAAGAAAGGGAACGCGAAGACCTTCGACGTCAGCATGCTTTGGATGCATTGAAGCGCAATGAAGTGTTCGTAGGCCTGCCGGTCACTGAGCTCGATGCCCGCCTCACCGAACTCTATCGGGGAGCCCGCACGAACCTGCAGGAAGGCGGCTCCAACACGCTGTTCCTCGCGCTAGGCTTCCTGACCTGGACACGTGAGGACAGAGAAAGCCAACGCTATCGAGCGCCGCTAATACTGGTACCGGTAACGCTTGAGCGAAAGAGCGCTCGTGCAGGCTTTACTCTGGTGATTCACGACGACGAGCCACGCTTCAACCCAACCCTGCAGGAAATGCTCCGTCAGGACTTTGAGCTAAGTCTGGGCATCGGAGATGGCGCGCTGCCGAAAGACGACTCAGGTCTGGATGTCGCGTTGATCTGGAGAACGGTTGCCCACGCGATCAAGGACATCAAGGGCTGGGAGGTCAGCGAAGATGTCGTCCTGTCGATGTTCTCGTTCGCCAAATACCTGATGTGGAAGGACCTCTCGGAGCGCTCTGATGCGCTGCGCCAAAGCCCCGTGGTCAAGCATCTGCTGGATACCCCACGCGATGCATTCAACGGCGGCGGTGGTGGGGCATTCCCGGAAGAGCGGAAGCTGGACACGCAATACAGCCCTCAGCAGGTCTTCTGCCCTCTTCCCTCTGACTCGTCACAACTCTCCGCGGTGCTGTCGGCAGCACAGGGACGCGACTTCGTTCTGATCGGGCCACCCGGCACCGGCAAAAGCCAGACGATCGTGAACATGATTGCTCAGTTCATTGCGCAGCAAAAACGCGTACTTTTCGTCTCAGAAAAGATCGCCGCGCTCGATGTTGTATACCGGCGCCTACGCGAGGTAGGCCTGGGTGAGTTTTGCCTCGAGGTTCACTCGAGCAAGTCGAAGAAAACCGAAGTCCTTGCCCAGCTGCACTCCGCCTGGGAGGCCCGTGGCACTGCTGACGCAGACACATGGCAGGCCGAGGCACAACGCCTGCAAGGGCATCGTGATGTGCTGAACCAGTATGCCGAGAGACTGCACGAGCGCTACCCCAATGGGTACACGATCTATGATGCCATCGGCATCGTCAGCACCAATCAGGATGTCGCTCCGATTAATCTCGCGTGGACATCGCACACGCAGCATCAGTCCGCGGATCTACTCGCTAAGCGGGAGATCGCCGATCGCCTGGAAGTCAATGCTCAGGCGGTCGGTTTCGGCACGCTGAACCAACACCCGCTGCATCTGATTGGTAACAACGATTGGTCTCCAACCTGGCAGCACCAGGTGATCGAGGCGGCACGTGAGCTCGGCCCTGCCATCCATGCGGTGCAAAAGGCCAGTGAGCGTTACATCCAAATGTCCGGCCTACCCTCGCTGCCAGCCAATATCAGGACGCTCAAAGGACTGGCCGCGTTGGCGAAGATCCTTCCCGCCGCCGCAGGACAGAACTGGAGCTTCGTGCTCCGTCCCGATGCCCGTGCAATCGGGCAACGTCTGGATGCAGGCCTGAAACTCATCGAGCAACACCGCACGCTCAACCAGACGCTCCCCGCATTCTGGACATCCAGTACGCTGGAGGAGTGCCAACGCGGACTGGGACTGCTGGCCCGGCATGCGGAGCTCAGATCTGGTCTGCCCCAACCCTGGCCAGTAGCGAGCATGATTCTGCTCAACCAGGGCCTGGAGACCCTTGCAGAGGTTGCACGAGTCACGCAGACGCTGTCCGTGGGTTACTCCGATGCCATTGAGGCACTGGATGTCCGTGCTCTGCTGCAGGAGTGGGATCAAGCCGGCAAATCGATGTGGCCGAAATCCTGGCTTGTCCAACGCAGAATCCGCGGGCACGTGGTGAGCACTCAATCGACGCCGGCGCCTACGACCATTGCGGAAGATCTTCAGCTCTGGACCACCATTCGTGAACTCCGCGCTCGCCTCGACGCCATTGATCCAGGGCCCTCTTCCAGCGCTGTATGGAAGGGTCACAACACTGACCCAGCCCTTCTGTCGGTGGTCATGCGCCTGCAGGCTTCGCTCGCTGCGTGCGTTGAAGGCCGTGCTTGGTCAGACGACGGCTTCGACCTCATCAGTCAGGGGCAGGCGGGCCTCGCACTGAAGGAAACGCTAGAGCGAATGCGAGACGTCCGGGCGCTCGAGGGTGAGATTTCCACACTCAACCCACTCACCCCCGCGACAGGATCGCTTTGGGCCGGACTGCAGACCCAAACCAAAGCGCTCAACGCTGCGCTGGCCTTCCAGCGCGCAAGACGGTCTATCCAGCAGGAAGGACGCCTGGAGGACGAGCATGAGCTCGTTGCTAGCGGCGCCTGTGGAGAGCGGCTCCAAGGTGAGCTGAAAATTCTCCGGCAGCGAGAAGCCATCGAGCGAGAACTAAGCGACCTGGCAGACCTGCGAGAACTGACATCCGGTCTGTGGCTGGGCCTGCATACGAAGGAAGACACGGTCTCCCGCGTACTCAAGTTCCACGCCCACCTCGCCAGCGCCATCTCTGCCCTTGTGCAAACACCAGAACATGTCGAGGGCGTCAAATCAGCGTTGGGGCGTTTGCTAGGTGACGCCAATGCCCTGCTCGAGCCCGAGGGTCAGTTGGCCCAGGCCGGCGGGCAGTTGCTGGAGTCGCTTGATAAGTACGTCGCGCATACGCAGAAGCTCGTCGACGCCGGGCATTTCTTGGCCGAGGACGCGGCCGACTTCACGGAGCAGGAGCTGAGTCAGCAGCATGTGCAGTGTGAGCAGATCGTGCAATCCGGCAATGGCCTGCACGCCTGGTGCGCCTGGAAGAAAGCATGCGATGAAGCATCCGCTCTCGGCCTGCTTCCGCTGGTCGATGCGCTGAAAGCAGGGCAGGTTCCACAAGGCTCTGTGCGCAAGGCATTCGAAACGAACTATGCCCGTTGGTGGTTGAACACGGCCGTTGATCACGAGCCTGTCATTCGCACATTCGTGAGCGTAGAACACGAGCAGCGCATTCGAGACTTCCGTGCCCTGGACGACCGCTTCACCGCGCTGACCCGTGATTTGCTGCGCGCACGCCTGTGTGCCGAGCTCCCCACACAGGACTCGGTGAGCAAGAACTCGGAATGGGGCGTCCTTCGGCACGAAATCACGAAGAAAACGCGCCACCTTCCGCTGCGCGAGCTGATGTCCAAAATCCCCGATGCCCTCACCAAGCTGACGCCGTGCTTGCTGATGAGTCCGCTCTCCATCGCCCAGTACCTGGCAGCGAACTCCAGCGTCTTCGATGTAGTGATCTTCGACGAAGCCTCACAGATTCCGGTATGGGATGCGATCGGCGCCATCGCTCGTGGCAAGCAGGTGGTGATGGTTGGCGACCCCAAACAGCTCCCCCCGACCTCCTTCTTCGATCGTGCTGAATCCACCCAGGATGACGTTGATGTCGAGGCCGACCTCGAAAGCATTTTGGATGAATGCATCAGTGCCAACCTGCCGATCCGCAACCTGAACTGGCACTACCGTAGTCGACACGAAAGCCTGATTGCGTTCTCGAACCAGCGCTACTACGAGTCCAAGCTGGTGACCTTCCCCTCCCCTGTTACAAATGATCGTGCCGTCAGCCTGCACGTCATCAACGGGGTGTACGAGAAAGGCTCTGCACGTACCAACCCTGCAGAGGCCAAGGCATTGGTCGCTGACCTGATCGGCCGGTTGCGTAGCCCTGGGTTCAAAGAGAGCAAGCTGACCATCGGCGTCGTGACATTTAACGGCGAACAGCAAAAGCTGATCGAGGATCTGCTCGACACCGAACGCCGAAAAGACCCGGCGCTGGAAAGCTACTTCTCGGAGAGCGAGCTTGAACCCGTCTTCGTGAAAAACCTGGAAAGTGTTCAGGGTGACGAGCGCGACATTATGTACTTCTCGATTACCTACGGCCCCGATGCTGCAGGCAACGTTGCCATGAACTTCGGCCCGCTCAATCGCACGGGAGGTGAGCGTCGGCTCAACGTCGCCGTCACCCGGGCTCGCCATGAACTTCGCGTCTTCAGCACCCTGCGAGCCGAAAAGATCGATCTAGCACGCACACAGGCCTTGGGCGTCCGCGATCTCAAGCACTTCCTCGAGTTTGCCGACCGCGGTGCTCGCGCACTTGCAGGAGCCGATACCGGGAGCCTAGGCGGATACGACAGCCCCTTTGAGGAAGCCGTTGCGAACGCGCTTCGTCGCAAGGGCTGGCAGGTCGTCACCCAAGTCGGCGTGTCGTCGTTCCGCATCGACCTCGCAGTTGTCGACCCCGATGCGCCTGGGCGCTACCTCGCCGGCGTCGAGTGCGACGGAGCAACCTACCACCGCAGCGCAACAGCCCGTGATCGGGACAAGCTGCGCGAGCAAGTGCTACGAGGTCTTGGTTGGGAGATTCTGCGCATCTGGTCGACCGACTGGTGGATCGACGCCTTGGGCACGGCACAGAAAACCCATGAGCACCTTGAGGCTCTGTTGGTCGAAAGCCGTCAGCAACGTGCGGCTCGTGAAGCCCAGGAGCAGTTGGCCGCGAATGCCGCTGAGTACCAAGCTCCGCTGGCCGACAACGTTGTAGCACTCCCTGTCGACCGTCCCCAGCTCAAAACCCCTGATGAGTCAGTGGAACCTGAAACCGAGAACGAGACGTTGGACATGCCGAGCGTGCGCTACGCCGATATGCAGGCAGACGCAGCACGCACTTCGATAACCTTCCCTTACTACCGAGGGAGCGACCCGCTGAGCGCCGTGGAAGGCGTGGATCCGGATGCATTCTTCGATCCGCGCTATGACACTGTCCTGGCGATGATGATCAAGCATGTGGTCGACGAGGAAGGCCCCGTCCTCGATACCTCGCTCGCCCGCCGAATCGCCCGGGCACATGGCTGGACTCGCACTGGCGCACGCATTCGTGATCGTGTCGTCAGCGTGGCCGATCGCGTACACCGCAAGGTTGAAGAGGACGCTGGGCACTTCTATTGGCCCAGCCGCTTACCAAACTGCGAAGCCGTAGCGTATCGCCGACCGACCGGCGCTGATCACACCCGTCCTGTCGACGAGATCTGCAGCTTGGAGCTCCTTGCCTTGGCACGTGCATTGGCAGACCAAAGCCTCGTCGGCGAAGACTTGCTCTACGCCATGGCACGAGAGCTCGGGCTGAGCAAAGTCTCGGCATCAACCCGGGCCAGAATCCAAGGCGTGATCGACCAGTTGTTCTCCTGACCAGCTTGTCGATCTCGTGGGCACAGCGTTGGCTGCGCTAGAAGACCGTACGATCGAGGGATTCCCCCGCTGCAAGGGGGCAGTTTCAAAGCCCGGAGGGAACATGGGATTGTCAGTGCGTAAGTCAGTGAGAGTGGGCCCGTTCAGGTTCAACCTCTCGAAGTCTGGAATTGGTGTTTCCGCCGGTATTAAGGGCCTCCGGGTTGGAACTGGGCCGAGGGGCAATTACATTCACATGGGGCGCGGAGGCTTTTACTACCGCCAAACCCTCCCATCCAATGGCTCGGCCCCTGCCATTGCATCACCCAAGCCGGCGAGAGCGCCTACCCCGGTAGTCGATATCCCATCGCATACACACGAGCCCCTCAAGGAAATCGATAGTGGCAAGATCGGCTTGATGGTGGATTCCTCATCGCAAGCGCTCGTCGACGAGCTGAATACCAAGCGAAAGCGCTTGCGCCTTTGGCCCTTCGTCGCCGCCCTCACCGTCGGCGCGTTTGTCCTCTCGGCGAAGCAGCTGCCACCCTGGGCACTGCTTACCCTACTCATCATTGGCGGCCTGCTAATAGCCGTAACGTACTACTGGGATCTGCTGAGAAAAACGACGGTCATGCTCTACGACATCGAGTCAGAATTCGCCGGTGTCGTCGAGCAATTGCACACCGCCTTCGACGGCGTTCGAAGCTGTCGCGCAACCTGGCATCTTCAGGCGCAAGGGAAGGTACATGATCGCAAGTACCACGCCGGCGCCAGTCACCTGGTGACCAGAAGCTCGATCGCACTCGGACTGCAAAACCCGCCCTTCGTCAAAACCAACGTTGCCACCCCCAGCATCCCCGTGGGCCGCCAGACCCTCTATTTCTTCCCGGACAAGGTGCTCGTGTTCGAAGCCAACGGGGTCGGCGCGGTGTCCTATGAAAACCTGCGAATCGACATCTCTACGACAAACTTCATCGAAGACGGCGCCGTCCCGAAAGATTCCGAGATCGTCAGCAGAACCTGGAAGTTTGTGAACAAAAAAGGTGGCCCAGACAGGCGCTTCAAGAACAACCGAGAACTGCCTGTCGTGCGCTATGAGGAGGTTCAGTTTTCGAGCAACACCGGCTTACTCGAGCGCATCCAGATATCCTGCGTAGGACGCACATCCAGCTTGGCCCAAGCTATCGGCAGAATCGGCAGAGCAAAAGGCGAGCGCCAGTAGCCATTGCGTAGTTGCTACCACGTCCGCAGCGACGAGGCTAAGGAGCGGGATGTAGCCACTCAGCGTGCTGATTGAGCGCCGCTGAGAGGGCTTGGCCACGACCGGCCAACGTTTTCTCGCAGACCAGGAGGCGCTCAGCTCTCTGGCAGATAGAATGGGCTTTCTCGTTTCAAATTGGAAAGTGGGCGATGTCAGAGCGGACGTACACGAAGGAACAATTGCAGGTCATCGAGCACGCAGGTGCCCATGCAATTGTGGCGGCAGTGGCAGGCTCGGGAAAAACCGAGACGCTGATTGGCCGCGTCCGGCATCTTCTGCGCGACATCAGCCCAGCCCATATCGCCGTCGTCATGTTCAACAGGGACGCCGCCCTATCGTTCCGGCGGCGTTTCGAGCAGGCAGTCCAAGGTACTGCGCCTGAAATCAGGACGTTCAACTCGATGGGCAACAAGATCGTCAATCGACTTGTCCAGAACGGGCTGCTTCCAGAAGCCAGGATAGAACCCAAGGATCATCTGCGGACGAAGATTGCCAAGGACGCTTTCACCCAGGTGTTTAAAGCGATCAACGGCAGCAACGTCACGCCGGACAAGGAGTTGATCGATGGATTTATCGCCTTCTTGCTGCTGGTCAAGTCGAGCACGCACAGCCCCGAGGAGGTGTTCGAAACACGCCAGTACGGGCCGATAACCCAAGGGTACGTCGAGGCATTTCGTCTCTATGAAGAGCACCGGGCGCAACTGAAGGTCAGGTTTTTTGAAGATCAGCTGTACGACCCCGTCAAGCTGATGCTGAGGCAACCCGCGACACAGCGATACGTTCAGAACCGGGTTGATCACCTCATCGTCGATGAAGCCCAGGACATGAACGGCATCCAGATCGCTCTGCTGAAAATCCTCGCCGGCGATCGGGCCAAGGTCATGCTCGTCGGGGATGAAGACCAGGCCATCTATGATTGGCGTGGTGCCGAACCCGACTACCTCATCCGGGGCTTTGAACAAGACTTTCCAGAAGCCACCCGATACACCCTGCCGCACACGTTCCGCTTTGGCCACATGCTTTCGATCGCGGCCAGCCAGGTAATCAGCTGCAACACCAATCGCAACCCCAAGATCAGCATCTCTGCGGAGGGCACACCGCGCACGCGTATCCACTGCCTGCCGCTGGCCCTCGGGCTGGCTGACCTGGGAGAACACGTAGCAGAGCGGCTCACCTCCGGGCTGAAGCTCCAGGACATCGCGGTGCTGGTGAGGACCTACGACCTGAGCGTCACCTTGGAGCTGGATCTGCACCAACGCGGTATCCCCTATCACGTCTATGGCCGGCCGCCGCTGATGCGTATTCCCGAGATCAGCGCGCTGCTCGGTGTCCTCCAGTTGGCCAGTGGCCGCTGGAAAACCTTGGATGCCAACCAGCTCCGATACGTCATCAAGAGTTTGATGTACCGCCCTACACTCTACTTGGACAAGGCAGCAATAAACCGTGTCGTAGAGCTCGTCGTGCGTCAGCCAGAATGCCTTGTTGAAGCCATCCGCTCGACCATCACACTGCAAACCAAAGACTATCAAGCCAACCAGATTCGTGACCGTGCGGATTTGCTTGAGATCCTGGCGACCGCCACCGATCCGCAGGATAAGGTGCTCACCGTCCTGGATCGCTATCTGCTGGCAACGGAGTTCGAACGCAATATCGAAAAGCAGTCCCCCACCGCGGATCAGGCGGCTGCCGTCATGGCGAACGTCCAGGCCTTCCGTCTCATTGCCAGCCGGCATGAAGGCAGCATCGACGCGTTTCTGGATAGCATCGACCCGCTCATCGACTCATCGGCCATGGAACCACCAACAACGCCACACGTGTGGATCAGCTCCATTCATCGAGCGAAAGGGGCACAGTGGTCAAGGGTCTTCGTACCTGGAGTCGTGAGAAGCGGCTTTCCCAGAGACGACCTAAGCGCCGATGAAATCGAGGCAGAGCGCCGGCTGTTCTACGTGGCCATCACGCGCGCCGTCGATGAGGTTTTCATTGCTCACCCCAACGACCTGGAGTTTCAGCGCAGCCTGGAGCGCCCGGACATCACTGAAACGCATCCGGAAACGAGCTCCGTATCTCGCTTTCTTTGGGAGATGGATATTGCCTTGGCTCGGCATGCAGGAGCCGCTGTCGAAGAAGGACGCTTCGCGGCCCTTGGAGAGGTAGACCGCCCCGAGGTCGCGAATACCTATTTCGCAACCTTCCCTTTCTCTAAAGACTGGCGCTATGCAAAGCGCCCACAGCCGCCCTCACCCGCGTCCGCGGGAGCAAACCACGACGTCGTCGGCGCGGCAAAAGGAACGCGGGTAATTCATGCCATCTTCGGGAGTGGAACCATCGACAGATGGATCGACGATCGCGTTCTGCGAGTCGTTTTTGACGATGGGGATACGCGTCTGCTGGTGGCCAGTATGGCGCCGATGAAGATAGCGTCGGCATAAAGACGGTACTCTAGGTCAGTAAGGGCGTCACTCGACACCATGTACAAGCCAATGGGTATCACATTGCGCGGAGTTCTATCCCATTTCCACGGGCAGTTTGAAAAGGGCTGAAAACTTCGAATCTTGCCGGACGACTCATGGGTTAGGGCTTAGTAACCGCGAAGGATGTGACTGTAGTGGTCTACTGATCCCGGACACCGATTTAGGCGAAAATCCTCGCCGAGAGAGAAGTGTCTGATGAGCAAGCAACGGCGTACGTTTTCCGCTAAGCTAACAGTACCCGCTGTACATTCGTCCCCTGTTTTGGGAAAGTTTGATTTGCAGCTACATGTATCTGCGCGCGCCCCTAGAGACCTGCACAGACTGCTCGAAATGGCAGTTCATGAGTTGCAGGAGAAAATCAATACGAATGGAACTGTGGCAATGAACGAGCACAGGAAATACCCCAGAGGCATGTCGGGCACCCTGGGTAACTACCAGTTCGAGCTTGGCATTATCGGCGAGGCCAGCCATGAGTGACTCAAATGAAGCTAAGGTAGCGAAGTGGATGGAGAAGGAAACGCTGGCTGAGCATCTGGGGCCTCTGCTTGAACGTTACGATGTAAAATACCGTGGGCATGGGATTATTTATGTCGACCACGAACAATACAATATTTTAACCATTCAGCAAATTCTTGCGGACATGAGTTCCTATCTAGGCGTTTCAAAAGAGCTGATTCGCTCTAGGTTGATAGACTTTGGTTGGCTCATCGATGTCCGCAGAGTCTTGCCTGTCCGGGACAGTGCTGCGCGTGTCATTGACAATCTGGAGTCTTGGGCGGCGGACGAACCAGAGGAGAATGCCCCCGAAATGGACGATCAATATGACCGAGATTAACTCCAAGTCACGCCCTCCCTTGGCTGCGAGACTGTATGCACCCAGAACACTTTGATTTATCTAGCTCTCCATTCCTACCGGTTGCGACTGAAACCTGCTTAAGTTTGTTAGGTGCTAATGGCGCAAAATCTCTTACCGATCTGACGGATCCAGAGCTGGCTGCGATCTTGGTGATCCAGAACTTGGCGAGTGAGGCAGCGGAGCAGCTCACCTCTCATTGGGTAGAAAGTGTTCTGGCCAAGCTCATTGCTTGGGCAGTTGACACTCGGAAAACAGAGGCCCCAGGATTATTGTCGGAGGCACAACGACTTTTTGAGCCGGGTAAGTTCTACTCTGGTTGCAAGGTTGCTAAACGTTTGAATCTGCGATTTCTCCTCCCTGATGAAGTTTCAGCACGGGATTACTTGTTGCCAAATGGAAAATGGGATGTCACATTTAAGGCCCGCCACTGCAGAAATAAAAGCCCGTTTAGCGAGCAGGTAGTTACGCCCTGGCACCGTGAGCGATGGTTGACCCCTGCGCAGGACAAATTGATCAGGACTTTCCGCGCCAATCTGGATGAACACCTGCATATTCAAGGTTATGCAGGGATAGGCAAGAGCCATCTGTTAGGCGCCCTGAGAGAGTGCCTGCGCCCCGAAAACACGTTGGTGCTGGCACACACAGAGGGAAAGCTGGAAGCTCTTCGCAGACGCATGGGCGGAGCGCATGCCAAGGAAACGAGCTTTACCTTCATGAGGTTCGCACAGAGTCTTCTGCCCGTATACAGACCTCAATCTGGGAGCGCGCCGGCCAGGAACCCAAGCAAGTTAGCATTGTCGCAGGAGCTGAGTATCCTCGGTCTTGCTGGATACGATAAGCTTGCGACGCTGAATATCTGTTTGAAGGTGATCGAGCGCTATTGCCAGTCTAGAGACGTCTTGCTATCAGCCAAGCATCTACCTAAGTTTCAGCCCCCCCTGTCTAACTTGGATACCAGGGTGCTTCTGCAATATTCAAGTCGTCTATGGATGTACGTTGAGGCAAATCCAACCTTGGACAAACTGGTTGGGCTCGAGACGTTACTGCCGATAAAGCGCGCAAGTCTAGCGGGCTGTGTGGTTCCGGCGCGTTATTCCCACGTCCTCATCGACGAAAGCCAGGACCTCCCTGAATCGCTGCTTCAAATCATTGAGCGTGGCCGCCAAGTGCTAATTACCCTTGGTGATGAATATCAACAAGCCGGTGGCGCAATAGTTAATAGAAAACGTGAAGTTAGGCGAAGCGATATTAGCTATTCCGTTCGCTCAGGTCGTAACGTCGAGAGCCTGGTCAACCCACTAATCTACCGGCACTCGAAGAAAGGTAAGATCCCCTTCGAAGGCGCTAGCGAAGATGACGTCGTTATCAAATATTACCCCCAGAACTTTCTGCCCTCAGACGGTTGCGTAGTACTGACTGCATCATACTGGGACACAATGAGATGGATCATCCAGATGAACGCCGTCGAGCGACCGCTAAGTCTATGGAATGCAAACGCGCTGATGGATTTTAAGCAGTTTATGGCTACCGCCATAGCACTGTTCAAACCGGACTTCTACAGAGTCGATCAAATTAGTGGTGGACCGCATCTGTATTTTAGTGAGACGTCTAACTGGCAGCAGGTGCGTGAGGCGAACAAGTATGACGGGGCGTTTCTTTGGGTGGAGGCTGAACTGGAAAAAGGCTTCAATATTGCCGATATGAACCAGCTAAAATGGATGCTCGGCCAGCAAGACAAAAGCTGTACTATAATGATGGCGAGAGAGGCCGGAGGGATGGAGTTCGACCGAGTCTTTCTGACCCCTGAGCTACTTACAAACGAAAAATTCAAAAATTCGGATGAGTTCGATGAACAAATCTGTGCTGTATACATTGCGATATCTCGTGCAAAACGGAAACTCTACCTTCCTTGCGACGTGATCGAGTGGGTCGAACTTCACAACCGCCAGCAATTCCGCGAGCTGAGTGGCTACTAATTGAGTTTGCCCTCACGCCAATCAGCTTTGGATCCAAAAGCGAGAATGGGATTCGTTCACTCTTTGCCGCTTGCTGCCAGTCAGCATCGGGTCTCGGATTGAGATGCACTCGAAATCGCCATGCAGCTGAATGGTGAAAGATGGCACATTGCCAACAAAATACCCTTCCCCGCTACCGTTGTTTTATCGTTGTTGCCAGCCCTGATCTGGCGGAAAAGCCCGCTCCATGAATCGTCATGGAGCTTCCCATGTTTCAACTCCTTTCCTGGATATCCAGGAAGCCGTCCCCCACCCCACCAACCAAAGCTGCCCCAGGGGGATTCATCCCTCCTCTGAGCAGCATGGAACTGCTCGGCACGCCTCGGCGCCGGCAGCTACTGGAGAACATCTGGCAACGTGCCTCGCTATCCAAGCAGCAATTCGAGGAGATCTACCGGCGGCCACTGGCCAACTATGCAGAGCTGGTCCAGCAGCTCCCTGCCTCGGAAAACCATCACCATGCCCATCCAGGCGGGATGATCGATCACGGCCTGGAGATCGTGGCCTACGCACTCAAGGTACGGCAGACCTACCTGCTCCCGATCGGCGCAGCGCCGGAGTCACAGTCAGCCCAGGCTGAAGCCTGGTCGGCCGCCGCGGCGTATGGCGCCCTGGCTCACGACATAGGCAAGATCGTCGTAGACCTGCAGGTGGAGCTGCAGGACGGCAGCACCTGGCGCCCTTGGAACGGACCGATCAACCAGCCATACCGCTTCAAGTACGTGAAGTCCCGCGAATACCAGCTCCACGGCGCTGCCTCAGCACTCCTCATCCACCAACTGCTACCGCGCACGGCACTCGATTGGCTCAGTCGCTTTCCAGAGCTGTGGGCTCAATTGATCTACCTGTTCGCTGGGCAGTACGAGCACGCCGGGATCCTCGGCGAGATCATCGTGAAGGCAGACCAGGCCTCAGTTGCACAGGAGCTAGGAGGCAATCCGGATCGAGCTCTGGCTGCACCGAAGCAGTCGCTGCAGCGGCAGTTGGCAGACGGCCTTCGCTTCTTGGTGAAGGACAAGTTCAAGTTGAATCAACCTAGCGGCCCGTCCGATGGATGGCTGACCCAGGACGCACTCTGGCTGGTGAGCAAGCCTGCCGCCGATCAACTGAGAGCCTACCTACTGGCCCAGGGTATCGAGGGGGTGCCCTCCTCCAACGCGCCGTTCTTCAACATGCTTCAGGACCAAGCCGTCATCCAGACAAATGCCGAGGACAAGGCCATCTGGACGGCCACGGTAGACAACGGTGCTGGATGGAGAAACAAGTTCACGCTACTCAAGATTGCTCCAGCCTTGATCTGGACAGATGCTGCCGAGCGCCCCTCACCCTACAGCGGATCACTGGTCGTTGAAGATGGAACCGCCTCAACGGAAAAGCCGGAAACGACCTGTGAAATTCCCAACGAGCCGGCTGAACAGCAGCAAGCACCAGAAACGAAGATGACGCTCCATCAACCTGCGCCGAGCGTTGCGAAACCGTCAAACGAGATGCGGGCGATTGCGGAGCCCTCAACTGATGACCAGGAAGAAACAGACGATTTGTACGCGCTTCTTGGTAATATCACTTCGCCATCAGAAGAGCTAGACACTAGCCACGACTCACCGGCTGCTTCTCCTACGAACACTCGCGGGGAGGAGAACCTACAGCAGCCACTAGGGAACAAGGAGCCAACAGATTGCGCTCCTGAAGCAGTTGAAGATGTATTTATGCCTAGCAGAAGCACTGATCTGGGACAGGGATTCGTTGGCTGGATGAAATCTGGTATCGCGACCCGTCGCCTGTTCATCAACGACACCAAGGCTTTGGTGCATACCGTCGACGGGACCGCCATGCTGGTCACGCCAGGAATCTTCAAGCGTTATGTCCAGGAGCATCCAGAGCTCGAAAAGCTGGCCCAGGCCAAGGATACGACTGGCTGGAAGCTGGTGCAGCGCGCGTTCGAGAAACAAGGTCTTCACCGAAAGACCAGTAAAAACCTGAACATCTGGACCATCAAGGTTTCTGGTCCTCGCAAGACGAAAGAGCTCAAGGCCTACCTGCTCCAGGATCCCAAATTGCTGTTCCCTGAGCAGCCTCTGGACAACCCAAGCCTCACGGTCATCACCGATGCCGAAGGAGGTGTGGAATGACGCCGCAGCAGCTCACCGAAGAGTACATCTTCGCGCACGATCTCCGGGAAGCCAGCGCGAAGATCTACCGCGCCGCGACCAAGGCGCTGCTCAAGCACTTCGGTCCTACGGCAACCGTACAGGACGTGGACCACCGGGCTGTCCTGGGATGGCGGCGCAAGGTACTGGAACAAGGCCTGTCGAAGCGGAGCTGGAACACGTACTCGAATCATCTGCGGACGATCTGGGGCTATGCCATCGAGCACGAGCTGGTGACACACTCCCAAGTCAACCCGTTCAGAAAGACCACCGTCATCCCCCCCAGGCGAGCAAGCAAAACCGTCGCCGCCGAAGCCATCCTGCGCGCCCGCCATTGGCTCAACATGCAGGTCGGCGCCGAGCGCGGCACCGGCGAACGCGCACGGATCACGCCCGCCTGGTTCTGGCTTTGCACGTTTGAGGTCTTCTACTTCACCGGCATCCGGTTGAATGCGCTGTTGTGCATCCGCAAGCGCGACATCGACTGGGAAAATCAACTGATCCTCATCCGCGGCGAGACAGAGAAGACTCACAAAGAGTTCGTAGTGCCAATAACGGAGGGGCTTGTGCCTCACCTATCGAGGCTCCTGCAAGAGGCCGATAGAGCCGGATTCGCCGATGACGACCAGTTGTTCAACGTCAACCGGTTCTCGCCGCACTACAAGAGCAAGGTGATGAACTCCGACCAAGTCGAAGCCATGTACCGGAAGTTGACCGAGAAGGTTGGGGTGCGGATGACCCCGCACCGTTTCCGGCACACCCTGGCCACCGACTTGATGAAGGCACCCGAGCGGAACATCCACCTCACGAAGTGCCTGCTCAACCACTCGAATATCCAGACCACGATGAGCTACATCGAGGCCGACTACGATCACATGCGTACCGTGCTGCATGCTAGAAGCCTGGCCCAAGGCGCGCTAGAGAATATCAGGAAGGTGGATTACAGCGGCTCCCCGCAAGCCTCTGCCAAACCGAAACCATGCGGGCAACCTCTCGCTCGAGTGAGTGAAGCGCCGCCACCGGAGGCCAGGACAGAGCCTGCAGAACCAAGGGAGCACACACCATGGACAGGCATTCAGGGAGGTCCAACCGCGTGGGAAGCAGAAGCGCTACCACAGCCACCTGACACCTTTGAGCAAAGCGTGCTGTTCACTCTGATGGCTCAACACTTATCGAACCGTGCCGCCTCGGCGTCCGCGGCTCCCGCTGCAACAAGTGGAACTGGTGGATGGGGATCTGCCGCCCGAAGCAGTCTCGCCTAGCGATACCGGTACTGAGGGGCCGGCTACCGGACGAAAGGTAGCCGCGCCTCCCAGCAGATCGCTAGGCCTGTAGGAAAAATCTGGAATTACCGAGAGCGCCTGGATTCCAGCGCCGGCATGCTGGCAGAGCCTCGCATTTTCAAGGCCAACACCGCAGTACCCTCTGTAATCGCTGATTACGTCGGGGGCACATTGCTACGCCTGCAGAATGGTTTTAGGGCCTTAGAAACAGAAAAGCCCACCTAAAAAGGCGGGCTATTCCATATTGACATCACGTCAATGCGGGCCTAATGTTCGGCCCAGACGGCTGCAAGGCTAGAACGGTGCAACACCCCCTTCCTAGACCTACGCAACTCGCCCCTCTGAAAATGGTGGGTCGTGTAGGATTCGAACCTACGAC
>NZ_KV812686.1:34992-109450 GCF_001813485.1 Pseudomonas sp. HMSC067G02
GCCAACTGCTCTACCGACTGAGCTAACGACCCAAGTATGAGGTGGTCGGGGTAGAGAGATTCGAACTCCCGACATCCTGCTCCCAAAGCAGGCGCGCTACCGGACTGCGCTATACCCCGATTGGAAGTTGGCTCCGCGACCTGGACTCGAACCAGGGACCCAATGATTAACAGTCATTTGCTCTACCGACTGAGCTATCGCGGAACGTCTTTCTTCCAACCCTGGACGCTTCCGGTGTTGCTGGATTCGCGTCTCAGAGGCGCGCCATTTTACGGATGCGCGCGGGCATGTCAACCCTCTGATCCAAAAAGTTTTTCTTCTTTTTCCACGAGCGACAAAACGGCCCTTCCACTGCATGCGGCAGCGCTCTCGCGCCTACCGGACGCCCATGAAAAAGCCCCGCCGAAGCGGGGCTTTCCCTGTCCGCCCCCGAAGAGGTCAGGCGAAGACGATCTCGTCGCCTTCCACCTTCGCCGAGATACTGGCACCCGGCGCGAATTTGCCGGCCAGGATCAGTTGCGCCAGCGGGTTCTCGATCCAGCGCTGGATGGCCCGCTTCAGCGGGCGTGCGCCATAGACCGGGTCGAAGCCGACGGCAATCAGCTTGTCCAGCGCCTCCTGGCTCAGTTCCAGGCTCAGCTCGCGCTCGGCCAGGCGCTTGCGCAGGCGACCGAGCTGGATCTCGGCGATGCCGGCGATCTGCTCGCGAGCCAGCGGCTCGAACACCACCACTTCGTCGATCCGGTTGATGAATTCCGGACGGAAGTGCGCATTGACCGCGTCCATCACTGCGGCACGTTGCGCCTCGCGGTCGCCGGCCAGCTCCTGGATCTGCGCCGAACCGAGGTTGGAGGTCATCACCACCACGGTGTTGCGGAAGTCCACCGTACGCCCGTGACTGTCGGTCAGGCGTCCGTCCTCGAGCACCTGGAGGAGAATGTTGAATACATCCGGATGGGCCTTCTCCACCTCGTCCAGCAGCACCACCGAGTAGGGCTTGCGGCGGATCGCCTCGGTCAGGTAGCCGCCTTCCTCGAAGCCGACGTAGCCCGGAGGCGCGCCGATCAGGCGGGCCACCGAGTGTTTCTCCATGAACTCGGACATATCTATCCGCACCAGCGCCTCCTCGGTATCGAAGAGGAACTCGGCCAGCGCCTTGCACAACTCGGTCTTGCCCACCCCGGTCGGGCCGAGGAAGAGGAACGAGCCGCTCGGCCGGTTCGGATCGGCGAGGCCGGCGCGCGAACGGCGCACGGCGTTGGACACGGCGACTACCGCCTCGTCCTGGCCGATCACTCGCCGATGCAGCTCCTGCTCCATGCGCAGCAGCTTCTCGCGCTCGCCCTCGAGCATCTTCGACACCGGGATACCGGTCCACTTGGAAACCACTTCGGCGATTTCCTCGTCGGTCACCTTGTTGCGCAGCAACTGGTTCTCGGTCTTGCCGTGCTGGTCGACCATCTGCAGGCTGCGTTCCAGGTCCGGGATGGTCTGGTACTGGATGCGCGCCATGCTCTCGAGGTCGCCCTTGCGCCGCGCCGCCTCCATCTCCTGCTTGGCCTGCTCGATCTTCTGCTGGATCTGCGCCGAGCCCTGCACCTCGGCCTTCTCGGACTTCCAGATCTCCTCGAGGTCGGCGTATTCGCGCTCGAGCTTGACGATATCCTCCTCCAGCTTGGCCAGGCGCTTCCTGGTGGCTTCGTCGTCTTCCTTCTTCAGCGCCTCGCGCTCGATCTTCAGCTGGATCAGCCGACGGTCGAGACGATCCAGTTCCTCCGGCTTGGAGTCGATCTCCATGCGGATGCGGCTGGCGGCCTCGTCGATCAGGTCGATGGCCTTGTCCGGCAGTTGCCGATCGGTGATGTAGCGGTGCGACAGCTTGGCCGCGGCGATGATCGCGCCGTCGGTGATGCTCACCCCGTGGTGCACTTCATAGCGTTCCTTGAGGCCACGGAGGATGGCGATGGTGTCTTCCTCGCTCGGCTCGTCCACCAGCACCTTCTGGAAGCGGCGCTCCAGCGCAGCATCCTTCTCGATGTACTGGCGATACTCGTCGAGGGTAGTAGCACCGACGCAGTGCAGCTCGCCGCGCGCCAGAGCCGGCTTGAGCATGTTGCCGGCGTCCATGGCGCCTTCCGCCTTGCCGGCGCCGACCATGGTGTGCAGTTCGTCGATGAACAGGATGACCCGGCCTTCCTGCTTGCCCAGTTCGTTCAGGACCGCCTTCAGGCGTTCCTCGAACTCGCCGCGGAACTTGGCACCGGCGATCAGCGCCCCCATGTCCAGGGCCAGCAGGCGCTTGTCCTTGAGGCCGTCCGGCACTTCGCCGTTGATGATGCGCTGGGCCAGGCCCTCGACGATGGCGGTCTTGCCGACGCCGGGTTCGCCGATCAACACCGGGTTGTTCTTGGTCCGCCGCTGCAGGACCTGGATGGTCCGGCGGATCTCGTCGTCGCGACCGATCACCGGGTCGAGCTTGCCTTCCTCGGCGCGCTTGGTCATGTCGACGGTGTACTTGTCCAGCGCCTGGCGCGACTCCTCGACGTTCGGGTCGTTCACCGCTTCGCCGCCGCGCAGGTTGGCCACGGCATTCTCCAGCGCCTTGCGCGACACGCCCTGGCCGAGCAGCAGCTTGCCGAGCCTGGTGTTCTCGTCCATCGCGGCCAGCAATACCAGCTCGCTGGAGATGAACTGGTCGCCCTTCTGCTGGGCCAGGCGGTCAGCCTGGTTGAGCAGGCGTGCGAGATCCTGGGACAGGTTCACGTCGCCGGTCGGGCTCTGGATCTTCGGCAGCGCGTCGAGTTCTTTGTTGAGGCCGCTGCGCAGGGCGGCGATATCGAAGCCGACCTGCATCAGCAGGGGCTTGATCGAGCCGCCTTGCTGCTCGAGCAGGGCGGAAAGCAGGTGCACCGGCTCGATGGCCGGATGGTCATGGCCAACGGCCAGGGACTGGGCGTCGGAGAGCGCCAGTTGCAGCTTGCTGGTCAAACGGTCTATTCGCATGGGTCGTCCTTCCTTCTATAGAGCGGGCCGGAACGATGGGTGTCCCTGATGAAGAAAAGCCCGCCGAGATGACTCAGTAGATAAGGGCGATTTTCCGCGGTTCAAGCGACCGGACCGTGACATCGGTCAGCTGCCGCCGGATAACCTGCGCGGGCCTAGTCCTGGAGCCAGACCAGGCTGGCAAAACGGCCGGTACGCGACGAGCGGCGGTAGGAATAGAAGCGCGCGGTATCGCTGAAGGTGCAGAAGCCGCCGCCATGCACGGCGGTGACGCCATGGGCGCCCAGGCGGATCCGCGCGAGTCGGTAGATGTCGGCCATGAAGCGGCCCGGATTGGCGCTAGGTACGAAAGCCGAGCGCGCCTCGGCGTGCGCAGCGACGAATGCATCGCGGACCTCGCCGCCGACCTCGAAGGCCTGCGGGCCGATCGCCGGCCCCAGCCAGACCAGCAGTTCGTCGCCGGGCACGCCCAGGCTGTCCACCGTCGCCTCCAGCACGCCCGCCGCCAGCCCGCGCCAGCCGGCATGGGCCGCGGCCACGCGGGTGCCCGAGCGGTCGCAGAACAACGCCGGCAGGCAGTCGGCGGTCATGATCGTACAGGCGACGCCCGGCATCGCGCTCCAGCTGGCGTCGGCCCTGAGCACCCGGCTCGGGTCGGCCTCCACCACTGTCACTCCGTGCACCTGTTCCAACCAGCTCGGCCGGCATTCCAGAAGCTCGGTCAGGCGTCGGCGGTTTTCTTCCACGGCGCGCGGATCGTCGTCGACGTGGGCGCCAAGGTTCAGACTGTCGAAGGGTGCCTGGCTGACCCCGCCACTGCGCGTGGTCACGCAGGCCCGCACACGGGCCGGCGCCGGCCAGTCGGGGGTCAGCCAGGCGTTCATCCGACGAACGCCTCGCGATCCTGGCGCAACAGGCTGAGCAGCCAGAGGAAGTCTTCCGGCAGCGGCGACTCCCACTTCATGCGCACGCCGGTGGCCGGGTGATCCAGTTCGAGGAAGCGCGCGTGCAGCGCCTGCCGGGGGAATTCGCGAAGAGTCTGGACCAGGGTCTGGCTGGCCACCGGGGGAATCCTGAAGCGCCCACCGTAGACCGGATCGCCGACCAGGGGATAGCCAATATGGCTCATGTGCACGCGGATCTGGTGGGTACGCCCGGTCTCCAGCTTGACCCGGGTATGGGTGTGCGCACGGAAGCGTTCCAGCACGCGGTAATGGCTGACCGCCACCTTGCCGGCGTCGACCACCGCCATCTTCTGCCGCTGCACGCCATGCCGTCCGATCGGCGCATCGATGGTGCCGCCGGAGGTGATCACGCCGATCACGATCGCCTCGTAGATGCGGCTGACCGACCGTGCCTGCAGTTGCGCCACCAGCTTGGTATGAGCCTCCAGCGTCTTGGCCACCACCATCAGGCCGGTCGTGTCCTTGTCCAGCCGGTGGACGATCCCGGCGCGCGGCACATTGGCGATGTCCGGAACATGGTAGAGCAAGGCATTCAGCAGGGTGCCGTCCTGATGGCCAGCAGCCGGATGGACCACCAGGCCGGCGGGCTTGTCGATCACCAGGATGTGCTCGTCCTCGTAGACGATTTCCAGCTCGATGTCCTGTGCGAGCCACTCGCCCTGGGCTTCCTGCTCGGCCTCCAGGACCAGTTGCGCGCCGCTGTGGACGATGTCGCGCGGGCGCAGCACGGCGCCGTCGACGGTCAGGCGACCGTCCTTGATCCAGCCGGCCAGACGGGAGCGGGAGTGTTCGGGAAAAAGCTGGGCGGCGATCTGGTCGAGACGCTGGCCACCCAGCTCGAACGGCACCTCGGCCGCGCGTTGAATCATATCGGACATGAGTAGGAGACGATGCTCAGCGCGGCTTTTGGAATCGGCTACGCGCTGTGGTTAAATACGGGGTCTTTGTCCCAGGGGGTGCCTGGGGCGCCAATCATAACAGACGGTTGAGGCCAAGCCGACCGTCCCAGGGACGCAAGCCGCCATGCAAGTGAAACACCTGCTGCTGATCGCCATCCTCGCCCTCACCGCAGCCTGCTCCTCGAACAAGGAGACTGTCGACGAGAACCTGAGCGAGAGCCAGCTGTACCAGCAGGCGCAGGACGACCTCAACAACAAGAGCTACAACAGCGCCGTCACCAAGCTGAAAGCCCTCGAATCGCGCTATCCCTTTGGCCGCTACGCCGAGCAGGCCCAGCTCGAGCTGATCTACGCCAACTACAAGAACATGGAGCCCGAAGCCGCCCGCGCCGCCGCCGAACGCTTCATCCGCCTGCATCCGCAGCACCCCAACGTCGACTACGCCTACTACCTCAAGGGCCTGTCCTCCTTCGACCAGGACCGTGGCCTGCTGGCGCGCTTCCTGCCGCTGGACATGACCAAGCGCGACCCGGGCGCCGCCCGCGACTCCTTCAACGAGTTCGCCCAGCTCACCAGCCGCTTCCCCAACAGCCGCTACGCCCCGGACGCCAAGGCGCGCATGGTGTACCTGCGCAACCTGCTGGCGGCCTACGAAGTGCACGTCGGCCACTACTACCTGAAGCGCCAGGCCTATGTCGCCGCCGCCAACCGCGGTCGCTACGTGGTGGAGAACTTCCAGGAAACCCCGGCCGTCGGCGATGGCCTGGCGATCATGGTCGAAGCCTACCGTCGCCTGGGTCTCGACGACCTGGCCAGCACCAGCCTGGAAACCCTCAAGCTCAACTATCCGGATAACGCCAGCCTCAAGGATGGCGAGTTCGTCGCCCGCGAAAGCGAGGCCGACACCCGCTCCTGGCTGGCCAAGGCCACCCTGGGCCTGATCGAGGGCGGCGAGCCGCCGCCGCACATGGAAACCCAGGCCGCCAAGGACGTGATCAAGCAGTACGAGGATGCCGAGCGGGAGATCCCCGCCGAACTGAAGCCGGAAAACCAGGGTCACAGCGCCGACGACGAGAAGCCGGAGAGCGATGACGACGAAGACTCCGGCCGCTCCTGGTGGAGCTACATGACCTTCGGTCTCTTCGACTGATCGCACGAAACACCGAAGGGAGGCGCAGGCCTCCCTTCTTTTTGCCCGCCGCCATGCCTCTCCCAGCGCCAAACGCCGCACAGCCTGGACCTTCCCGGCTGGGATCGAGCCGGCGGCTTGGCTAAACTGCAGCTTTCTCCAGCCTCCGAGATCACCATGGGCCTTTTCCGCCTCCTGTTCTGGATCGCCCTGATCGCCATCGCGTTCTGGCTCTGGCGTCGCTTTACCCGTCCCACTCCGCGCCAGCAGCAACGTCCGCAGGACGAGCCGAGCGCATCGCCGATGGTCCGCTGCGCCCATTGCGGCGTCCACGTGCCGCAGACCAACGCCCTCGCCCACGAACAACGCTGGTATTGCAGCCAGGCGCACCTGCGCCAGGACCAGGGCGACCGTGCGCGCTGAACGGCTACGGCTGAGCGAGGAGCAGGGGCAACGCATCCTCCGTCTGTACCACCTGTACCGCCTGACCATCGGCCTGGTACTGGTCCTGCTGATCTCCAGCGAACTGGAAGATCAGGTCCTCAAGCTCGTCCACCCTGAACTGTTCCATGTCGGCAGTTGGTGCTACCTGGTCTTCAACATCCTGGTCGCGCTGTTCCTGCCGCCGTCGCGGCAATTGCTGCCGATCTTCATCCTCGCGCTCACCGACGTGCTGATGCTTTGCGGCCTGTTCTACGCAGGTGGCGGCGTACCCAGCGGCATCGGCAGCCTGCTGGTGGTGGCGGTGGCCATTGCCAACATCCTGCTGCGCGGGCGCATCGGCCTGGTCATCGCGGCGGCGGCCAGCCTCGGCCTGCTCTACCTGACCTTCTTCCTCAGCCTGAGCAGTCCGGACGCCACCAACCACTACGTCCAGGCCGGCGGCCTCGGCACCCTGTGCTTCGCCGCCGCGCTGGTGATCCAGGCTCTGGTGCGGCGCCAGGAGCAGACCGAAACGCTGGCCGAAGAACGCGCCGAGACGGTCGCCAACCTGGAGGAACTCAACGCATTGATCCTGCAGCGCATGCGCACCGGCATCCTCGTGGTCGATAGCCGTCAGGCCATCCTCCTCGCCAACCAGGCCGCCCTCGGCCTGCTCAGGCAGGACGACGTGCAGGGCGCCAGCCTCGGCCGCCACAGCCCGATGCTGATGCACTGCATGAAGCAATGGCGCCTGAATCCCAGCCTCCGTCCGCCGACGCTCAAGGTGGTGCCGGACGGCCCGACGGTGCAACCCAGCTTTATCAGCCTCAACCGCGAAGACGACCAGCACGTGCTGATCTTCCTCGAAGACATTTCGCAGATCGCCCAGCAGGCGCAGCAGATGAAGCTGGCCGGTCTCGGCCGCCTGACCGCCGGCATCGCCCATGAGATCCGCAACCCGCTGGGCGCGATCAGCCACGCCGCCCAACTGCTGCAGGAGTCAGAGGAACTGGATGCCCCGGACCGACGCCTGACGCAGATCATCCAGGACCAGTCGAAGCGGATGAACCTGGTCATCGAGAACGTCCTGCAGCTCTCCCGTCGCCGCCAGGCCGAACCGCAGCAGCTCGACCTGAAGGAGTGGCTTCAGCGGTTCGTCGACGAATATCCCGGCAGGCTGCGCAACGACAGCGAACTGCACCTGCAGCTCGGTGCCGGCGACATCCAGACCCGCATGGACCCACACCAGTTGAACCAGGTGCTGAGCAACCTGGTGCAGAACGGTCTTCGCTACAGCGCCCAGGCGCACGGGCGCGGCCAGGTCTGGCTGAGCCTCGCGCGCGACCCGGAGAGCGACCTGCCGGTGCTGGAAGTCATCGACGACGGTCCCGGCGTACCGGCGGACAAACTGAACAACCTGTTCGAACCCTTCTTTACTACAGAAAGCAAAGGCACCGGCCTGGGCCTCTATCTCTCCCGCGAACTCTGCGAGAGCAACCAGGCACGGATCGACTACCGCAATCGCGAGGAAGGCGGCGGCTGCTTCCGCATCACCTTCGCCCACCCGCGCAAACTCAGCTGACGGAAGCCGCACGCATGAGCCGACAAAAAGCCCTGATCGTCGACGATGAACCGGATATCCGCGAACTGCTGGAAATCACTCTCGGCCGCATGAAGCTGGACACCCGCAGCGCCCGCAACGTCAAGGAAGCCCGCGAGTTGCTGGCCCGCGAGCCGTTCGACCTGTGCCTCACCGACATGCGCCTGCCGGACGGCAGCGGCCTCGATCTGGTCCAGTACATCCAGCAGCGCCATCCACAGACCCCGGTGGCCATGATCACCGCGTACGGCAGCTTGGACACCGCGATCCAGGCGCTCAAGGCCGGTGCCTTCGACTTCCTCACCAAACCGGTCGACCTCGGTCGCTTGCGGGAGCTGGTGGCAACCGCCCTGCGCTTGCGCAACCCGGAAGCCGAGGAAGCGCCGGTGGACAACCGCCTGCTCGGCGAGTCGCCGCCGATGCGCGCCCTGCGCAACCAGATCGGCAAGCTGGCGCGCAGCCAGGCGCCGGTCTACATCAGTGGCGAGTCCGGCAGCGGCAAGGAACTGGTGGCGCGCCTGATCCACGAGCAGGGGCCACGTATCGAGCGGCCGTTCGTGCCGGTGAACTGCGGCGCGATTCCCTCCGAGCTGATGGAAAGCGAGTTCTTCGGCCACAAGAAAGGCAGCTTCACTGGCGCTATCGAAGACAAGCAGGGCCTGTTCCAGGCCGCCAGCGGTGGCACCCTGTTCCTCGACGAAGTCGCCGACCTGCCGATGGCCATGCAGGTCAAACTGCTCCGGGCGATCCAGGAAAAGGCCGTGCGCGCGGTCGGCGGCCAGCAGGAGGTCGCCGTCGACGTGCGCATCCTCTGCGCCACCCACAAGGACCTCGCCGCCGAAGTCGGCGCCGGGCGCTTCCGCCAGGACCTCTACTACCGCCTCAACGTCATCGAGCTGCGCGTACCGCCGCTGCGCGAACGCCGCGAGGACATCCCGCTGCTCGCCGATCGCATCCTCAAGCGCCTGGCCGGCGACACCGGCCTGCCGGCCGCCAGGCTGACCGGCGACGCACAGGAGAAGCTGAAGAACTACCGCTTCCCGGGCAACGTCCGCGAGCTGGAGAATATGCTGGAGCGCGCCTATACCCTGTGCGAAGACGACCAGATCCAGCCTCACGACCTGCGCCTGGCCGATGCGCCGGGTGCCAGCCAGGAAGGCGCGGCGAGCCTGAGCGAAATCGACAACCTCGAGGACTACCTGGAAGATATCGAGCGCAAGCTGATCATGCAGGCGCTCGAGGAGACCCGCTGGAACCGCACCGCCGCGGCCCAGCGCCTGGGCCTGACGTTCCGCTCGATGCGCTATCGCCTGAAAAAGCTGGGCATCGACTGAAAATGAAAAGGCCTGTCCGAAGACAGGCCTTTTGGTTTTCGCTCCTCAGAGGCGACCAGCCGGGGCGTAGGGGGCCGGGTCGATGATCGCTTCCCGCCCGCTCATGAGATCCGCCAGCAGACGGCACGACGCCGGCGCCAGGACCAGCCCGTTGCGGTAGTGCCCGGTATTCAGCCAGAGCCCGTCGAAGCCAGGCACCGGACCGATATAGGGGATACCTTCGGGAGAGCCCGGGCGCAACCCTGCCCAGTGGGCCACCGGCTGCATGTCCGCCAGTTCCGGCAACAGTTCTGCCGCAGACGCCCTGAGGCTTTCCAGCGCCTCGTCGGTCGGCGTCTTGTCGAAGCCCGAATGTTCCAAGGTGCTGCCGATCAGGATGTGGCCGTCGCGCCGCGGAATCGCGTAGCGCCCCTTGGCCAGCACCATGCGCGGCAGGAAATCCGCCGCGCACTTGTAGAGGATCATCTGCCCTTTCACCGGTACCACGGGCAGTTCCAGGCCAAGCGGCTTCAACAACTCGCCGCTCCAGGCGCCTGCCGCCAGCAGCACCTTGTCGCCACGGATCTCGCCACGCGAGGTCGCCACGCCGACCACTCGATCGCCGTCGCGCAACCAGCCGCGCACCTCCGTCTGCTCATGCAACTCGAGATTGGCGAATTGTTGCAGGGATGCCCGCAATGAGCGCGCCAGGCGAGGATTGCGCACATTGGCCACGCCCGACATGTAGACCGCCCGCTGGAAGCCCGCGCCCAGCCCGGGCACCGCCGCGTAGGCCTCCTCGATCGGCACTTCCTTCAACGGCCGGGTGTGGTTGCGTGCCCACTGCAGTGCCTCGATCTGGTCGTCCAGGTCCAGCCAGTACAGGCCAACGGTATGGACCTCGGGATCGAGCCCGGTCTCGTCGAGCAAACGCTGCCCCAGGGCCGGGTAGAAGTCCTGCGACCAGTGCGCCAGGGCGGTCACCGCCGGGCTGTAGCGCCACGGATAGAGCGGCGAGACGATCCCGCCTCCCGCCCAGGATGCCTCACGCCCACTCTCGCCCCGCTCCACCAGGGTCACCCGCAGTCCGGCGAGCGCCAGCTCCCGGGCGGTCAACAGGCCGATGACACCAGCGCCCACTACCACAACTCTTTCCGACACCAGGGCCTCCACGATCACACAGGGGTTGCAGAAAAGTCGGTCATACGCCTCATCCCGCTGCTGATTGAGGCAACGGGGAAAATCCGGCGAGATACGACCGTCGCGGAATGATACGAGCAAAAGGGCCGCCTGCCATGGTCGAAAGGTCGCAGAGAGCGTTGACGCTCACCGAGCTGCTGTTTGCGCTGGTTCTGCTGGGGATACTGGGAAGCCTGGCGCTGCCCGGGATGGCAGCCTGGCTGGACGGCAATCGCCAGCGAAGCGTGTTGCACGAACTGAGTGCGAGCATCCAGCTGGGCAGAGCGCATGCCGTCGCCTACCAGCGCGCGGTGACGCTCTGTCCGTCGACCGATGGCCGTCACTGCGGCAGCGACTGGGGAAAGGGCTGGCTGCTTGCGGAAGACGGTGGGGAACGGCTTCTCGTGGGACGCGCGCTTGCAAAGAAGGAAAGGCTCCGCTGGAACCGTTCGAACCGCCTCAGGTTCCTCCCCAGCGGCCAGCTCAACATTCACAACGGGCGGTTTCTGCTCTGCGGAAGGCATACCGTTGCCTGGCAACTGATCCTCAACCGGCAGGGCCGGCTCCGTACCGCGAGCGCCAGGGAGAACCGGGAGAAACGTGAGCTATGCAGCACTTCCGGATGATCATGGACCAGTTGTCCTGCCCCACGGGCCGACCGTCAACGACCGCAAGACGCTCCCAGGCCCGTTTGGCATGCTTTCCAGGCGTAGACCCCCTGGAGCAACCGCATGTCATATCGTTCCAACTCGACCGGCTTCACCCTGATCGAGTTGCTGATCATCGTCGTCCTGCTGGCCATCATGGCGAGCTTCGCCATTCCGAGCTTCAAGCAGCTGACAGAACGCAACGAACTGCAGAGCGCCGCCGAGGAACTCAATGCGATGCTGCAGTACGCTCGCAGCGAAGCCGTGTCCCAGAGGCGCGCGATCAGCATCCAGGCGCTGAAGGACAAGGACTGGGGCAAGGGCCTGAGCATAGGTGTCCTGGCCTCCGGCTCGATCGCCGCGCCCCTGCGCAAGCACGACGGCTTCCGTGCCGCCACGCTGACAGCGAAGGAAAAGAGCGCCGTGGAACATCTGACCTTCACGGCCAACGGTACCCTCGTACCGCCAACGGAACGAACCTTCGCCATCTGCCAGAACGGCAAGACCGACGGCGGCCGCGTGCTGAGCATCAGCCAGGCCGGCCGGATCCAACTCGAACCTTCCTCCAAGGCGCCCCAGTCATGCTATTGAAATCGCGGCACAAGCCGCTGTACCAATCCGGCTTCAGCATGATCGAAGTGCTGGTCGCCCTGCTGCTGATCAGCATCGGCGTGCTGGGCATGATCGCCATGCAGGGCAAGACCATCCAGTACACCGCCGACTCGGTCGAGCGCAACAAGGCAGCCATGCTCGGCAGCAACCTGCTGGAAAGCATGCGGGCGAGCCCGAAGGCGCTGTACGACGTCAAGGACCAGATGGCCACGCAATCCGACTTCTTCAAGGCCAAGGGGTCGGCGTTCCCCACCGCGCCGTCCTCCTGCACGCCATTGCCCGACGCGATCAAGGACCGCCTGGGATGCTGGGCGGAACAGGTGAAGAACGAACTGCCAGGCGCTGGCGACCTGCTGATGAGCGACTACTACATCTGCCGCAGCTCGAAGCCGGGCGACTGCGACGGCAAGGGCTCCATGCTGGAAATCCGCCTGGCCTGGCGCGGCAAGCAAGGCGCCTGCGTCAACGCCGCCGACAGCAGCGCCGACACCTCCCTCTGCTACTACACCCTCAGGGTCGAGCCATGAGCATGAACAACCGCTCCCGACGGCAATCGGGTCTGTCCATGATCGAACTACTGGTGGCCCTCGCCATCAGCAGCTTCCTGATTCTCGGGATTACCCAGATCTACCTGGACAACAAGCGCAACTACCTGTTCCAGCAAGGCCAGGCAGGCAACCAGGAAAACGGACGCTTCGCCATGATGTTCCTGGACCAGCAACTGGCCAAGGTGGGTTTCCGTCGACGTGCGGACGACCCCAACGAGTTTGCCTTCAAAGCGCTGGCCAAGTCCGCATTTTGCGAGGAGTTCAAGGCCGGAGCCACCCTGGTGCCCGCGATAGCCAAGACCGGCCAAACCGGCTTCTGCTACCGCTACCAGCCGGCGCCCGGCGAGGCCTACGACTGCGAAGGCAATTCGATCACCACGCCCAGCGATCCATTTGGGACTGCCGACGCCATAATCGCCCGCATTCTCTTTATACCCTCAACCGCCGATGCTCCCGGAACGCTTACCTGCTCGGCGCAGAGCCTCAAGGACAGAGGCCAGGAGATCGTCAGCGGCCTGGTCGACTTCAAGCTCGAGTACGGCGTCGGCCCGACCATGGCCGGCAAACGCGAAGTGGAAAGCTTCGTCGAACAGGCCAACATCGCCGACCGTCCGGTGCGTGCCCTGCGCTACTCCGCGCTGATGGCCAGCGACAAGAACCTGCGCCAGGGTGACAGCAAGACCCTGGACGACTGGATCACGCTCTACCCCTCGTCCAAGACCAGCCTGCAAGGCAACGACAAGGACCGCCTCTACCAGATCGCCAAGGGCAGCCAGACACTCAGGAATCTCGTGCCATGAACAACTTCCCTGCACAACAGCGCGGCGCCACGCTGGTCATCGCCCTGGCGATCCTGGTGATCGTCACCCTGCTGGCGGTCTCGAGCATGCGCGAAGTGGTACTGGAAAGCCGCATCACCGGCAACGTCATCGAACAGACTCGCTTGCAGAATGCCGCCGAGTCCGGACTCCGCGAAGGCGAGCGGCGCTTCGTCAACACCCTGCGTCCGCCGGAGCCCGGCACCGGTTGTAGGGCCGACAACGTGGCCCGTCCCTGCCTGCTGGACCTCGCCGCGCTGAACCTGAAGCTGGCGGACACCCACCAGAATCCGGTCGGCGTGCTGAAGGGCATCGCCAATACCTGGATGAGTTACCGCGGCAGCGACATCACCAGCGCGACCACCGCGGGCACGCTCTACAGCGTGCAGTGGAACAACCTGCCCATTCCCTCGGGCGGCCAGGTCAACGAAGCGGAAAGCCCCGAATACGGCAACCTGATGCGCGGCATCGGCACCTTCTACTACGAGACCAATAGCGTCGCGCGCAACCAGACCAACAGCGAAACCGTCCTGCAGACCGTTCTCGCCCGTCTCTATACCAACTGATCGAGCCTCGCATGAAATCGGCACTCCACCAGATCGGCAAGACCTCGCTGGCAGCCGCGCTCAGCGGCGCCGTCCTGCTCTCCGCCCAGACCACCCACGCCGCCGCCCTGTCGGTCAGCCAGCAGCCGCTGATGCTGATTCAGGGCGTCGCCCCGAACATGCTGGTGACTCTCGACGACTCGGGCAGTATGGCGTTCGCCTATGCGCCAGACAGCATTTCCAGATATGGGAACGATACGTTCTTCGCGTCGAACAGCTTCAACCCGATGTACTACGACCCGAATACGCGGTACAAACTGCCGAAGAAAGTAACCCTCTCCAACGGCCAGATTCAGGTCCAAGACTATCCGAAGCCGAGTTTCACCGCAGCGTGGCGCAATGGATTCACCCAACAGGGCCAAGTGGATCTGTCCCGCTACTACCGGCCAACTATTTCCTACAGTGGTGGCTCGAGTGCGGGCAGCGAGTCCAGCATGCACAGCTCTCGACTCGCGTTCTACTACCAATACTCGGGCTCCGGTTGCTCCTCGACCAACGAATCCTGTTACAAGCGTGTAGATATTGTCGGAGCAGACCAGCAACAGAACTTTGCCAACTGGTATTCCTTCTACCGTACCCGCGCCCTGGCTACCCAGACCGCCGCCAACCTAGCCTTTTATAGTCTGCCGGAAAATGCGCGGATCAGTTGGCAGTTGCTGAACAACTCCTACTGCCAGATCGGCAGCGGTTCCAGCAACTGCTACAACAACTACCTGAGAGACTTCACTGGTCAACATCGGGTGAACTTCTTCAACTGGCTGGAAAATCTTTCGGTCAATGGTGGTACGCCACTGCGCCAGGCGATGACCCGGGCAGGCGAATTTCTCAAGAAGACTGGCGTCAACGGTCCCTATGCTTATCGCCCAGGGACTCAGACCGCGCCCGAGTACAGCTGCCGGGGCAGCTATCATATCCTGATGACCGACGGTCTCTGGAACAACGACTCGGCCAGCGTAGGCAATGCCGACAGCACCGCTCGTAACCTCCCCGATGGGAAGAGCTATAGCAGCCAGACACCCTACAGGGACGGTACGTCCAATACCCTGGCCGACCAGGCCTTCCATTACTGGGCCACCGATGCCCGGCCGGATATCGACGACAACATCAAGCCGTACATTCCCTACCCGGACCAGGCCAATCCCTCGGCGGAGTACTGGAATCCGCGCAACGATCCGGCGACCTGGCAACACATGGTGACCTACACCCTGGGCCTGGGCCTGACCACCAGCCTCACCAGTCCGAGATGGGAAGGCTCCACCTTTTCCGGTGGCTACAACGATATCGTGGCTGGCAACCTGAGCTGGCCCCGCGCGTCGAACAACGACCCCAACAACGTCTACGATCTGTGGCACGCCGCAGTGAACTCCCGGGGCGAGTTCTTCAGCGCCGACTCGCCGGACCAACTGGTCGCGGCCTTCCAGGACATCCTCAACCGAATTTCGGGCAAGGACCTGCCGGCATCCCGCCCCGCCATCAGCTCGTCCCTGCAGGAAGACGACACTGGCGACAAGCTGACCCGCTTCGCCTACCAGACCAGCTTCGCCAGCGACAAGAACTGGGCTGGCGACCTGACCCGCTACAGCCTGACCACCCAGGACAAGGCCACCGTGCAGACCAAGCTGTGGAGCGCGCAGAGCATCCTCGACGCGATGCCCAACGGTGGAGCTGGCCGCAAGATCATGATGGCCGGATCCGGTACCTCGGGCCTCAAGGAGTTCACCTGGGGCAGCCTCAGCGCCGACCAGAAGCGGCAGTTGAACCGCGATCCGGACCGCAACGATGTCGCCGACACCAAGGGCCAGGACCGCGTGGCCTTCCTGCGCGGCGATCGCAGCAAGGAGAACAGCGACAACTTCCGCACCCGCAACTCGATCCTCGGCGATATCATCAACTCCTCGCCGGCGACGGTCGGCAAGGCCCAGTACCTGACCTACCTGGCCCAGCCGATCGAGCCCAGCGGCAACTACTCCACGTTCGCAGAAGCACAGAAAACCCGTGCCCCGCGGGTATACGTCGGCGCCAACGACGGCATGCTGCACGGTTTCGATACCGACGGTAACGAGACCTTCGCCTTCATCCCAAGCGCGGTCTTCGAGAAGCTCCACAAGTTGACCGCCCGCGGCTACCAGGGCGGCGCCCACCAGTTCTATGTCGACGGTTCGCCGGTGGTCGCCGACGCCTTCTTCGGCGGCGCCTGGCATACCGTGCTGATCGGCAGCCTGCGTGCCGGCGGCAAGGGCCTGTTCGCCCTCGACGTGACCGACCCCGCCAACATCAAGCTGCTCTGGGAAATCGGCGTGGACCAGGAGCCCGACCTGGGCTACAGCTTCCCCAAACCCACGGTCGCCCGGCTGCACAACGGCAAGTGGGCCGTGGTTACCGGAAACGGTTATTCCAGCCTGAACGACAAGGCCGCGCTGCTGATCATCGACCTGGAGACCGGGGCCATCACCCGCAAACTGGAAGTCACCGGCAGGACCGGCGTACCCAACGGTCTATCCAGCCCTCGCCTGGCAGACAATAACAGCGACGGCGTAGCCGACTACGCCTACGCCGGCGACCTGCAAGGCAATCTCTGGCGCTTCGACCTGATCGCCGGCAAGGTCAACCAGGACGATCCGTTCAGCCGAGCCAACGACGGCCCGGCGGTAGCCTCGAGCTTCAGGGTGTCTTTCGGTGGCCAACCGCTCTATTCGGCGGTCGACTCCGCCGGCGCGGCGCAGGCGATCACCGCCGCGCCCTCGCTGGTTCGCCATCCGACACGCAAGGGCTACATCGTGATCTTCGGCACCGGCAAGTATTTCGAGAACGCCGACGCCCGGGCCGATACCAGCCGCGTCCAGACGCTCTACGGCATCTGGGACCAGCAGACCAAGGGCGAAGCCGCGGGCAGCACACCCCGACTGACGCGCGGCAACCTGCAGCAGCAGACCCTGGACCTGCAGGCCGACTCGACCTTCGCCTCGACCGCTCGCACCATTCGCATCGCCAGTCAGAACCCGGTCAACTGGCTGAACAATGACGGCAGCACCAAGCAGTCCGGCTGGTATCTGGACTTCATGGTCAACGGCACCCTGAAGGGCGAGATGCTGATCGAGGACATGATCGCCATCGGCCAGGTGGTGCTGCTGCAAACCATCACCCCGAACGATGACCCCTGTGCCGACGGCGCCAGCAACTGGACCTATGGCCTCGATCCCTATACCGGCGGTCGCACCAGCTTCACCGTGTTCGACCTGGCACGCCAGGGCGTCGTGGACTCGAAATCCGACTACAGCTACAACAAGCAGAACGTCGCGGTATCCGGTACCGAGCAGAAAGGCCTGGGAGGCTTGACGCTGAGCACCAACGAACAGGGCAATCCGGAGGTCTGCTCCTCGGGCGAATGCCTGACCGTGAACCCCGGTCCGAACACCCGTGGCCGCCAGAACTGGCGACCCATCGAAGGAAAGAACTGATATGAAAGTGCTGCCTATGCTGCTGGCCCTGGCCGTTCCCGGACTCTGCTGGGCCGAAGAGCCCCAGACCTTCGAAGGCGCTGGCGTGGTCTTCGAAGTCCAGGTCGAGAAGAACCTGGTGGACATCGACCACCGGCTCTATCGCCTGCCCAACAGCACCGTCAGGAACGGCATGCCCAGCCTGTTCCAGGTCAAGCCGGGCTCCGTGGTGTCCTACTCTGGCACCGTCAGCCAGCCGTGGTCCACCATCACCGATATCTACATTCACAAACAGATGAGCGAACAGGAGCTGGCCGAGATGATCGAGAAAGAACAGCCCCGCCAGGACGGGGAGGAACAGCCCCGATGAGGACAAGACAGAAGGGCTTCACGCTGCTGGAAATGGTGGTGGTAGTGGCGGTGATCGGCATCCTCCTCGGCATCGCCATTCCCAGTTACCAGAACTACGTGATCCGCTCCAACCGCACCGAGGGCCAGGCCCTGCTCTCGGACGCGGCCGCGCGCCAGGAACGCTACTACTCGCAGAACCCCGGGGTCGGCTACACCAAGGACGTGGCCAAACTGGGCATGAGTTCGGCCAACTCGCCGAACAACCTGTACAACCTCACCATAGCGACGCCCACCAGCACCACCTATACCCTGACCGCCACGCCGATCAACTCGCAGACCCGCGACAAGACCTGCGGCAAGCTGACCCTCAATCAGCTCGGCGAACGCGGCGCAGCCGGCAAGACCGGCAACAACAGCACCGTCAACGACTGCTGGCGCTGAAACGAAAGAGCCCCTCTACGAGAGGGGCTCTTTCATTGCGCACGGTTCACAAAGCCTTGACCCGCAGTTCCTTGGGCATCGAGAAGGTAATGTTCTCCTCTCGCCCGTCCAGTTCCTGTTCCTCCGACGCCCCCCACTCGCGTAGCTGGGCGATCACGCCGCGCACCAGCACTTCCGGCGCGGAGGCGCCTGCGGTGATTCCGATGCGACGCACACCGTCGAACCAGCCGCGTTGCATGTCCTCGGCACCGTCGATCAGGTAGGCCGGCGTGCCCATCCGCTCGGCGAGTTCGCGCAGGCGGTTGGAGTTGGAACTGTTGGGGCTGCCCACCACCAGGACCATGTCGCACTGGTCGGCCAGTTCCTTCACGGCATCCTGGCGGTTCTGGGTGGCATAGCAGATGTCGTTCTTGCGCGGCCCCTGGATCTGCGGGAACTTGGCGCGCAGGGCATCGATGACCTTCGAGGTGTCGTCCATCGACAGGGTGGTCTGGGTCACGTAGTGCAGGGCTTCGGGCTTGCGCACCTCCAGCGCGGCGACGTCGGCCTCGTCCTCCACCAGGTAGATGGCACCGCCGTTGCTGGCATCGTACTGGCCCATGGTGCCTTCCACCTCGGGGTGGCCTTCATGCCCGATCAGCACGCATTCGTGGCCGTCGCGGCTGTAGCGCACCACTTCCATGTGCACCTTGGTCACCAGCGGGCAGGTCGCGTCGAAAACCTTCAGGCCGCGCCCCTCGGCTTCCTTGCGGACCGCCTGGGAAACGCCGTGGGCGCTGAAGATGACGATGACGTTGTCCGGCACCTGATCGAGTTCCTCGACGAAGATGGCGCCGCGCTGGCGCAGGTTGTCCACGACGAACTTGTTGTGCACCACCTCGTGACGCACGTAGATCGGCGGGCCGAAGACATCGAGGGCACGGTTGACGATCTCGATGGCGCGATCCACGCCGGCGCAGAAGCCGCGGGGATTGGCGAGTTTGATTTGCATGGCGGTCTCGTGGGCGACGCGGTGATTGGACGAATGAACCTTGCTACCGCCCTCCCCGCTTGGGAAGGGCGCAGCGACCGACGGTTCAGGCCGGCTGGACGTCGATGATCTCGACTTCGAAGGCCAGGGTCTTGCCGGCCAGCGGATGATTGAAGTCGACGGTCACCTGCTGCTCATCGAACGCCTTGACCACGCCCGGCAGTTCAGTCTTGGCCGCGTCGTTGAAGATCACCAGCAGGCCCTCGGCCAGCTCCATGTCCTGGAACTGGTCGCGCGGCATGATCTGCACGTTCTGCGGATTCGGCTGGCCGAAGCCCTGTTCGGGAAGAATGCTCAGGGTGCGCTTGTCGCCAGCCTTCAAGCCGAACAGCGCCTGTTCGAAGCCCGGCAGCAGGTTGCCGTCGCCGACCTTGAACGAGGCCGGCTGCTTGTCGAAGGTGCTGTCGACGACGTTGCCGTCCTCCAGCTTGAGGGCGAAATGCAGGGTGACGCGGCTCTCCTGGCCAATGCGGGTCGACTCAGCCATGGGCGGCTTCTCCGGATTTCTTTGATCTGAACATGTCGAGCGCCAGCATGACGGCGCCGACGGTGATGGCGCTATCGGCCAGGTTGAACGCCGGGAAGTACCAGCGGTTCTGCCAGTGCACCAGGATGAAGTCCACCACGTGGCCAAGAACCATGCGGTCGTAGAGGTTGCCCAGGGCGCCACCGAGCACCAGCGCCAGGGCGATGGCCAACCAGGTCTCGCCTTTCTTCAGGCGTTTCAGCCAGACCACCAGGATCGCGCTGACGACGATGGCGATCAGGGCGAACAGCCAGCGCTGCCAGCCCGAGCTGTCGGCCAGGAAGCTGAAGGCAGCACCGGTGTTGTAGGCCAGGGTCCAACTGAACAGATCGGGGATCACCACGATCTGCTGGTACATGCTCAGTTCGGCCTGGAAGAACGCCTTGCTGAGCTGGTCGAGGACGAACACCAGCACGGTGATCCACAGCCAGGGCAAGCGCCCGAAACGATCGACCTCAGGCATAGTGGCGAACCTCGCCGCTGCCTTCGATGTTCTCGATGCAGCGACCACACAGGTCAGGATGCGCAGCGTGCTGACCGACGTCCTCGCGATGGTGCCAGCAACGACCGCACTTGGCGTGGGTCGACTTGACCACTTTCAGCTTGAGGCCGGCGACTTCGCTGTCCACCGCGTCGGCCGGAGCCGCCGACAGCGGCGCCAGGGTCGCGGTCGAGGTGATCAGGACGAAGCGTAGCTCGTTGCCCAGCTTGGCCAATTGGGCCTGCAGCGCGTCTTCCGCATACAGGGTGACCTCGGCCTGCAGGTTGCCGCCCACGGCCTTGGCCGCGCGCTGGTTCTCCAGCTCCTTGTTGACCGCGGCCTTCACCGCCATGACCTGCTCCCAGTACTGGCGATTCAACGTCACGTCGGCCGGCAATTCGCTGAGGCCGTCGTACCAGGTGGCGAGCATTACCGACTCGGCGCGCTCGCCGGGCAGGAACTTCCAGACTTCCTCGGCGGTGAACGCCAGGATCGGGGCGATCCAGCGCACGAGGGCCTCGGCGATGTGGAACAGTGCGGTCTGGCAGGAGCGCCGGGCGACGCTGTTGGCGCCGGTGGTGTACTGGCGGTCCTTGATGATGTCCAGGTAGAACCCGCCCAGCTCCTGTACGCAGAAGTTGTGCACCTTGGAATAGACGTTCCAGAAGCGGTACTCGCGATACGCCTCTTCGATCTCGCGCTGCAAGAGCAGGGCGCGATCGACCGCCCAGCGATCCAGGGCCAGCATTTCCTGGGGCGGCAGCAGATCCGTGGCCGGATCGAAACCGTTCAGGTTGGACAGCAGGAAGCGCGTGGTATTGCGGATCCGCCGGTAGGCATCGGCGCTGCGCTGGAGAATCTGCTGGGATACCGCGATCTCGCCCGAGTAATCGGTCGAGGCTACCCACAGGCGCAGGATGTCGGCGCCCAGGGTATCGATGACGGTCTGCGGCACCACGGTATTGCCCAGTGACTTGGACATCTTGCGGCCGGACTCGTCGACGGTGAAACCGTGGGTCAGCAACTGGCGGTACGGCGCATGGTTGTCGATCGCGCAGCCGGTCAGCAGCGAGGAGTGGAACCAGCCGCGGTGCTGGTCGGAACCTTCCAGGTAGAGATCGGCGACCGGGCCGCTGGCATGGCCGATCCGGTGGGAACCACGCAGCACGTGCCAGTGGGTGGTGCCGGAGTCGAACCAGACGTCCAGGGTGTCGTTGATCTTGTCGTACTGCGCGGCCTCCTCGCCGAGCAACTCGGCGGCGTCGAGCTTGAACCAGGCTTCGATGCCTTCCTTCTCGACTCGCTGCGCGACCTCTTCCATCAGCTCGACGGTGCGTGGATGCAGTTCGCCGCTGGCCTTGTGCAGGAAGAACGGGATCGGTACGCCCCAGTTGCGCTGGCGCGAGATGCACCAGTCGGGACGCCCGGCGATCATTCCGTGCAGGCGCGCCTGGCCCCAGCCCGGGACAAATTCGGTCTGGGTGATGGCTTCCAGCGCTCGCTCGCGCAGGGAAGCACCCTGCCTGGGCTGCTTGTCCATGCCGACGAACCACTGCGCGGTGGCGCGATAGATCAGCGGCGTCTTGTGCCGCCAGCAGTGCATGTAGCTGTGATTGATGGTTTCGTGGGCCAGCAGGCTACCGACCTCTTCCAGCTTGGCCACCACGTTGGGGTTGGCCTTCCAGATGAACTGGCCGCCGAAGAACGGCAACGAGTCGACGTAGACGCCGTTGCTCTGCACCGGGCTGAGGATGTCGTCGTTGCTCATCCCGTAGCGCTTGCAGGTATAGAAGTCGTCTTCGCCGTAGGCCGGCGACGAGTGGACGATACCGGTGCCGGCATCGAGGGCCACGTAGTCGGCCAGGTAGACCGGCGACAGGCGCTCGTAGAACGGATGGCGGAAGTTGATCAGTTCCAGCGCCTCGCCCTTGGCGGTGGCGACCACCTTGCCCTCGCGCTGGTAGCGCGCCAGGCAGGACTCGACCAGGGCCTCGGCCAGCACCAGGTAGCGATCGCCGGCATCGACCAGCGCGTAGTCGATCTCCGGATGCACGTTCAGCGCCTGGTTGGCCGGGATGGTCCAGGGCGTGGTGGTCCAGATGACGATCTGCGCCGGCTTGTCCAGGGCCGCCAGGCCGAAGGCCGCGGCCAGCTTGTCGGCATCCGCCACCGGGAAGCCGACGTCGATGGTCGGCGACTTCTTGTCGGCGTACTCGACCTCGGCCTCGGCCAGCGCCGAACCACAGTCGAAGCACCAGTTGACCGGCTTCAGGCCCTTGAACACGAAGTCCTGCTTGACCATTTCCGCGAGGGCGCGGATTTCGTTCGCCTCGTTGGCGAAATTCATGGTCTTGTAGGGGTTGTCCCACTCGCCGAGCACGCCCAGGCGGATGAAGTCGGCCCTCTGCCCTTCGATCTGCTCGGCCGCGTATTCGCGGCACAGTTCGCGGGTCTTGTCCGCCGGAAGATTCTTGCCGTGGGTGGTCTCGACCTTGTGCTCGATGGGCAGGCCGTGGCAATCCCAGCCCGGCACATAGGGCGCGTCGTAGCCCGCCAGGGTCTTGGAGCGGACAATGATGTCCTTGAGAATCTTGTTGACCGCGTGACCGATGTGAATGCTGCCGTTGGCGTACGGAGGGCCATCGTGCAGGACGAACTTCGGACGGTCGCCGCCAATGGCCCGCAGCTTCTGGTACAGACCGATGTCGTTCCAGAACTTCAGGGTTTCCGGCTCGCGCTGGGGCAGGCCGGCTTTCATTGGGAAGGCGGTTTCCGGAAGGTTTAGCGTCGCTTTGTAGTCGGTCATCTCAGGGCCTGTTCAGGATCTCTTCAATCAAGCGGTTGGCCCAGCCAGTAGGCCCGGGCGGCGGCGATATCCGCGAGAATCGCCGCCTTGAGTGCCTCCAGGGAGGCAAAACGCTGCTCGTCGCGCAGCTTCTGGTGGAAGGTCACCTGCAGATGCCGGCCGTATAGATCGCCGGCGAAATCGAACAGGTGCACTTCCAGATGGGGACGGCCGTCGCCGTTCACCGAAGGGCGGGTGCCGATGTTCGCCACCCCCTGGCAACGCTGGCCATCGACCAGCGTACTGACCAGGTAGACCCCGTTCAACGGCGCCTTGCGCCGTTTCAGTTGAATGTTGGCCGTGGGCGAGCCCAGTTGCCGGCCGAGTTTCTGTCCATGCAGGACCCGTCCGCTCAGGCTGAAGGGACGCCCCAGAAGGCGCTCGGCGAGATGCAGGTCGCCCTCGGCCAGGGCCTGGCGGACCCGCGTGCTGCTCACCCGCACGCCGTCCAGTTCGACGGTGGCGGCCGCCTCGACGGTGAACCCCTGCTCGCGACTGGCGTTCACCAGGAAGGCGAAGTCACCGGAGCGGTCGCAGCCGAAACGGAAATCGTCGCCCACTTCCAGGTGCCGCACCGCCAGTCCATCGACCAGGACCTGGCGGACGAACTCGGCTGCCGACAGCTCGCGCAAGCGGCGGTTGAAGGCCAGGCAGAGCACCACGTCGACGCCCTGCCCACGCAGCAACTCGAGTTTCTCGCGCAGGCGGGTCAGACGCACCGGCGCCGAATCGGGGGAGAAGAACTCGCGCGGCTGCGGCTCGAAAATCACCACGCAGCTGGGTACGCCCAGCTCCAGCGAGCGCTCGCGCAGACGCGCCAGGATAGCCTGGTGCCCGAGGTGGACGCCGTCGAAGTTACCGATGGTGGCGACGCAGCCCCCGGCCAGGGGCTGCAGGTTGTGTAGTCCGCGAAGCAGCTGCATAGCACGCTTATTGCTCAGAAAGTGGTCGATTATACGCGTACCGGGCGCCGGACAACAGGCAAAACGGCATGATCCCGCCGCCAGCCCGGACGCGCTTCACAGCACCGCCCGACGGGAAAAGTCGCGCAGGCGGAAACCCAGCAGCGCGAGCATACCGAAATAGGCCAGGAGACCGGCAACCACCAGCAGGCCGAGGCGCAGGAATCGCTCCAGCATGGCGCCCTGCTCCCAGGCCGGCAGCCAGTGCATCGTGGCCAGCAGCACCGCCGACATCGCCAGCACCGCGACCACCAGCTTGACCAGGAACTTCGCCCAGCCCGGTTGCGGCAGGTACAGACGCTGCTTGCGCAGTTGCCAGTAGAGCAGCCCGGCATTCAGGCAGGCGGCCAGGCCGATGGACAGGGCCAGGCCGGCATGCTGAAGCGGGCCGATGAAGGCCAGGTTCATCAGTTGGGTGGAAACCAGGGTGAAGAGCGCGATCTTCACAGGCGTACGGATGTTCTGCTGGGCATAGAAGCCCGGCGCCAGAACCTTGACCAGGATGATGCCGAGCAGGCCGACGGAGTAGGCCACCAGCGCGCGCTGGGTCATCGCCGCGTCCACCGTGGTGAACTTGCCGTACTGGAACAGCGAGACGGTCAGAGGTTCGGCGAGGATCGCCAGGGCCAGCGAACAGGGCAGCACCAGCAGGAAGCACAGGCGCAGGCCCCAGTCGAGCAGGCGCGAGTACTCATGGCGATCCTTGTTCGAATAGGTCTTCGCCAGCATCGGCAGGAGGATCGTCCCCAGCGCCACGCCCAATACGCCGGAAGGCAGCTCCATCAGGCGGTCGGCGTAGTACATCCAGGACACCGAACCGGCTGCCAGGAACGAGGCGAAGATGGTGTTGATGATCAGCGAGATCTGGCTCACCGAGACCCCCAGGATCGCCGGCAGCATCAGCTTCATCACCCGCCAGACGCCGCTGTCCCTGAGGTTCAGGCGCGGCAGCACGAGCATGCCGATCTTCCTCAGGTGCGGCAGTTGATAGAGGAGCTGCAACAGGCCGCCGGCCAGCACCGCCCAGCCCAGCACCATGACCGGCGGATCGAAATAAGGCGTGAGGAACAGCGCGAAGCCGATCATTGCGACGTTCAGCAGGGTCGGCACGAAGGCCGGCACCGAGAAGCGGTTCCAGGTGTTGAGGATCGCGCCGGCGAGGGACGACAGCGAGATCAGCAATATATAAGGAAAGGTCACCCGCAGCAGGTCGGTGGTCAGGGCGAACTTTTCCGGGGTATCGGCGAAGCCCGGCGCGGTGACCCAGATAACCCAGGGTGCGGCGAGGATGCCGAGCGCCGTGACCAGCGCCAGCACCAGCGTGAGCAAGCCGGAAACGTAGGCGATGAAGGTCCGCGTCGCCTCCTCGCCCTGCTGGTTCTTGTACTCTGCCAGGATCGGCACGAAAGCCTGGGAAAACGCCCCCTCGGCGAAGATCCGCCGCAACAGGTTAGGCAGCTTGAAGGCGACGAAAAAGGCGTCGGTGGCGAGGCCGGCACCGAAGATCCGCGCCAGGATGGTATCGCGGACGAAGCCGAGGACCCGCGACAGCATGGTGATGGAACTCACCGCCGCCAATGATTTGAGAAGATTCATGGATGTCGGGCTGCCGGCATGTCGAAATTGATCCTGTCCAAGACCGCGACCGGCCGGGCCGGTTCATCGCGCGAGTGCGCCCTCGCCGCCGAACGGCGGTCCGCAAGGGCGCGCCGAGTGTAGAATGCGCGCCGGAATAAATCACCCGCAAGAAAGCAGGCGACATCCGTCGCCGATCTTTCCGGCCGCATGCGCAGCCCCTTGACAACCCCTGGAGGCGACGGCATTATTCGCGGCCTTAATTTGTTCGCTATTTACCCAGTTTTTTTCGAGGAGCTCGACGGTGGCCAACACACCTTCCGCCAAAAAACGCGCCAAACAGGCTGAGAAGCGTCGCAGCCACAACGCCAGCCTGCGCTCCATGGTGCGCACCTACATCAAGAACGTCGTGAAAGCCATCGACGCCAAGGACCTGGAAAAAGCCCAGGCCGCCTTCACCGCCGCTGTACCGGTGATCGACCGCATGGCTGACAAAGGCATCATCCACAAGAACAAGGCTGCTCGTCACAAGAGCCGTCTGAGCGGCCACATCAAGGCCCTCAGCACCGCTGCCGCCTAAGGCACGCCTTGCTCGAATAAAAAACCGGCCAATGGCCGGTTTTTTATTGCCCGCGACTCGCTCGCCTCAGCGAGCGGTCGGCCAGGGCATGAGGGGAATCGCCGTCACCGCGTTCTGCGGACTACCTTCGATCACCCGGTCGCTGTAGACCAGATAGACCAAGGCATTGCGCTTGCGATCGAAGAAGCGCACCACCTGCATGCTTTTGAACACCAGCGAAGTGCGCTGCTTGAACACCTCTTCGCCATCCTTGAGTTCGCCACTGAACTGGATCGGCCCCACCTGGCGACAGGCGATCGACGCCTCGGCGCGATCCTCCGCCAGCCCCAGGCCGCCCTTGACCCCACCGGTCTTGGCGCGCGACAGATAGCAGGTCACACCCTGCACCTTGGGATCGTCGAAAGCCTCGACGACAATCTTGTCGTTCGGCCCGACCCACTTGAACACCGTGGAAACCTCGCCGATCTCCTCCGCCCCGGCAAGCGCCGGCAACAGCAGCAGACCACCCAGCAACCCCGCGAGCTTGCGCATTCGCCCTCTCCTCAGACCAGAACCAGATTGTCGCGATGCACCAGCTCCGGCCCATCCACGTAGCCGAGCAAGGCCTCAATGGCATCCGTCGGCTGACCGAGGATCTTCTGCGCCTCCAGCGCACTGTAGTTGACCAGGCCGCGCGCCACTTCGCGCCCGCCCTGGTCCACACAGACCACCATCTCGCCGCGACGGAAGCTGCCCTGGACCGCCTTGACCCCAACCGGCAACAGGCTCTTGTGATCCTGGCTCACCGCCTTCACCGCCCCATCATCCAGCACCAGGGTGCCGCGCATCTGCAAGTGGCCGGCCAGCCATTGCTTGCGCGCCGCCTTGCGACTGCGATCAGGAGTCAACAGGGTGCCGAGGCGTTCGCCGGCGCGCAGGCGGTCGAGGACACGCTCGATACGCCCACCGACGATCACCGTATGCCCGCCGGAACGCGCCGCCAGGCGCGCCGCCCGCAGCTTGGTCTGCATTCCGCCGCGCCCCAGGGCGCCGGCACTGCCGCCGGCCACCGCATCGAGCTGCGGATCGTCGGCACGCGCCTCGTAGATCAGTTGGGCATCGGGATTGTTGCGCGGATCAGCGTCGAACATACCGTCGCGATCGGTAAGGATCACCAGCAGGTCGGCCTCGACCAGGTTGGCCACCAGTGCCGCCAGGGTGTCGTTGTCGCCGAAGCGGATCTCGTCGGTGACCACCGTGTCGTTCTCGTTGATCACCGGGACCACGCCCAGCTCGACCAGGGTCCGCAGGGTGCTGCGGGCGTTCAGGTAGCGCTTGCGGTCGGAGAGGTCGTCATGGGTCAGCAACACCTGGGCAGTCTGCAGGCCATGCAGGGCGAAGCTGGACTCCCAGGCCTGCACCAACCCCATCTGTCCCACCGAGGCGGCGGCCTGGAGTTCGTGCATCGCGCTAGGTCGGGACACCCAGCCCAGGCGGCTCATACCGGCGGCGACGGCGCCGGACGACACCAGCACCAGCTCGATGCCGGCGCAATGCAGCGCCACCATCTGCTCGACCCAAACGGCCATGGCATTGCGATCCAGCCCACGGCCATCGGCCGTCAGCAGGGCGCTACCGATCTTCACCACCCAGCGCCGCGCGCCAGTCACCTTGTCCCGCATACCCTCAACCTTAGAAGCCCAGGCTTCGACTCTTCAGCCCCGCCGGCCCGCCCGGCGGGGTATCACGCCATCAGGGAACGTAGAAGATCTCCGGACCGTCGCCGTCGTCTTCCTCATCATCGAAATCATCGTCATCCACCGCACCGGCGTTCTTCAGCCCCGAACGCCGCAGCGCGCGCGCATCGTCCAGCGCCTGCAGACGGGCCCGCGCCTCGTCCTCGATACGCCGGTCGAGTTCGGCCAGCTCCTCGGCATACTGCGGATCTTCTTCCAGGCGCAGGGTACGCTCGTCGAGATAGCGCATGATGTCCTGGCTGAGCGCCTCGGTGCCATCGCGCTCCAGGGCGGAGATCACATAGACCGGGCCTTCCCAGCCCAACCGCTCGATCACCGCCTGCTTGCGCGCCTCGCGCTCGGCCGGATCGAGGATCTGGTCCATCTTGTTCAGCACCAGCCAGCGCTCACGCTCGGTCAGCGCCGGACTGAAGCGACCCAGCTCGCGAACGATGACCTCGGCGGCATCGGCCGGATCGCTTTCGTCCAGCGGCGCCATATCCACCAGATGCAGGAGGATACGGGTCCGCGCCAGATGCTTGAGGAAGCGGATGCCCAGCCCGGCGCCTTCGGCGGCACCTTCGATCAGGCCGGGAATGTCGGCGACCACGAAGCTCTTGTAGCGACCGACGCTGACCACGCCGAGGTTCGGCACCAGGGTGGTGAACGGATAGTCGGCCACCTTCGGCTTGGCCGCGGACACTGCACGGATGAAAGTGCTCTTGCCGGCATTCGGCAGTCCCAGCAGGCCGACGTCGGCCAGCACCTTCAGTTCCAGCTTGAGGTCGCGCGCCTCACCCGGCTTGCCCGGGGTGGTCTGGCGCGGCGCCCGATTGGTACTGGATTTGAAACGGGTGTTACCGAGGCCGTGCCAGCCGCCCTGCGCGACCATCAGCCGCTGACCGGGCTCGGTCAGGTCGCCGATGATTTCCTGGGTATTGGCGTCGATCACGGTGGTACCGACCGGCACCGGCAGGATCAGGTCGTCGCCCTTGGCCCCGGTGCAGTCCTTGCTGCCGCCGTTCTCGCCGCGCTGGGCATCGAAACGGCGGGTGTAGCGATAGTCGACCAGGGTGTTCAGGTTGACGTCGGCTTCCAGGTAGATGGAACCGCCGTCGCCACCGTCGCCGCCGTTGGGACCGCCCTTTTCGATGAACTTCTCGCGACGAAAGCTCATGAGGCCATTGCCGCCGTCACCGGCTTTCACGTGGATTGATACTTCATCGACGAATTTCATGGATATGCCTCCCACCACGAGGGCGGGTTAACAGAAAAAAACATAGGATACAGGATGCCCCGAAAGCAGGGCATGGCCGGAAGCCGGCGCAGAAACAAAAAAGCCCCGTCGCGAGACAGGGCTTTTTCAGCGAGCTATTGCTTAGGCAGCAACGATGCTCACGTATTTGCGACCAAAGGCGCCTTTGGTCTCAAACTTGACCACGCCGTCCACTTTCGCGAACAGGGTGTGGTCCTTGCCCAGGCCAACGCCGTAACCGGCGTGGAATTTGGTGCCGCGCTGACGAACCAGGATGTTGCCAGCCTTTACAGCCTGGCCGCCGAACAGTTTCACGCCAAGGCGTTTACTTTCTGAGTCGCGGCCGTTGCGGGTAGAACCGCCAGCTTTTTTGTGTGCCATGAGTCATATCCTCCAGAAAGGAATTAGGCCTGAATGCCGGTGATCTTGATTTCAGTGAACCACTGGCGGTGGCCCTGACGCTTCATGTGGTGCTTACGACGGCGGAACTTGATGATGCGGACCTTGTCGTGACGGCCGTGGGAAACCACTTCAGCGGTAACCTTCGCACCTTCGACGACCGGCAGGCCGATTTTCACGTCTTCGCCATTGGCAACCAGCAGGACGCGGTCGAAATCGATCGCTTCGCCGGTAGCGACGTCGAGTTTCTCGACCTTGAGGAATTCGCCTTCGGTGACTTTGTGCTGCTTGCCACCGGTAACAATCACTGCGTACATGTGTATCTCCGTTAAACCTGCTCACCCGACGCTTTATAGAAGTAGGAATCGGCCGGCATGGCTGCATGGGGTCGGATCGGACGCCCGTGCAATTGCGTAAGGCAGGGTATGCCAAGGAAGTTCAGGGCCCGCGATTGTACGGAAAGGTCCAGGCCGAGGCAAGTGCCACGGGCCTTTCCTTGACAGTCCCCCCCCTGCCACCTAGCATGCCGCGCAATCTTTGTGGAGCTATTGTCACTGATGCAACCCCAGGCCTTCTACCGCGTGGTGGCGGAAGATTTCACCGCCGTCGACGGGATCATCCGTCGCCAACTCACCTCCCGCGTTCCCCTGGTGGAAAAGATCGGCGACTACATCATCTCCGCCGGCGGCAAGCGCCTGCGCCCGCTGCTGGTCCTGCTCGCCGGCAAAACCCTGGGCTACAAGGGCGACGACCTCTGCCTGCTGGCCGCCACCATCGAATTCCTGCACACCTCCACTCTGCTGCACGACGACGTCGTCGACGCCTCCGGCCTGCGCCGCGGCCGCTCCACCGCCAATGCCCTGTGGGGCAACGCGCCGAGCGTGCTGGTAGGCGACTTCCTTTATGCCCGCTCCTTCGAAATGATGGTCGAGCTGGGTTCCATGCCGGTCATGCGCATCATATCCCAGGCCACCCGGGTGATCGCCGAGGGCGAAGTGCTGCAATTGTCCAAGGTACGCGACGCCAGCACTACCGAAGAGACCTACATGGAAGTGATCCGCGGCAAGACCGCGATGCTTTTCGAGGCCTCGACCCACAGCGCCGCCGCGCTGTGCCAGGCCGGCGAGGAACAGTCCGAGGCACTGCGCCGCTTCGGCGACTACCTGGGAATCGCCTTCCAACTGGTGGACGACCTGCTCGACTACCGCGGCGACGCCGCGACCCTCGGCAAGAACGTCGGCGACGACCTCGCCGAAGGCAAGCCCACCCTGCCGCTGATCGTCACCATGCGCGACGGCACCGAGGAGCAGGCCGCGCTGGTACGCAAGGCCATCCAGCAAGGTGGCAGCCAGGACCTGGAGAGCGTCTGTGCCGCCGTCGAGGCTGCCGGCGCCCTGGACTATACCGCCAACCTCGCCCGCGACTACGCCGCCCGCGCCATCGCCTGCCTGGATACGCTGCCGGACAACGAATACCGCTCCGCCCTGGTCGAACTCAGCGAATTCGCTGTCGCCCGGACCCACTGAACCGGGCTCGACTTGTGACGAACGCCGCCGTTTTCACGGCGGCGTTTTCGTTTTGCGACGAAAGGCACGATCAAGACTTGCTATTACGATAATAAGAATTATTCTCATCTCACAGTCTTGTCACGGAGATGAGCGCCATGACTTATTTGATCGATGCCTGGCTTGATCGGCCACACCCCTACCTGCGGATCCTGCACCGGGAAACCGGGGAAATCTGCGCAGTCCTGGAAGAAGACGCGCTGGACGAACTGCGTGACCAGGGCGGCCTGGACCTGCACGAGTTGAACTCGAGCGAACCGCTGATCCTCAAGGAGCTGGTACGCAACCTGTTCCTCTTCTGCTACGCCCGCGCCCTGCGCTGAGCCTTTGCGATGACGCCAGGACGCGTCATCCGTGCGCCGCTGCCCGGGAGGCGGATCGCACGAACGGAGGCAAAGGCGCCTCCGGCCGGTTCCGGGAAGGTCACGGACGACCTTCCCGGAGTCACTTTCCTCATGTCCCGGTCTTTCCGCTACGCCTCGCCCGAGCACGCCGGCAGCCCCTCGCCGCGATAGGGATTCCTGCCTGATCCACATCAAGCCGACCTCGCCTGAAAGCCGTTACAACAGCGGCGTGACCGTCGTCCTGTCGACGGCCGCATAACGAAAAAAAGAATGGACCGTGGCCGAGGGGACCGCCCCAGGCCTACGCCTAAGGATGAGGAAATGCCTGCTTCTTTCCCGCGCCTCGGCTTGCTCGGCGCGCTGTGCTCCATCGTTCCCCTGCTCCATGCCAGCGAACCGACCACGGACGCTGCGCTCATCGAAAAAGGCCGCTACGTGGCCCAGCTCGGCGACTGCATCGCCTGCCATACCGGCCCGCAGGGCGCGCCGATGGCCGGCGGCCTGGAGCTGAAGACGCCAATGGGTACCATCTACTCGACCAACATCACTCCCGACCGGGAGACCGGCATCGGCCGCTACAGCTTCGAAGAGTTCGACCGCGCCATGCGCAAGGGGGTGACCGCCGAGGGAGTGAATCTCTATCCGGCGATGCCCTACCCGTCCTACGCCAAGATCAGCGAAGAAGACATGCGTGCGCTGTACGCCTACCTGATGCACGGCGTGCAACCCGTCGCCCAGGCGAATACGCCGAGCGCGATGAGCTGGCCGTTCAACCAGCGCTGGGGCCTGTCGCTGTGGAACTGGGCGTTCCTCGACGACGCGCCGTTCACGCCCTCCAGCGACGCGGACCCGGCGATCAACCGCGGCGCCTACCTGGTACAGGGGCTCGGCCACTGCGGCGCCTGCCATACTCCGCGCGGCATCGCCTTCCAGGAAAAAGCCATGAGCGAAGCCGGTCGTTCCGGGCAGTTCTACCTCGCCGGCGAAACCGTCGAACAATGGCAAGCGCTGAGCCTGCGCAACCTGTGGACGGTGGAGGACACCGTGCAGTTGCTGAAGACCGGGCAGAACCGCTTCGCCACGGTGTCCGGCAGCATGACCGATGTCATCCACCACAGCACCCAGCACTTCAGCGACGACGATCTGCTGGCCATCGCCAGCTACCTGAAGTCCCTGCCGGCCGGCAAGGACGACCTGCCCATGCCCGACAGCGAACGCCCACTGGCAGCACCGGTCGACCTGTACAGCTCGCGGGGCGGTCTCGGCTACGCGCAGTTCTGCTCCGACTGCCACCGCAAGGACGGCAGCGGCGTCCCGGGTATGTTCCCGCCGCTGGCCGGCAACCCCACGGTCGCTTCGGCCAACCCGAGCACGCTACTGCATATCACCCTTACCGGCTGGAAAACCGCGGAGACCGCAACCCACTCGCGGGTCTACACCATGCCCGGCTTCGCCCAGCTGGAAGACCGCGAAATCGCCGAAATCCTCAGCTTCGTCCGCAGCAGTTGGGGCAACCAGGGTTCGTCGATCGATGCCGGCCAGGTGAAGAAACTGCGCCAGCAGATCGAGGCCGGCAACGGCCCGGCCACGACCTTCGTCTCTCCACGCCTGGCGGACATGCTCGCGGCGCCGAACGCCGAACAGGTGGTACGCGGCATGCGCCTGCACCTGGAGACCCGCGAGCTGCTGCCGGCGAACGTCGGCAACCAGTTGAACTGCACCAGTTGCCACCTGAACGCCGGAACCGTAGCCGACGGCTCGCCCTTCGTCGGCGTCTCGGCGTTCTTCCCCAGCTACGCGCCCCGGGCGGGCAAGGTCATCGGCCTGGAGGAGCGCATCAACGGCTGCTTCCGGCGCTCGATGAACGGTAAGCCTCTGCCGCCGGACTCTGCCGACATGCAGGCGATGGTGGCCTACTTCGACTGGATGAAGAACAACACCCGGCCGCAGGACAAGGTCGCCGGCCGCGGCGTCGGCAAGGTCGACCCGGCGCTGAAGCCCGACCCGGAGAACGGCCGCAAGGTCTACGCCCGACAATGCGCGGTGTGTCATGGCGAGAATGGCGAGGGGCTGAGGAACAGCGCCGGCGAGATGCTCTTCCCACCGCTGTGGGGCGACGAGTCGTTCAATATCGGCGCCGGCATGGCGCGGACCTTCACCGCTGCCGCCTTCGTCAAGCACAACATGCCGATCGGCTTCCAGGAACGCTTCCCGCTCGGCCAGGGCGGCCTCAGCGACCAGGACGCAGTGGACGTCGCGGAGTACTTTTCGCACCAGCCGCGCCCGGACTTCCCGGACAAGATCAAGGACTGGCCGAAGGACAAGCGTCCGCTGGATGCCCGCTACTGATGCCGCAATGAAAAACGCCCCGTCGATGCGTCGACGGGGCGTTTCACTCCTTCCTGGGGCCGATGCGCCTCAGAGGATTTCCAGCAGTTCGACGTCGAACACCAGCACGCTGTGCGGAGGAATGCTGCCGACCGCCTGGCCGCCATAGGCCAGTTCGCTCGGTACGTGCAGGCGCCACTTGGAGCCGGCGTTCATCAGTTGCAGCGCTTCGACCCAGCCGGCGATCACGCCGCCCACCGGGAACTCGGCCGGCTGGCCGCGCTGGTAGGAGCTGTCGAATACGGTGCCGTCGATCAGGGTGCCGTGGTAGTGGGTGCGCACGGTATCCTCGCGGGAAGGCTTGGCGCCCTCGCCAGTACTCAGCACTTCGAATTGCAGGCCCGACGGCAGCACGGTCACGCCTTCGCGCTTGGCGTTCTCGGCCAGGTAGGCGCGGCCTTCGCCAGCGGCGGCTTCGGCCTTGGCCTGGGCTTCGGCCTGCATGCGTTCGCGGATCACCTGGAAGCTGGCCGACAGCGCCTCGCCGGAAACCCGGCTGTCGATACCTGCGAACGCATCGGACAGGCCGGCCAGGACTGCGTCCAGGGTCATGCCTGGAACCGGATTCTCGCGCAGTTGGTCGCCCAGTTGACGGCCGATGCCGTAGCTGACACGGGCTTCGTCAGTGGTCAGGTTGAGTTCGCTCATGGCGCTGCTCCGCTGTGGGGTCGAAAAAGGGCGGCCAGCCTAGCACAGAAGGCCCTTCCCCCCTACCGGCGCAGCCGCTTGTGCTCAACCCTGGCGGATCGACAGCGGCAGCCCGCCGATAAACGAACCCGACTCGGCCAGGAGGCCACACATCTCGTCATCGACATCGGCGCACACCAACTCCACCGGAACCCTGTCCAGCCCGCGCAGTACCTGGCGCGCATGCTCCACGGAGCGCAGGCTGACCGGCTGGCCGAGATCGTCCTCCACCGGATAGGCGCGGTCGCCCATCTGCGCCTCCAGGACATAGATGCCGCCCTCCAGCGACACCAGGTGCAAGGCGTCGATATGTCCGGCCTGGACCCGGCCGGCGAGATCCTGCATGTTCATCGCGAACCTCTCGAGGTTGCGCAGGCAGCGGAAGCCTCCAGGTTTCCGCCAACCGCCTCGGTCCCGACAGCGCCGGCCCGATTCCCGGCATCGTCCGGCCGCCAGGCCCCGACGATGCGAAGGACGCCCGCTCCCGGCGTCCGCCCGATATCACAGGAAAGTCTTGCCCAGGCGACAGGCAACGCAAGCCGGAAACGCCGCCGCCCGTCCGTTTTACAACGGCCGGGCGGCGCGAGCGAAACACTGGAGAGGGTCGTCAGTGACGGGTCTGCTTATCCAGGTAGCCCATGGCGAACGCCGAGAGCACGAAGGTCATGTGGATGATCACGTACCACATCAGCTTGTTGTCCGGCACATTCTTCGCGTCCATGAAGATGCGCAACAGGTGGATCGAAGAGATCGCCACGATGGAGGCGGCCACCTTGTTCTTCAGCGAGCCGGAATCCATCTTGCCCAGCCAGTTGAGCTTTTCCTTGCCTTCGTCGATGTCCAGCTGCGAAACGAAGTTCTCGTAGCCGGAGATCATCACCATGACCAGCAGGCCGCCGACCAGAGCCATGTCGATCAGCGAGAGCAGGACCAGGATCAGGTCGGCCTCGGCCATCGCGAAGATGTTCGGGATGACGTGGAATATTTCCTGGAAGAACTTGATGGTCAGCGCCAGCAGCGCCAGCGACAGGCCCATGTAGATGGGAGCCAGCAGCCAGCGCGAGGCGTACATGGCGTTTTCGAAAAAGCGTTCCATGGTCTCTTGTGTGTATGTGCAGGGGGAAATGGGGCGGCGAGTATAACGCAGCGGCCGGCGGTTTTTATCCAGAAAATCTGTGGATAAATATGTGCACCGAGCCGGGATGGATCCCGCCAGCGATGATGGCACGGGGCCTTGGCCGGATTGCTCAGGCTTTGCCCAGGCGCCGCTCAGGATTCCGGGCGAAACAGGTAGTCGCCGACATGCGGCCGTCGTTCGCCATTGAGTCGGCGCAGTTCGCCCTGCAGGTGCAGGCGCCAGATCGGCGGGTCGACGGCTTCGATATAGCCTTGCTGGGCCAGGCAGTCGGCAATCGCCTGCAACACCCCTTCGGCCACCAGCGGTCCGTGGAAGGGGCCCTGGGCCTTGATCGCCGAAGGCTGGGAGCCGGACATGCCGGCGGCGCAAAGCAGGGTCCAGAGTCCGTTCTCTCCGGCCAGCGGCCTGACCACGCATTCGATTCGCGTGGTCAGCCCCAGACAAGGGCGGATGAGGCAGAGGTTACGCGGCATGGCGGCATCCTCACGGGGGTTCCCAGTTTTGAGCCTACACCTGCCGCCAGGTTCCGCATAGCGCCGGCGGGAACTTGTCCACAGGGCTGAAACGCACGAGGGCGGGGCTTTCCAGCCCCGCCCTCGGCAGGTTCCGGCAACGCGCCGGACTCAGTCCTTCTTCGCCGCGGCCTTGTCCTTCGCCGCGACGGTCTCTTTCTCCGCCGGCTTGTCCTTTTCCTTGTCGTCCTCTTCCATGCCGAGTTCGGATATCTCCTGCAAGCGCGCCACGACCAGATCGTTCACGCTGCCTTTCGGGAAGCGTCCCTTCTCGTCCTGGGCACCGACCGGCTTGCCCACCAGCAGCGCCAGCGCCTCGTCCACCTCGCGCACCGCGTAGACGTGGAACTGCCCGGCGCGCACCGCCTGCAATACGCGCTCGTCGAGCATCAGGGTGGTGACGTTGGCGCGCGGGATGATCACGCCCTGCTCGCCGGTCAAGCCGCGCGCTTCGCAGAGGCGGAAGAAGCCCTCGATCTTCTCGTTGACGCCGCCGACCGCCTGAACCTCGCCGAACTGGTTGATCGAGCCGGTAATGGCGAAGCACTGCTTCAAGGGCGTCCGCGACAGTGCCGAGATCAGCGTGCAGACCTCGCCCAGCGAGGCGCTGTCGCCGTCCACGTAGCCGTAGGATTGTTCCAGGGCGATGCTGGCGGAGATTTCCAGGGGGAACTCCTGGGCGTAGCGGCTACCCAGGTAGCCGGTGAGGATCATCACGCCCTTGGAGTGGATCGGCTGGCCGAGGTTGACCTCGCGCTCGATGTCGACGATGCCGCTGCTGCCCGGATAGACGGTCGCGGAAATCCGCGCCGGCACGCCGAACACCGAGTCGCCCACCTCCAGCACGGTCAGTCCGTTGCACTTGCCGACCGCGGCGCCAGCGGTGTCGATCAGGATGATCCCCGCCAGCATGTCGTCGAGGATCCGCGCCGACACTCGTCCGGTGCGGGTCTGCTTGGCCTTGAGGGCACGCTCGATGTGGCCGAGCTGGATCACCTCCTCGTTCGCCAGCTGACGGATGAAATCGGCTTCGCTGACCAACTGGAACAGGTCGCCGATCCGTGCCGAAAGCCGCCCCTGGTGCTCGGCCAGGCGCGCGCTGTAGGTCGCCAGTCGCGCCACCGCCGCGCCGCTGAGGGGCGCCATGCCCTCTTCCGAGGTGCGCGTCTTGAGCAACTGGGCGAACTGTTCGAGGCTGTCCTCACCCAGCGGGATGTCCTCGTCGAAGTCCACCAGCACCCGGAACATCTCCTGGAAGTCCGGGTCGAGGTCCTGCAGGGTGTAGTAGATCTGCCGCGAGCCGATGATGATCACCTTCAGTTGCAGCGGGATCACCTGGGGGGTCAGGGAAACCGCAGCCAGGCGGCCGAGTTCGGCCAGCGGCGACTCCATCTTCAACTGGCGCGACTGCAGGGCACGCTTGAGCGCGTCCCAGACGAACGGCTCGCCAAGCATCTTTTCCGCTTCCAGGATCAGGAAGCCGCCGTTGGCCCGGTGCAGCGCCCCCGGACGCAACTGCCGGTAGCTGGTGTAGAGCGCCCCCTGGTCCGAGCTGTACTCGATGCGGCCGAACAGGTTGTCGTAGGTCGGGTGCGACTCGAACACCACCGGCGCGCCGCTGGTCGCGTGGTGGACGATGGCCTGGTTCGGCGCGTACTGCTCGATCAGCCCTTGCTTGCGCTGGGCGTCGGTGCGGCTGTCGTCGACCAGTTGGTCGACCACGGTCTTCAGCAGGTTCAGTTGCATCGCCTGCAGGTAGGCGCAGACGCCCGGGTTGTTGTTGTACTTCTCCACCAGAGGCGCCAGCAGGGGCTGCAGGGCCAGGGTGATGGTTTCCTCGTTGAGCTCGCGCAACTGGTTGCTCGACTCGCGCTTCCACTGCGGCAGGCTCGCCAGTTCCTCGTTGAGGTACTCCTCGAGGGCGGCGATATCCTTGTGGAAACGCTCGCGCTCGGCTTCGGGCAACTGGGCGAATTCGGCCTCGTCGAGGGCCTTGCCGTCCTTCATCGGGGTGAAGGCGACGTTGGCGCTGTCGCGGTACAGCGCCACGTCCTTCTCCAGGGCGCGCCGTTCCACCGAGTCCAGGGCGCGGTCGTAGCGCTGGTTGAAGGCGCGGTCGACGGCGTTCTTCTTCTGCTGGTAGGCCGGATGTTCGAAGACCGCCGGGAAGGTCGACATCAGGTTGTCGATCAGGCGGTCGATGTCGGCGCTGAATTCGGTCGCGCTGCCCGGCGGCAGCTCGATCACCCGAGGTTCGCGCGGTTCGTCGAAATTGTTCAGGTAGACCCAGTCGGAGGGCGTGGCGACGCGCTTGCCCTCGGCTTGCAGGTAGCGTTTGACGAAGGAGAAGCGTCCGGTCCCCGGCTCGCCCATGACGAATACGTTGTAACCCGGACGCGGCATCGCCACCCCGAACTGCAGCGCCTCGACCGCACGTTCCTGGCCCAGCACGCCGCGGAAGGGCTCCAGGTCATCGGTGGTATCGAAGGCGAATTGCTCGGGAGCGAACGGGCGGGTCAGTTCTTCTGGCGCCAGGCGCAGGCCGGCAGCGACGGAATCGGGCATCGGGAATCCTTGCATCGGGCGGCAGATCGCCGCGGGGTGTCGTCGCCCGCATTCTCCCCCCAGCCTCGCGCCACTGACAAGGCGCGGATGGCGCTATCTCACCGATGTACCAGGTCGGCGCAGCGCAGGCAGTATTCCGCCGCAGGCAGGGCGGCCAGGCGCGCCGGTTCGATAGCCTCGCCACAGCGCTCGCACTGGCCGTAGCGACCTTCCGCCAGGCGCAGGCGGGCCAGGCCGACCTGGCGCATCCCCGCCTCCGCCTCGGCGAGCAGGCCTTCGAGCACTTCGTCGTTCTGGCGCTGCACCGCCTGCTCGGCAAAGTCCGGCGAATGGCTGCGCGCCAGGTCCCGGCGGATCGCCGCGGCGCGTGCCGCGTACTCGGTCGCCAGGGTTTCCAGGGCGGTAGCGGGGTCGAAAGCGCTCATATCCACCTCCTGCGTGAGGAACGGCTGACCAAGGCCGGTTTCGCTCAGACCGACCAGAACTTTCCCAAGTCTGGACGGTTCCAAGCGGATTGCCGCTGACGCCGGTCAATTTTCGCCCGGCATTGCGCGCTGCCACCCATTCGGTGCCTTGACACCCCGGTGGCATTCCGAAAAGCTCACGGCGTCGCTGGCCCGCTCCAGATGGCTCCGATCCACCTCAAGAGAGAACAAACGATGAAACGGATTCTGCTCGGTACCCTGTTCGCCGCCGCCTCCTTCAACGCTTTCGCCGACGCTCCCGGCGGCGCCGGCTGCGGCTGGGGCAACATGCTCTTCAAAGGCCAGCGCGGCGTGGCCACCCACGTGGTCGCGGCGACCACCAACGGCACTTCCGGCAACAACACCTTCGGCATGACCACCGGCACCAACGGCTGCCATACCAACGGCGCGCTGTCCTATGGCGGCAAGCCCCTGCTGGTGCTCGGCAGCATGATGGACGAGCTGTCCGAAGACATGGCCAAGGGCAATGGCGAAGCGCTGACCACCTATGCCGTGGTGCTGGGCGTGCAACCGCAGGACCGCGAGCACTTCGCCGCCGTCACCCACGAGCATTTCTCCGAGATCTTCAACAAGTCCGACGCCACCGCCGCCGACGTCTATGCCAACACCCAGGCGATCCTGAAACAGGACGCCCGCCTGGCCAAGTACGCCGAGCAGGCCTGAGCCTCGCCGCCTGCCCGTTCGCGGGCAGGCCCCTTTCCCCAAGCATTAAGCCTTGCCGATGCCGAAACGCCTGTTGCCCTGGATGGCGCTGTGCGCCTGCTCCCCCCTTCTGGCTGCGCCCACGGTTCCCGAGGCCCGCCTCCAGCAACTGGCCGCCGATCCCTACTGGATCGCCCTCGGCCACTACGAACGCGGCAAGCTCGGCGGTTGGCGCAGCTACGTCGACGACGAGCGGTTCTTCCTCGCCGACAACGGCGAGAGCCACCCGGACGCCGAACTGGCGGCCACGCTAAAGGCGCTCTATGCCTCGCCCAGCCTTGGCGACAAGCATGCCCAGTGCGTCTACCCGGCGCGCACCCGCTGGCTGCGCCAGCAACTGCAACTCGACGACCTGCCGCAGCCGCAGTGCGGCGAATACGACAACTGGTACCGCGACATCAACCCGCACAGCGCGGTGCTGGTGTTCCCCGCGGCCTACCTGAACAGCCCGTCGTCGATGTTCGGCCACACCCTGCTGCGCATCGACCAGGCCGACGTCACCAGCAACAACACTGCCCTGCTCAGCTACGCGCTGAACTTCGGCGCCTACATCGAAGGCATGGACAACAGCATCCTCTATGCCTGGAAAGGCCTGATGGGCGGCTATCCCGGCCTGTTCGCGCTGGTCCCGTACCGGGAGAAGCTGGCCGAATACAGTCGCCTGGAGAACCGCGATCTCTGGGAATACAAGCTGAACCTCACGCCCGAGGAGACCGGGCGCATGGTCGAACACGTCTGGGAACTCAAGCAGGTCCGCTTCGACTACTACTTCTTCGACGAGAACTGTTCGTTCCGCCTGCTCGAACTGATGGAGATCGCCCGCCCGGGCATCGAGCTGACTGAGCAGTTCCCGCTTACCGCGATCCCCACCGACACCGTGCGCGCGGTGAAGAACGCCGGGCTGATCGAGCGCATCGACTACCGGCCGTCGCGCGAGAAGGAACTGCTCGCCCGCGCCGAACCGCTCGACCATGCCGAGCGCGACTGGGCCAAGCGCCTGGCGGACGACGACAGCCTGCTCGACGCTCCCGACTTCAAGGCCCTGCCGATGCCGCGCCAGGCGCTGATCCAGGACGCCGCCTTCCGTCTGGTGCGCTACCGCGCCACCGGTCAGGCGCGTGACAGCGGCATCGCCTCGCGCAGCTACAACCTGTTGCGTGCGATCAACCGCAACCCACCGCCGGACCTCCAGGTCGAGCGCCCCGGCCAGCCGGAAGACGGCCACGAGTCACGGACCTGGCAGTTCGGCGTCGGCAGCCGCGATGACCGCGCCTTCGCCGAGTACGGCCTGCGCATGGCCTACCATGACCTCGCCGATAACGCCTATGGCTTCCCCCTCGGCGCGCAGATCGAGATCGGCCAGCTCAAGCTGCGCCAGTACGAAGGCAACCGCTGGCAGTTGCAGAATCTCGACCTGGTCACCATCCGCTCGCTGACCCCGCGCAACCAGTTGCTCAAACCGCTGTCCTGGCAGGTCGCCGGCGGCCTGGAGCGGGTGCCGGGCGAGGACGGCGACGAAAATCTGGTCAGCCACCTCAACGGCGGCGCCGGCGGCAGCTGGATGTTCGGCGACGACCTGCTGCTCTACGCCATGGGCACCGCGCGGATCGAGAACAACAGGGACTTCGCCGCCGCCATCGCCCCGGCCGTGGGCTTCGACAGCGGCTTGCTGTGGCGCAACCCGTTGGGCAACCTGACCCTGGAGGCCAAGGGCGACTACTTCCACAACGGCGAAGTGCGCCGCAGCCTGGGCTTCGTCCAGCAGGTGGAGCTGGGCCGCGACCTCGGCCTGCGCCTGAGCGCCGAACGCGAGTTCAGCCATGTCGGCAAGCCGATCAACGAGGTCAAGCTGGAGCTGCGCTGGTACTACTACTGAGCCAGCCTCCGGCGCACCTCCATCAGGGCGAAGCCGAGCAGGTTGAGGCCTTGCCAGGTCGCCGGCTCGGCTGCCAGGGGATCGCTCGCAGCCAGGCCGATGCCCCAGATCGCGTCCACCGGGCTGGCCTCGACCAGCACCCGGTCGGCGGTGCCCAGAAGGTATTTCTTCAGCGAAGCGTTCTGGCCGAACTTGCCGAGGTTGCCTTCGATCACGACTCCCACCCGCTCGGCGTTCCAGCGTGCCTCGTCGAAGCCGGCGACTTCGCGGCCGAGGGCCTTCGCCTCGCCTGGGCTGCGCGCCGCCAGGATGCGCTCGAGCAGCCTGGAGTCGTCGAACAAGCGTGCCTTGGCCGCCATCATGTAATGCTCGGCGCTGGCGTAGCGCACCCCGTCGAGCTTGAACGAAGCCTCGTACCACTGGCTGAAACAGCTCTTGCCGACCTTGTCATCCGTCGCCGGACGATGTCCCCAGAAATACAGGTACTTGAAGCTTTCGCCGGCCGCGCAGCGCTGGCGCAGCCGCTCGACGTCCATTATCTCGCTCATCGGCATTCGTCCCTGGAGCCCGTGAAAAGACGCCAAGGATATCCCGAAGTGGTGTTCAGGCGCGTATCTGCGCCCAGTCCAGGCCGAAACGCGCCAGGTACTTGCGCAGCCGGTCGGCGTCGTTGGGGTTGCGCTTGTCCTGGCGCGAAACGGCGAACAGCCGGCGTCCCGCCTCGGAAAGGGTCTTAGCCCCGCGGCACACCTCCAGCACCGCCTGCAGTTGCAGGCGGTCGAACAGATCCAAGGCCTCCACCCGCTGCCCCAGCAGATCAGCCAGTGGCTCCCGGCCCGCATCGAGCCCCCAGGCCTGGCGAAGGCGGAGGATCTCCTCCTCGACCAGCGCCTCGTCGATCCGCCCGCTGTCGGCCAGGGTCGCCATCCGTGTGATGGAAGCCGACAGCTCGCGGAAGTTGCCGGCCCAGCGCGCTTCGCTGGAACCGGCGAAGGCCAGGTAGCGACGCTTGGCCTCCAGGTTGAAACGCACCTGCCGCCCTTGCTCGCGGGCGTGCCGCTCCAGTTCGAAGTCGATGTTCGGCTCGATGTCCTCGCGGCGTCCAGCCAGGCCCGGCAGCTCGAAGGTCCACAGGTTGATGCGGGCGAACAGGTCCTCGCGGAACAGGCCTTCGGCCACTCGTCCGCGCAAGTCGCGGTGGGTCCCGGCGATAAGCTGGAAGTCGCTCTCCACCTCACGGTCCGAACCCAGCGGGAAGAAGCGCTTCTCTTCGATCGCTTTGAGCAGCATCGCCTGTTCATCGGCACCCAGCTCGCCGATCTCGTCGAGGAACAGCATGCCACCGTCGGCTGCGCGCAGCAGGCCTTCGCGCGCATGCTGCGCGCCGGTGAAGGCGCCCTTGACGTGGCCGAACAGTGCCGACATCGCGCCGTCGCCGCGCAAGGTGGCGCAGTTGACCTCGACGAAACGCCCGTCGAGCTGGTGCCGGCTGCGCTTGAGTTCATAGATGCGCCGGGCGAGGAACGATTTGCCGGCACCGGTCGGCCCCACCAGCAGCATGGGTGCCCGCGAACGCACGGCGACCCGCTCGATCTGCTCGATGGAGCGGTTGAAAGCGGCATTACGCGTGGCGATTCCCGACTTGAGAAAAGCCAGGCTTTCCTCCTGTTCGCGGCGGAACCGCGAGGCGATGCGGTCGTAGCGGGACAGGTCGAGGTCGATCAGCGTCGCCGAGCCCTCGGGATGGCGCGCCTCGTCCTTGCGCCGCGACGGCGAAGTCTGCACCAGCCGGGCCGGCAGGTAGCGCGCCTCGGTAAGGAGGAACCAGCAGATCTGCGCGACATGGGTCCCGGTGGTGATATGCACCAGGTAGTCCTCGCGCTCGGTGTCGAAGGGGTAGGCGCTGACGAAATCGTGCAGGGCGCCATAGACCTCCTCGAAGTCCCAGGGGTTGCGCAGTTCCATCTGCTGCAGGCGGACCTCGGTATGCGGCGACACCGCGGCGATGTCGGCGCGAATCCGCTCGGCCAGGCCGAGGTCGCGGGCGTCGTTGCCGTGGATCAGTTCGAGGCGGTCGATCAGCAGATCCGGCTGCTGGCACAGGCCGATGCTCGGCCGCCACTTTTGCCAGCGCGCCGCGCCCTTGCCGAGACGGTCGAGGGTGGCGCCGATGAAGCCGATGGCGACCGTGCGTTTCATCACTGCTTATCCTTCAAGATAAAGATCGATATGAAAATATATAGAAATAACCAGGCATCTCTCCATCGAATTCGCCGACGAAGCGCAATAAAAAATTTATTCACCTTTAAAATCAAATAGTTAATCAAGAAACAGACTCATCTATAAAAACCTGGCACGCCGCTCGCTATATCCATTTCGACCGCATCGCCCATGCAGGCCGACGGGTCGGGACTCCAGTCCCGCCGGTGCCCGAGCCCACCCCTGGTGTCGGCGTCGTGCATGCCGCCCGCAACAACGACGGTCATTCGCGAATGACGGCAATGCCGCTTCGCGGTTCGATAGCTCAGCCTGGTAGAGCAACCATCCACGAAATGGTCTGTCGCGGGTTCGACTCCCGCTCGAACGTTGCCTTAACGGCAATCACTCAATGGCAACACCCGCCGGTGTGGCCGAGGCGAACTGCGCAAGCGGCCAGGAAGGCCGGACAACGCAAGGGAGCCGAAGCCGCCGCCGGCCCGTCCGGCCCGCGGTTCGGGCACGGGGCAAGGCAGGCCGGGGATCGAGGGAATCGATCGCATGGACAGGACGTCCGCCAGGCCAACCTCCTCCGCGCTCCACCCGCGACGCTCGACGGGCCGGCAACACCGGCACCACGGAAGAATGAAAGGAATGAAGAGATGAAAATGCTGAAGCGCTTTATCGTGAAGAAGAACGAACGCGGCCTGCTGTACTCCGAAGGCGACTTCCTCGCCGTGCTCGAACCGGGCACCTACCGCCGCTTCGATCCGTACGACCGCCTGAGCCTGGAAAGCTTCAGCCTGAACACCCCGCAGTTCGAACACCGCCTGGCCGGCTACCTGCGGCAGAGCGAACCGCAACTGGTGGAGCGCTATTTCACCCGGATGGACCTGGGCGACAACGAGGCCGGCCTGCGCTACGAGGACGGCGTGCTGGTGGAGCTGCTCGCACCGGGCAGCCGCCGACTGTACTGGAAAGGCCAGACCGAGCAGCGCCTGGAGCGCATCGACCTGACCCAGGACTATCGATTGTCTGCCGCGCTGGTCGCCCAGTTGCACCAGCCGAACCTGCGCGGCCGGGCCCTGGCGGGCCTGGACGCAGTGTTGCTGGTCCAGGTGCCGGCGTTCCAGGTCGGCGTGCTCAAGGTCGACGGCGCCCTTGCCGGCCTGCTGCAAGCCGGACAATACGGTTTCTGGCGCTACAACCGGCAAGTCAGCGTGGAACTGGTCGACACCCGTATCCAGGCGCTGGAGGTCAGCGGCCAGGAGATCCTTACCCGCGACAAGGTCAGCCTGCGCCTGAACCTCGCCGCCAACTGGCGCTACAACGACGTACTCACCGCCTTCTCGCGGCTGAGCAAGCCGCTGGAGTACCTGTACCGCGAGCTGCAGTTCGGCCTGCGGGCGGCAGTGGGCACCCGTACCCTCGACGAACTGCTGGAGAACAAGCAGTCGATCGACGAAGCGGTCAGCGCCCACCTGGCCGCCAAGCTGGAAGACAGCGGCCTGGAAGTGAGCGGCCTGGGCGTGCGCGACATCATCCTCCCGGGCGAAATGAAGACCCTGCTGGCGCAGGTGGTGGAGGCGGAGAAGGCGGCCCAGGCCAATGTGATCCGCCGCCGCGAGGAAACCTCGGCGACCCGCTCGCTGCTGAATACCGCGAAGGTCATGGAGGAAAACCCGACCGCGCTGCGTCTGAAAGAACTGGAAACCCTGGAGCGGGTGGCCGAGCGCATCGACCGGATTTCGGTATTCGGTGGCCTGGACCAGGTATTGAACGGACTGGTCACGCTGAAGCAGGCCTGATCACGAACGATAGCCGCGCCGTCGACGGGACGACGCGGAGCACAAGGAAAGCACGATGAAAGACATGAATATCCTCGAAGTGGCCGGCGGCAAGCCGATCAAGCTCTGGACCCAGGGCGTACCGGTGGAGGAGGAAGCGCGCCAGCAGTTGCTGAACACGGCGAAGATGCCCTTCATCTTCAAGCACCTGGCGGTGATGCCTGACGTGCACCTGGGCAAGGGCTCGACCATCGGTAGCGTGATCCCTACCCTCGGCGCGATCATCCCGGCCGCGGTGGGCGTGGATATCGGCTGCGGAATGATCGCCGCGCGCACCTCGCTGGTCGCCGCCGACCTGCCGGACAACCTGCACGGCCTGCGCAGCGCCATCGAGCAGGCGGTACCCCACGGCAAGACCTTCGGCCGCCGCGACCGCGGCGCCTGGCACGAGGTACCGGAGGCCGCCGACCAGGCCTGGAAGGCGCTCGCCGGTCGCTTCAAGGCGATCACCGACAAGCACCCGAGGCTGGAGAAGACCAACAACCGCCAGCACCTGGGAACCCTCGGCACCGGCAACCACTTCATCGAGGTCTGCCTGGACGAGGCCGACCGCGTCTGGTTCATGCTGCACAGCGGTTCGCGCGGGGTCGGCAACGCCATCGGCAACCTGTTCATCGAACTGGCCAAGGCGGACATGCGCCAGCACATCGCCAACCTGCCGGACAAGGACCTGGCCTACTTCGAGGAAGGCAGCCGGCACTTCGACGACTACGTGGAAGCGGTCGGCTGGGCCCAGGATTTCGCCCGGCAGAACCGCGCGCTGATGATGCACGCGGTGATCGAGGCGGCGCGCCAGGTGATCCGCAAGCCGTTCGAAGCCAACCTGGAGGCGGTCGATTGCCACCATAACTACGTGCAGAAGGAGCGCCACTTCGGCCAGGAGGTACTGGTCACCCGCAAAGGCGCGGTGTCCGCGCAGAAGGGCCAGCTCGGCATCATTCCCGGCTCGATGGGGGCGAAGAGCTTCATCGTCCGCGGCCTCGGCAACCAGGAAGCGTTCTGCTCGTGCAGCCACGGCGCCGGGCGGACCATGAGCCGGACCAAGGCGAAGAAGGTCTTCAGCGTCGCCGACCAGGCCCGCGCCACCGCCCACGTCGAATGCCGCAAGGACGCCGACGTGATCGACGAGATCCCGATGGCCTACAAGGACATCGACCGGGTCATGGAAGCCCAGCGCGAGCTGGTGGAAGTGCTGCACACCCTGCGTCAGGTGGTGTGCGTGAAAGGATGACGGGCGCCCTGTGGCGCCCGCTGGGGAAGAATCGAAATGAACAGGGAAGAACGCCATCCGCTCCCCGCCGCCATGCGCGAGCGGGTACTGGATGAGCTGGAACGGATCGAACGCGAGCACGACGTAGTCGTGCTCTACGCCTGCGAGTCGGGTAGCCGGGCCTGGGGCTTCGCTTCGCCGGACAGCGACTACGACGTACGCTTCGTCTATGTGCATCAGCCCGAGTGGTATCAGCGCGTCGAGGAACCTCGCGACGTGATAGAACGCCCGCTGAGCGACGAGCTGGACATCAGCGGCTGGGAACTGCGCAAGGCGTTGCGCCTGATGCGCAAATCCAACCCGGCCCTGCTGGAGTGGCTCGGCTCGCCGCTGGTGTATCGGGAAGAGCCTGGCGTGCGCGAGGAACTGCTTTGGCTGGGCAGCGCCTTTCACTCCGTACCAGGCAGTCGCCATCACTACCTGTCGATGGCACGTAAGAACTACCGCGGCTACCTGAAGGGCGACAGCGTCCGGCTGAAGAAATACCTCTACGTCCTGCGCCCGTTGTTCGCGGTGCGTTGGCTGGATGCAGGCCTGGGCTTGCCGCCGGTGGCGTTCGAGAGGCTAATGGAAGCCACGCTGGACGATCCGTCGCTGCGCGAAGAACTGGATGCCCTGCTGAGCCTCAAGCGTCAGCGCGACGAATCGGCCTACGGCCCTCCGCGCCTGGCGCTGCAACGCTTCATCGAAGCGGAGTTGCTCCAGGCCGAACGAGGGGCCGCCCAACCAACCGGCGCGCGCCAGGACAGCCGACTGCTGGATCGCTACCTCCACGACAAGATATGGCAATACACAAGGGAAACCTCATGAGAAAGGACCTCATCGAACTCGACGGCAGCGAAGGCGGCGGGCAGATCCTACGTAGCGCCCTGAGCCTGTCGATGACCAGCGGCCAGCCGCTGCGCATCCGCAACATCCGTGGCCGGCGCAGCCGTCCGGGGCTGCTGCGCCAGCACCTCACCGCGGTGCGCGCGGCGGCGGAAATCTGCGCGGCCGAGGTCGAGGGTGCCGAACTCGGCTCACGCGAGCTGGCGTTCCGGCCCGGTGCGATCCGCGCCGGCGACTACGCCTTCGCCATCGGCTCCGCCGGCAGTTGCTCGCTGGTACTGCAAACCCTGCTGCCGGCGCTGCTCGCGGCCAACGGCGAAAGCCGGGTGAGGATCAGCGGCGGCACCCACAATCCACTGGCGCCGCCGGCGGACTTTCTCCGCGACAGCTGGCTGCCGCTGCTGCGGCGGATGGGCGCGGAAGTCGACCTGGAACTGCTGCGCCACGGCTTCGTACCCGCCGGCGGTGGCGAGCTGCTGGCGCGGGTACGCCCGGCGCGCTGGCGGCCGCTGCAACTGGAGCATCCCGGCGCGGCGCTGCGGCGCCAGGCGCGGGCGCTGCTCGCCGGGATTCCCGGGCACGTCGGCGAGCGCGAGCTGGAGAGGGTCCGCCAGCGCCTCGGTTGGAGCGACGAAGAACGCCAGCTGGAGTTCCTCGCGGAGGACCAGGGGCCGGGCAACGCCCTGCTGCTGCGGATCGACTGCGAGCACATCTGCGCGACCTTCTGCGCCTTCGGCCAGGCCGGCGTCAGCGCCGAACGGGTGGCGGAACAGGTCGCGACGCAAGCCATCGGCTGGATGGAAAGCGGCTGCGCGGCGGACGAGCACCTCGCCGACCAATTGCTGCTGCCCATGGCCCTGGCCGGCGCCGGCAGCTTCACCACGCCACGGCTGAGCGCCCATCTGCAAAGCAACCGCCGGATTATCGAACGCTTCCTGCCGGTGAGGATCGGCGACCAGGCGCTGGACGGCGGCGGTCATCGCATCGTCATCACATCGGCTTGACGAATTCCTCACCAATGCCGACCTAGACTCGCGCCGGACCTGCCAGCGGGCCCGGCGCGAACCTCCGGGAGTCCCGTCCCGGCGGTCGAGGAGTCCCAGCCATGTCTTCTTCGCGTCTCGGCGTGCTTGTCCTCGCCCTGCTCCTGCTCACCGCCACCCTGCTCGGCGGCTGCGAAAACACCCACCAGCACCTGCTCGCCCAGGGCTACCCGCCCGCCTATGCCGACGGTTTCGACGACGGCTGCGGCAGCGGCCGCCAGGCGGCCGGCTCGATCAGCGGCGAATTCCGCAAGGACGTCCCCCGCTACCTGCGCGAGGCGATCTACGCCAGCGGCTGGGGCGACGGCTTCGAGCAATGCCGGTCGATGGCGCGGAGCGAGGAGCGGCGGCGTTTCGAGGAACGCCAGTGGGACGACCGCGACGACGATTGGCAGCGCGACCGCGACCGCGCGCTGGCCCGGGCCTTGCGCGAGCGCTGAAGCACGCTGCGACAACCATCCGCAGCACCGATCCCGGTGCGCTTGATCCACGTCAAGCCGGGCAGCGCGCCGCTGGCCTCTCCTCACAGGACCGGTTGTAACGCCTGATAAGGAGAAAAAAAGATGCAGTCCTCGCAACTGCTCCCGCTTGGCAGCCTGTTGCTGTCGTTCGCCACGCCCCTCGCCCAGGCCGATGCCCTGCACGACCAGGCCAGCGCGCTGTTCAAACCCATCCCCGAGCAGGTCACCGAGCTGCGCGGCCAGCCCATCAGCGAGCAACAGCGCGAACTCGGCAAGAAACTGTTCTTCGACCCGCGCCTGTCGCGCAGCCATGTGCTCAGCTGCAACACCTGCCACAACGTCGGCACCGGCGGCGCCGACAACGTACCGACGTCGGTCGGTCACGGCTGGCAGAAGGGGCCACGCAATTCGCCGACGGTCTTCAACGCGGTATTCAATGCCGCGCAGTTCTGGGATGGCCGCGCCAAGGACCTGGGGGAGCAGGCCAAGGGTCCGATCCAGAACAGCGTCGAGATGCACAGTACCCCGCAGTTGGTCGAACAGACCCTGGGCAGCATCCCGGAATACGTGGACGCCTTCCGCAAGGCCTTCCCCAAGGCCGGCAAGCCGGTCAGCTTCGACAACATGGCGCTGGCCATCGAGGCCTACGAGGCGACCCTGGTAACTCCGGACTCGCCCTTCGACCTGTATCTCAAGGGCGACGACAAGGCCCTCGACGCGCAGCAGAAGAAAGGCCTCAAGGCGTTCATGGACAGTGGCTGCAGCGCCTGCCACAACGGCATCAACCTGGGCGGCCAGGCCTACTTCCCGTTCGGCCTGGTGAAGAAGCCCGACGCTAGCGTCCTGCCCAGCGGCGACAAGGGCCGCTTCGCCGTGACCAAGACCCAGAGCGACGAGTACGTATTCCGCGCCGCGCCCCTGCGCAATGTCGCCCTCACCGCGCCGTACTTCCACAGCGGCCAGGTCTGGGAACTCAAGGACGCGGTGGCGATCATGGGCAACGCCCAGCTCGGCAAGCAGTTGGCGCCGGACGACGTGGAGAACATCGTCGCCTTCCTGCACAGCCTGAGCGGCAAGCAGCCGCGCGTCGAATATCCGCTGCTGCCGGCCAGCACGGAGACCACGCCGCGTCCCGCGGAATAACCGCCACAAGGAAAAACGGGGCTCCCCTGGAGTCCCGTTTTTTTCCTCGATGGGACAACCTCAGACCACGCCCTGCGCCAGCATCGCATCGGCGACCTTGACGAAGCCGGCGATGTTCGCCCCCTTCACGTAGTTGACCCGCCCCTGCTCCTCGCCGTGCAGCAGGCAGGCATGGTGGATCGACTGCATGATGCCGTGCAGCTTGGTATCCACCTCGCCCTCGCTCCAGCGCAGGCGCATGGCGTTCTGCGACATTTCCAGGCCGCTCACCGCCACTCCGCCGGCGTTCGACGCCTTGCCCGGCGCGTAGAGGATGCCGGCCTCGAGGAACAGGTCGACGGCTTCCAGGGTCGAGGGCATGTTGGCGCCTTCGGCGACACAGACGCAGCCGTTGGCCAGCAGGCGCCGCGCATCCTCGGCATCCAGTTCGTTCTGGGTCGCGCAGGGCAGCGCGATATCGCAGGCCAGGCCCCAGGGCCGGCGCCCTTCGAGGAACTGCAGGGAAAACTGCTCCGCCATCTCGCGGATGCGCCCGCGGCGCACGTTCTTCAGCTCCATCAGGTATTCCCACTGCTCGTCGGAGAGCCCCGCCTCGGCATACAGGGTGCCTTCGGAATCGGACAGCGAGATCACCTTGCCGCCCATTTCCATGACCTTGCGCGCCGCGTACTGGGCGACGTTGCCCGAGCCGGAGATCGCCACCCGCTGGCCGTCGAAGCCGCGGCCACGGTCCTTGAGCATTTCCTGGGCGAAGTAGACGCAGCCGAAGCCGGTCGCCTCCGGGCGGATCAGGCTGCCGCCGTAGCTCAGGCCCTTGCCGGTCAGCACCGAGGTGAACTGGTTGGACAGGCGCTTGTACTGGCCGAACAGGTAGCCGATCTCTCGCGCGCCGACGCCGATGTCGCCGGCCGGCACGTCCAGGTCGGCGCCGACGTGACGGTACAGCTCGCTCATGAACGACTGGCAGAAACGCATCACCTCGGCGTCGCTCTTGCCCTTCGGATCGAAGTCGGAGCCGCCCTTGCCGCCGCCCATGGGCAGAGTGGTCAGGGAGTTCTTGAAGACCTGCTCGAAGGCGAGGAACTTCAGCACCCCGAGGTTGACCGAGGGGTGGAAGCGCAGGCCGCCCTTGTACGGGCCGATGGCGCTGCTCATCTGCACCCGGTAGCCACGGTTGACCCGTACCCGGCCCTGATCGTCGACCCAGGGCACGCGGAACAGGATCGCCCGCTCGGGTTCGACGATGCGTTCGATGATGCCGGCTTCCAGGTAGTGCGGGTTGGCCTCGAGGAACGGCCAGAGGGAACGCAGCACCTCTTCCACCGCCTGGTGGAATTCGGGCTGATCGGGATCGCGCCGCTTCAGGCGCTCGAGGAAAGCGTCGACGGATTGCGTCATTTTTCTCACCGGTTTCTAGTTTTGTGAACAATTTTTTGCGCGTGACTCTAACAAGCCAGGCGGCACCTAGAAAGTGCGAAATGACGCATTGATGAATCTTTATGGTGCAAAACTGAAACTTTCCGCGTCCGCCAGAATGGCTCGGGCCAGAGCACGCGCCCGGAACCAGGCTGCCTCCCGGGGTGGCCACGCACTGTTGAAGGGCGACGAGGGCACCGTTCGCGTGCATCCCGGCGCCAGATGCGAAAGGGCCTCCCCCTGACGGGGGAGGCCCTTTCTCTGCCTACGGCCGGGTCTAGAAGTCGTAGGTCGCGGACAGGCTGAACACCTGTCCCTTGCTGGTTGCCTTGCCATCCAGGCGTCCGCCGCCGAGGCGATCCTGGTTGACCGTCTTCAACGGCACCTCCTTGACGAACTGCCGCGAGTAGGCCGCGTCGATCGACAACTCCGGCATCGACTGGAAGCGATAGCCGGCGCCCAGGGAGGCGAAGTAGCGATCGCCGTCGGGAATCCGCGGGTCGCGGGTGGCATTGTGGGTCGGCGTCTGGTCGTAGGCGACCCCGGCGCGCATGGTCCACTGGTCGGTCACCTTGTAGTCGCCGCCCACCGCCAGGGTCCAGGTGTTCCGGTAGGTGTAGGGGATGGAGACGATCGTGTTGCCGTGGGACTTGAGGGTCAGGTCCTGGAACGACGACCACTCGGTCCAGGTGGCGCTGGCGCCCAGGCTCAGACGGTCGTTGAACTGGTGTACCCAGTCCAGCGAGGCGTAGGCGGGGATATCCAGGCGCGCCGAGGCGGAAGCGCCCATGCGCAGGTCCAGGCCCGGATAGGCCAGGCCCGGGGTGCCGCCCTCGATGGCGCCCTCGGTCAGCCCACCGTCGTGGTCGTAGAGGTTGTAGTGACCCTTCAGCTTGTTGCGGATCTTCGCGTGGTAGGCGAAGCCCAGGGTGTCGCGGTCGGTCGGCTTCCACACCGCGCCGGCGAAGAAGCCGGGCGAGGTGTTGTCCACCTTGACCCGCATCAGCGCGGACGAGTTCGAGGCCGGGAACGGAATCCCGCCCATGCCCGGGGAGTTGGCGGCCGAGGCATAGAGATCGAGGTTCTGGCTGACGAAGCCGGAGGTGCGCTGGATGATCACCCCGGCGCCCAGGGAGAAGTTGTCGTTGACCTTGAACGACAGGGAGCCGGTCAGGCCGATCGTCTCGATCTTGGTGTCCACCGCGAAATCGCGGCCTTTCCAGTTCGGGTCCCAGGTGCTGCGCATTCCCATCGGAACGACCTGGCTCAGACCGAAGGCGAAGCGGTCGTTGATCGGTACGACCAGGAAGCCGGTCGGCAGCCACGCGCCGAATCCGGCCTGGCCGCCATCGTTGGTACCCAGCTCGGGGGTGCCCGGCCCGTCCTGGTAGCCGCCGGTCATGGGATTGCCCTGGTAGTCGTAGGCATCGCCGTTGTACTTGATGTCGATATCGGCGTAGTTGACCGTCAACTGGGCGATCCGCTTGTCGATGAACGCCATGGCCGCCGGGTTGTTGAACGCGGCGCTCGGATCGTTGGGAAACAGCGAGCCGCCTGCCATCGCACGGCCCCAGCCCGCCGTGTTGGTGGTCGGCACCATGAAGCCGCCGGCTTGCGCCTGGGACGTGCCGAACAGTCCGCCGACGATCAGGGCGCAGAGCAATGGCAATGGTTTTCTGGCAAACAGGCAGGAAATATCGTTTTTGTTGTTCAAGGTTTCACCCCTGGTGGACTGCTAATGCACGGGGCACGATGGTCGGCCTGCTTGAGCGTCCTGGCGGACACCCTCCCCCAGACCGTTTTCCATGTGCGAACGAGGTTCTGCGCCGCTTCCGGCGGAAACTCCCTCGGACCTGCCGGCCCGCGAAGGACGCCTGGCAGCGGGAGCGCGAAACCGCTGGCGCCGAGGGCGCCAGCGGCAGCCCGGATTACGGGTTGACTACGAAGGCCGGGGTCGGCTTCACGCTCAGGCTGTTGATCTTGCAGTTGCCTGCCAGCGACTGATTGCTGGCGCTGAGGGTGTTGGTGGCGTTGCTCCAGGAACCGTTGACGGTGCTCGGGCCACAGGTAGAGGAGAGAATCTTGAAGCCGACGCCATCGACCTTGCCGGCAGTGGTGCTGGAAACGGTCAGCTTCCACGGCAGGCCGGTCATCTGCGGCACGCTGCACAGGGTGTTGCTGCCGCTGACGGTGACGCTGTCGATCGAGGCATAGGAGCCATCGGCGGCGGTCTTGCCCTTGAAGGTGATGTTGCAGGTCACTGGCAGATTGAGCGACGCCGGCGAGCTCACGCTGATGGTGCCAGGTGCGGTGAAGGCCGAGTTGACCGGGGTGATGGTGGCCGCGCTGGCCATGGACGAAACGCTCAGGCAGAGAGCAAGAGCAGCAAAGGACGGCAGGGACTTGATGGATTTCATTGTTTTGTATCCTTCCAGTGAGTTGGCAACGCTCGCGGTTGCCGAGCCTTGATCATGCGGCAGGATCGTCGCCGACCCGCCCCCACGACCACCTTGTGCCTTCCCGTCCGATCCACCTGCCAGGCGAACCACACCACCCGCCTTGGCCGTGCGTACCGGGATTCGGGAGAGGCTTTACCTCATGAGTCCTATCCGGTGCCGACGCTGACGGTCCCCACGACGAGCCGGGACAGACCGGATATCGGAAAGATCCGATAGGGTTTGCCAACCCGCCGCGCCTCGAGATGCCCACCTGGCCGACCTCCGCGAACGCAGGCCTGACAGGGCTGGCAATCACCACGAAGGGGCAGTGGACCAGTCAACGACGGGGGCCAGAGTACGGTCAGCACGGCTCTGGAAAAGCCTAGCGAAAGAAGGGGGTTGACCCTCCGAAGGAAGGTCGGTGAATGCCGTGGAGGGCGGACGAAGCGTCGTCGCGAAGGAATCCTGATACCTCTGTCAACATCCGCGTCGGGAAGAAACGCACCATGACGGGGCGTACCTACCAGAATTGGCAGCTCGCGAAGCGACCCAGCCAACCCAAAGTTAGGTTGCCAACTATCGGTCGGACGATGACGGCACGCGAACGAGACCCGGCTGCAACTCGAACACCTCCACGCCCTCCGGCGTGGAGCGTCCGATCTTGACCTGTTGCGCCATCACGCTGGCGCCGGGAGCCTGGCGAAAGTCCACGAACAGCCGGTCACCCTCGTGGCGTATCGCCTCCGGCGGCACGACGATGGCCTGTTCGTTGCGATAGGTGGTGACCGTCAGCTTGGCGCTCATTCCCAGACGAATCTTCTGCAACTGGCGGGGATCGAGCGGCGCTACCGATACCGTCACCTCGAACTGCGGGCTACCTCCCTGGGCCATGCCGGGCAGAGCCTGACCACCGAGGGCGGCGATGACGCCCGCCAGCGTGGTGCCCTCGAAGCCGTCGCCACTGATTTCCACCGCCTGCCCTTCGCGCAACTGGTTGATATCCAGTTCGGAAACCTTCGCAGATACCTTCAGCCGCTCGACGCTGGCCAGGCCGAACAACGCCTGGCCCTGCCCCAGCTTGCTACCGGCCTGCACCGGTTCGCGGCTGCCCTGCTCGCCAGCCAGGCCGGGCGCCGCGACGACGATACCGGCAAAGGGCGCGCGCACCGTACGGCCATCCAGCTGGGCCTGCAGCGTCTCGTATTTCACGCTGGCGTTGGCCAGGTCCATTTCGGCGATCTGGCGATTCTCGCCCTGCCCCTTGGCGCGGGTCGACTCCACTTCCCGCCGGGCCGCCTCCAGGTCCATGCGCTGCTGGCTGGCCTGTTGTTCGAGATCGTCGAGTTCGTTGCGCGGGACGATCCCGCGCTGGAACAGCTCGCGGGTCTCGCGCAACTTGCGCTCGGTGCTGCTCTGCGCCAACTGCGCGCTGCGCAGGGCACGACGGACCCGCGCCATGTCCTCGCCACGCTCCCAGTCGCGCAGGTCCTGCAGGGTGCGACGGGCCTTGAGCAACGCCGACTGTGCCTCGCGCACCTGCACGGCGATCTCGCGGGTGTCCATGCGCAGCAGCTCCTGTCCTTCCGCGACCCGCTGTCCCGGCTCCACCAGCAGCGCCTCGACATTGCCGGCGAAGGGCGCCGCCAGGGTCACCACGCGCCCCGGTTCCAGGCGTCCGACCAGGCCGATCTGATGCACCAGCGGGGCCGCCCGTACGGCGACCCAGCGCTCCCCTTCCGTGCGTTTCGCGGTGCCGCCGGCGAGGACCAGCCAGGCCAGCGCCGCGACAACCGCCAGGCCGGCGGCGAGCGGCAATGCGGGCCGGCGCAGGAAGGAAAACCGGTCAGTGGTCATTGAGCGAAATCTCCCAGCTATCCAGGGTCATGCCGACGATCAGGTCGAGCTGCGTCTGCGCATTGAGAAACGAGATCAGGGCATTCAATTGGGTGTTCTCGACGTTGCGCAGGTCGGTCTCGAAGCTCAGCACCTGGAAGTTGCTCGAACGCCCGACGCGCAGCTTTTCCCGCTCGATCTCCAGCTTGCGCCGCGACAAGGCGGTGGCGCGCTGGGCGATCTGGTACTGGCGCCAGCGCGTGCCGAGGTCGCGCACCGCATCGATGACGTTCTGCTCCAGGGTCTGCCGGGCATCCTCGATCAGGATCTTCTGGTTCTCCACGTCGACCTGGGCGCGCACCTCGGCCTGCCGGCGGCTGAGGTCGCCGATGGGAATTTCCACCTGTACCCCGGCGTAGCTGTCCCAGCTGCGTGAATTGTCGCCACCGCCCTCGCTGTAGCGGTCGCGGATCTGGCTGGCGCCGCCCACCAGCGAGACATCCCACAGGCGCTGGTTCTTCGCCAGCACCAGGTTGAGGTCGGCCTGGCGACTGCCGATCAGGCGTTGCAGGTATTCCGGTTGCTGCTGCAGGGCGGTCCTGATCGCCTGCTGGCGGTCGACCTCGATCGGCGTGGCGGCCAGCGCATCGCTGGCGCGGATCTGCGTCGACAGGTCCAGCGCCAGCAGTTGCAGCAGGGCCAGGCGTGCGCTGTCGACCTGGTTGGCGGACTCCTCGACGTTGAGCTCCTGGCTGGCGACGTCGGCCTCGGTCTGCACGATCTCGAATTCGGCCATTCGCCCGGCGCGGATCATCGCCCGGTTGACCTCGAGCAGCTCCTGGGTCCGCGCCAGGGCTTCGCGAGCGATGCGCGCCTGCTCCTGGGCGCGCAGCAGCTCCCGGTAGGCACCGATGACCTGGCTGATGGTCTGCGACACGCTGGCCTTGAGTTGCAGGCGATTGGCGTCTTCGGAGAGACGTGCCAGGCGCAGCGGCGCGGTGGTGACGTCCCAGCCCGCATCGCGCAGCAACGGCTGGACGACGGTCAGGTCGAGGCCATCGCTGCGGTAGCGCCCGGCCTCGTCGGCGGTGCGGAACTGCTTCACCCAGGCCAGGCTGAAGCGAGTGCCATATTCGCCAAGCAGGGTCGCGGTGGGCGAGACATTGCTGGTCCTCGTGCGGTCTTCGGTGGCGCGGTTGGCGCGATAGTCGCCGCGCACCACCAGCTTCGGGTTGAAGGCGTCGGCGGCGACCCGCAGGTCGAACTTCTGCGCGATTCGTTGCAGGTAGGCGCTACGGATTCCACGGTTGTTGCGCAGGCCAAGATAGACCGCGTCGCTCAGGCTGAGGTCGATCACCTGCTCGCTGAGCAGTACCGACCTGCCCTGCTCGCGGGCCATGCTCGGTACGTCCGGACTCAGCGCCGGGTTGACGCTGGCCGCCACCGGAAGAGCGGCGACCAGCCACAGCACGCCCAGGCCCCACCTATTCATCGCGCAGCGCCTCGACCGGTTGCAGGCGAGCCGCCGAGACCGCCGGATAGAGCCCGAAGAACAGCCCCACCAGCAGGGTACTGCCCATCCCCAGCGGCAGGGCCGCGTAGGCCAGAGAGAAGGTCCAGCCGGAGAACCTGGCGTAGAGATACGCAGTCGCCACGCCGAGCACCGCGCCCGACAGCGCGCCCGCGGCGGTCAGGGTCACCGCCTCGATCAGGAACAGGTTGCGGATGTCCCGCTGGCGCGCGCCCAGCGCCATGCGCACGCCGATTTCCCGGCGGCGTTCGGCGACACTCATCAGCATCACGTTCATCACTCCGACGCCGCCGCCGAGCAGGGAGATGATCCCCAGTCCGGCCAGCAGGTAGGTGAAGGTCCGGGTCTGCCGCTTGAGTCCATCGAGCACCTGCTGCGAGACCTGGACCTGCGCCTCGTGACCGGGCAACCGCGCCGTCAGGGCCGCGCCCAGGGCCGCGCCGACGCTATAGACGTCCGCTCCCGGCGTGACCCGCGCCACCACGTGGCTGACCTCGGCGGCCGGCTGCAGGCGCGGCATGCCCGGCGCCGGCACGAACAGCGAGTCGTTGGCGGCGAACGGCAAGAGAGCGGCGCTGGCCTGCGGCTGGAGAATGCCGATCACGCGGAACAGATAGTCGTTGACCGTCAGTTGCTCGCCGAGGCGCAGCGGATCGCCGGGCGCCCCCAGGGCCTCGGCGATTGTCGCGCCCACCACCACGTAGGTGTCGTGATCGTCGAAGTGCGAGAGGAAACGTCCTTCGCGCAGCCGTAGCCTGGCGGCGGCTGCGAGCCCGGCGCTGGCGCCGACGATACTGGCGTTGCTGGTGCGTCCGTGAAAGGTCACCGGGGCCGAGTACAGGCCCAGCGCCGCCAGGTGCTCCAGACCGGCCACGTCGCGGAGCAGCGGTTCGGTGTCGAGTGACGCCGGCATCGGCATCGGCGCCTGCGGGGCGAACGGGAACTGCACCACCAGGGTGTCGGTGCCCATGTCCTTGAAGATGCTCATCGCTTCGTCGGTCGCGTTGCTGCCGATGTTCAGCATCGCGATCACCGATGAACAGCCCATGACGATACCCAGCAACGCCAGCAGCGAGCGGCGCCCCAGCCCGCGAAGACTGGCGAGGGCCTCGTGAAGCAATTGCCGGGGCGACGGGCTGGCGCTCACCGGCAGGCCTCCGCCAGGTCCTCGTGCACCTCGCCATGCCGTACTGTCAGTTGGCGCCCGAGACGGGCGGCCAGGCCGGGATCGTGGGTGACCACCACCAGGGTCACCTGGCGCTCGCGGTTGAGCGTGAGAAGCAGCTCCAGCACTTCTTTCGCGGTGCTCGCGTCGAGGTTGCCGGTTGGTTCGTCGGCGAGGATCAGCGCCGGCTCGCCGACCAGCGCGCGAGCGATGGCGACGCGCTGCCGCTGGCCGCCGGAGAGGTCCGCTGGACGATGGCCGGCGCGCTCGGCCAGGCCGACCCGGGCGAGCATCGCCTCGGCCCGCTCCAGTGCCTCGCGGCGCGGCATCCCTCGATAGCTCAGGGGCAGCGCGACGTTGTCCAGCGCGTTCAGCCGCGGCAACAGGTTGAAGCTCTGGAAGACGAAGCCGATCAGGCGATTGCGGATCGCCGCCAGTCGGTCCCCGTCGACGCTGAAGATGTCGTGCTCGGCGAAGCGGTAGGCGCCGCTGTCCGGGCGGTCGAGCAGGCCGAGGATATTCAGCAGGGTGCTCTTGCCCGAGCCCGACGCGCCGACGATCGCGCAGCTTTCTCCGGGAAAGATGTCCAGGCAGACGTCTTTCAGTATCTGCAGCGGCTGCCCCCCCAGGAGGTAGCCCTTGCCGATCCCCTGCAGGGAGATCAATGATTCGTGCTTGTTTGTTGTTGGCATTCGCACCCGACCGCTCGCATCCCTTCAAGGCCCGCCCGGTCGTACCGCCGCAAGGCCGGCGATACAGGCCGAACGGCCATACTGCTGATGATGGAGACAGCGCACAAGCCGCCACCACCGGCAACGCTACCCCGAGGCGCCAGCGCCGAGCGAAGGTAGCGGCTGGTCCGCCCGGCCAATGCCGGTACTCGATTCCGCCGGGCTTCGCCATATGGCGCGGCCTCTCCGGGCAGGCGGTATTGAGCGCACGGATCGGCTGCGCAGACCACTAGCAGAGCTGACACCATCGCGGCCGTCGATGCACCCCCATCTTTAGTTAGGTGAAGGCTCAGGCATGCTGCTTGGGAGCCCCCCGGGTACCGCCGATGGAGGTGTCCTGCGCAGTTCCCATGTTCCCCTGCGCATGGCTCGTTGAATTCCAGGCATGAAAAAACCGCCGGCCGGCAACGCCGGCGGGCGGTTTCTCGAGGGCGCGCTTACGCCAGTTTCTTGTAGCGCACGCGGTGCGGCTGGGCCGCGGCGTCGCCCAGGCGCTTCTTGCGGTCGGCCTCGAACTCGGTGTAGTTGCCTTCGAAGAAGGTCACCTTGCCATCGTCCTCGTAGGAGAGGATGTGGGTGGCGATCCGGTCGAGGAACCAGCGGTCGTGGGAGATCACGATGGCGGAGCCGGGGAAGTCCAGCAGCGCCTCTTCCAGCGCACGCAGGGTTTCCACGTCGAGGTCGTTGGACGGTTCGTCGAGCAGCAACACGTTGCCACCCTGCTTCAGGGTCAGGGCCAGGTGCAGACGGCCACGCTCACCGCCGGAGAGGTCCTTGACGAACTTCTGCTGGTCGGCGCCCTTGAAGTTGAAGCGACCGACATAGCTGCGCGACGGGACTTCGTAGTTGCCGATCTTGATCTGCTCGAAACCGTCGGAAACCTGCTCCCACACGGTCTTGTTGCCTTCCAGGCTGTCACGGCTCTGGTCGACGCTGGCGATCTGCACGGTCTCGCCGATCTCGATGGTGCCGGAGTCCGGCTGCTCCTTGCCGGTAAGCATGCGGAACAGGGTCGACTTGCCCGCGCCGTTGCCGCCGATCACACCGACGATGGCGCCCTTGGGAATGCTCAGGGACAGGTTGTCGATCAGCACGCGGTCGCCGTAGCCCTTGGTCACATTGTGCAGTTCGATGACCTTGTCGCCCAGGCGCGGACCGGCCGGGATGTAGATCTCGTTGGTCTCGCTGCGCTTCTGGAATTCCTGCGACTGCAGTTCCTCGAAGCGCTGCAGGCGCGCCTTGGACTTGGCCTGGCGGCCCTTGGCGCCCTGGCGTACCCACTCCAGCTCGGCCTTCATGGCCTTGGCGTGGGAGGCTTCCTGCTTGGCTTCCTGGGCCAGGCGGGCGGCCTTGGATTCCAGCCAGCCGGAGTAGTTGCCTTCGAACGGGATGCCATGGCCACGGTCGAGTTCGAGGATCCAGCCGGCGACGTTGTCGAGGAAGTAGCGGTCGTGGGTGATCGCCACCACGGTGCCGGGGAAGTCGTGCAGGAAATGCTCCAGCCAGGCCACCGAGTCGGCGTCCAGGTGGTTGGTCGGTTCGTCCAGCAGCAGCATGTCGGGAGCCGACAGCAGCAGGCGGCACAGCGCTACGCGGCGCTTTTCGCCGCCGGACAGGTGCTCGACCTTGGCATCCCACGGCGGCAGGCGCAGGGCGTCGGCGGCGACTTCCAGCTGGCGTTCCAGGTTGTGTCCGTCGGATGCCTGGAGGATCGCCTCCAGCTTGGCCTGCTCGGCGGCCAGGGCGTCGAAGTCGGCATCCGGCTCGGCATAGGCGGCATAGACCTCGTCCAGCCGCGCCTGGGCCTGCTTGATCTGGCCGACGGCCTCTTCGACGATGTCGCGCACGGTGGCCTGCGGGTCCAGCTTGGGCTCCTGCGGCAGGTAGCCGACGTTGATCCCCGGCATCGGCCGGGCCTCGCCTTCGATCTCGGTGTCGACGCCGGCCATGATCCGCAGCAGGGTGGACTTGCCCGCGCCGTTCAGGCCGAGCACGCCGATCTTGGCGCCGGGGAAGAACGACAGGGAGATGTCCTTGAGGATTTCACGCTTGGGCGGAACGATCTTGCCGACCCGATGCATGGTGTAGACGTACTGAGCCAAAACGAGCACCTCATGAAGAAAAGGAAAAAAACTCGGCCAAGTATATGACAGACCGAGAGAAAGCTGGCCAGCCACCCCGGTTTTCGTGGGGCGAGGCGCTTTGCCGGCGAATGTTCGCCGTCCGATTCCAGGCCGCTACGGTGACGCTGAGCAGCGTACTGGCCGCCCTTACCGTCTCCGCTACCCTCGTCCTGTCGAAGGCGTTCTGCCTGAGCGAGGCGGCGACCATCGCCCCGTGCGGGATCTGGGTGGGCCTGGCATTGCTCGCGGCCATGGTGCTGCCTCTCAAGACCTGACGCGAAGCAAGGCGTGGGTAGATCCATCCTGCTACAATTGATCCAAACCAGTCTCAAAAGAACAAAAAAAACCTCAAAAATGACACTCGCTCCCAGACCCGCCCAGCTACCCGACTCGCCGCACAGGGACAGTCTCGACCCAACGCCAACCCCGTCGTATCAAGACCAGCGCCTGCTCAAGGCCCTGGCCACCGCGATGGTCAATCATCCGCGCGCCACCATGGGAGAACTGGCGGAACTGGCAGGCGTGAGCAGGGCAACCCTGAACCGTCATTGCGGTACCCGCGAAGGTCTCAAGCGGCGCCTGGAAAGCCATGCCAGGAGTACCCTCGAACGCCTCACCCACAGCGCCGCCCTGCAGCGGCTGGAGCCGCGGGAAGCGCTACGCGAGCTGATCCGGGAACACCTCGCCCAGCGCGACCTGCTGGCGCTGCTGATGTTCGAGCAGAACCCGGGACGCCAGGCCGGGCATGGGGACGCCAGTTGGCAGTCCTATGTCGAAGCCCTGGACGCCTTCTTCCTGCGCGGCCAGCAGAAGCGTGTGTTCCGTATCGATATCAGCGCGGCGACCTTCAGCGAACTCTTCATCGTCCTGATCTACGGCATGGTCGATGCCGAGCGCCGCGGTCGCGCGGCCAGCGCCGGGTTGTCCGCCACACTCGAGGAGCTGTTCCTGCGTGGCGCGTCGAACCCCGCACAACCTGCCAGCCCTTGAGCGGGCGGCAGTTGCCACCCGCTAGCACCGTTTCCCACACGTTTACCCGCTCAACTCCTGCCGCCTCGATGTACCACCAGGCTCCGTCCCTCGTCCCAGCCTCCGCCGAGCGCGCGGAACAGGTCGACCAGGGCGATCTGCCGCTGGGTGCTGCCGTCGATGAAGGCGATCTCGTTGAGGAAGCTGCTGCGCTGCGCATCGAGGTAGCGCAGGTGGTTGTCGACGCCACTCTCGTAGCGTGCCTTGGCCAGCTTCAGGGCTTCGTTGCTGCTGTTCGCCAGGGCGCGCAGGGCCTTCTCTTCGCGACGCAGGGTATCGCTGGCCGCCAGGGCGTCGGCGACCTCGCGGAAAGCGGTCTGGATGGTCCCCTCGTAGGCAGCCACCGCCGAATCCTTGCGCGCCTCGGCCAGGCTCAGGTTGGCACGGTTGCGCCCGCCATCGAAGATCGGCAGCGTCAGCGTCGGCAGGAAGCTCCAGGAGCGCGAGCCGCCATCGAACAGGCCGGACATTTCCGCGCTGGAGGTGCCGAAGCTGCCGGTCAGGCTGATGCGTGGGAAGAACGCCGCGCGCGCCGCGCCGATATCCGCGTTGCGCGCCCGCAAACGATGTTCGGCGGCAAGGATGTCGGGGCGTCGCTCGATCAGCTCGGACGGCGTGCCGGGAGCGATGTCCTGCAGCAGCTTCGGCCGCTGCCCCGGACTCCGCGGAATCGCCTGCGCGGCATCGTCGCTGCCCAGCAGCAACACCAGCGCGTTGAATGCCTGCTGTTTCTGCCGCAGGTTGCGCTCCTGCTCGGCGCGCGCCTGCTCCACCAGGCCAAGGGCTTCCTGGTAGTCCAGCGCGGTGGCGGCGCCGGCCGCGCGGCGCTGGTCGATCAGGGCGAAGGAATACTCGCGGCTGACCAGGGTCTGACGGGTCAGCGCCAGGCGCCGCAGGGCGCCGTCGTAGCTCAGGTAGGCCTGGCTGACCTCGGCGACCAGGGCGATCCGTGCCGCACGCGCCGCCTCCTCGCTGGCCAGGTACTGTTGCAGGGCGGCGTCGGTCAGGCTCTTGACCCGACCGAAGAGGTCCAGTTCGTACTCCGGCAGGGCCAGCCCGACCTGGTAGCTGCTGGCCACTTCCGAGCGATTGCCGGCGGACAGGTCGGCCGGCTGCCGCTGGCGGTTGCCGGTGGCAGCGGCATTCAGGCCCGGAACCCGGTCGGCGCGCTGGATTCGGTACTGCGCGCGGGCCGCCTCGATATCCAGGAGGGTCTGGCGCAGCGAGCGGTTGTTATCCAGGGCCATGTCCACCAGGCGGCGTAGTTCGGCATCGACGATGAAACTCTTCCAATCCAGCGTGTCGATCGCCGCGCCCTGGCGCTGGGCGGCGGCGCCGCTCCAGCTGTCGGCCACCGGCGCGGCGGGACGTTCGTAGGTCGGCGCCATGGAGCAGGCGCCGAGGGTCAGGGCTATCAGCAGCGCCGATACGCCGAAAGCAGGTTTGCGCATCTCGTTCACTCCCCGGCCGAAGCGGCCTGTTCGATGGGTGCCGGCCTGCTGCGCAGCAGCGACAGCAGCCAGACGAAACAGATAGGTACGAACAGCACGCCGAGGAAGGTGGCGCTGAGCATCCCGCCGATCACTCCGGTGCCGATGGCACGCTGGCTCGCCGCGCCGGCACCGCTGGCCAGGGCCAGGGGTATCACGCCGAGGATGAACGCCATGGAAGTCATGATGATCGGCCGGAAGCGCAGGCGCGCGGCCTCTATGGCGGCGTCGCGCAGGCTATGCCCCTGCTCCCAGAGTTCCTTGGCGAACTCGACGATGAGAATCGCGTTCTTCGCCGAAAGACCGATGATGGTGATCAGGCCGACCTTGAAATACACGTCGTTGGACATACCGCTGACCATCACCGCGAGCACCGCGCCGATGGCGCCGATCGGCACGATCAGCATCACCGACAGCGGGATCGACCAGCTCTCGTAGAGCGCCACCAGCAACAGGAACACCACCAGGATAGCGAGGGCGAACAGGCTGGTGGCCTGCCCGGCGGAGACCTTCTCCTGATAGGACAGGCCGGTCCACTCGTAGCCGATGCCGGCCGGCAGCTGCGCGGCCAGGCGCTCCATTTCCGCCATGGCTTCGCCGGTGCTGAAGCCGGGCGCGGCGTCACCGACGATGCGGATCGACGGGTAGCCGTTATAGCGCACCAATTGCACCGGTCCCTCTTCCCATTTCACGCTGACGAAGGCGCTGAGCGGTACCAGGTTGCCAGCAGCGTTAGGCACGTATAGCTCGAGCACGCTTTCCGGGGTCATCCGGTTGCCCTGTTCGGCCTGGATCACCACCCGCTGTTGGCGCCCCGCATTGGTGAAGTCGTTGATCACCTCCGAGCCGAAGGCAGCGGACAGCGTGCCGCTGATGGTCTCGAAGCTCACCCCCAGGGCGCGGGCCTTCTCCCGGTCGATCAACAGGCGCAGTTGCGGCGCTTCGGCCAGTCCTTCCATCATCGCGTAAAGGAATTTCGGGTTGGTCTGGATCTCACCAAGAAGAGTATCGCGAGCCTGCAGCAGCGCTTCGCGGCCGACCCCGCTACGGTCCATCAGGCGCAATGCGAAGCCGCCGGAGTTACCCAGACCGTTGATCGGTGGCGGCGACACGGCCATGACCGTGCCATCGTCGGGCAGCGCGAAATGCTCGTTCAGCGCGGCGATCTCGGCGGCGGCCGACTGCTCGGCGCCTCGCTCGGACCAGTCCTTGAAGGTCGGGAAGGCCAGCGCGGCATTGTCGCCCTGGCCGGAGAAGCTGAAGCCCGAGATCAGGAACACCGAAGCCACCGCCTCGCGGGACTTGAGGAAGCGCTCGAGCTCCTCGCCGGTGGCATCGGTGCGCACGCGCGAAGCGCCAGGCGGCAGTTGCACGTCGACCACCATGTAGCCGAGGTCTTCCGCCGGCACGAAGGCTTCCGGCAGGCGCAGGTAGAAGTAGCCGAGCATGGCCACCAGGCCGGCGTACACCAGCATGAAGCGTCCGGCGCGCGCCACCAGCTTCGAGTTGAGCAGCGAATAGCGCTCGGTGACGCGGGCGAAGCCACGGTTGAAGGCGCCGAAGAAGCCGCGCTTCTCGTGGTGCCCTTCGGGAATGGGCTTGAGCAGCGTGGCGCACAGCGCCGGGGTGAAGGTCAGGGCGAGGAAGCCGGAGAACAGGATCGAGACCGCCAGCGACACCGAGAACTGCTGGTAGATCACCCCCACCGAACCGGCCATGAAAGCCAGCGGCAGGAACACCGCCGAGAGCACCAGGGTGATGCCGACGATGGCGCCGGATACCTGCTTCATCGCCTTGACCGTGGCCTCGGCCGGGGAAATCCCCTCCTCCGCCATGATCCGCTCGACGTTCTCCACCACCACGATGGCGTCGTCCACCAGGATGCCGATCGCCAGGACCATGCCGAACATGGTCATCATGTTCACCGAGAACCCCAGCAGGTACATCACCATCAGCGTACCCAGCAGGCACACCGGCACCACGATGGACGGGATCAGGGTGTAGCGGACGTTCTGCAGGAACAGGAACATCACCAGGAACACCAGGACCATCGCTTCGATCAGGGTGTGGATCACCTTCTCGATGGCCACGTCGACGAAGCGCGAGGTGTCGTAGGGCACGCTGTACTGCATGTCCTCGGGGAAGAACGCCGACAGTTCGGCGAGACGCTGTTTCACCAAGGTAGCGGTCTGGATCGCGTTGGCCCCGGGCGACAGCTGGATAGCCCCGCCCACGGTGGGCGTGCCATTCAGTCGCGAGGAAATGTTGTAGCTCTCCTTGCCGAGTTCCAGGCGCGCGACATCGGCGAGCCGGACCAGCGAGCCGTCCTCGTTGGCGCGCAGCACTACCTGGCCGAACTCCTGCGGATCGTCCAGGGTGCCCTTCACCGCCAGGGTCGCCGTCAGCTCCTGCGCGGAACTGCCCGGTGCGCTGCCGAAGGCGCCGGCCGGCACCTGCACGTTCTGCCCGCGGATGGCATTGCTCACGTCGTCGATGGAGAGGCCGAAGCCCACCAGCTTCTGCGGATCGATCCAGACCCGCATGGCCGCCTCGGAAGAGAAGAATTGCAGCTTGCCGACGCCCGGCAGGCGCCGCAGCTCGTTGTTGATATTGCGCGCGGCGTAGTCGCCGAGGGCGGTGGTGTCGCTGCGCTGAGCGCCTTCCTTGTAGCTGAGCGCATAGATCAGCAGGAAACCGGCGCTGGTCTGCTCGACCTGCAGGCCCTGGGTCAGCACCGCCTGCGGCATGCGCGCCTCGGCTTTCTTCAGGCGGTTCTGCACGTCCACCTGGGCCAGGTCCGGATCGGTGCCCGGCTCGAAGGTGACGACGATCTCGGCGGTGCCGTTGGAGTTGTTGGTCGACTCGAAGTAGAGCAGGCCCTTGGCGCCGTTCAGCGACTCCTCGAGCACACTGGTGACGGAGTCCACCAGCACCTTCGCCGAGGCGCCGGGATAGGTGGCGGTGATGGTGATCTGTGGCGGCGCGACATTGGGGTACTGCGCTACCGGCAATTTGGAAATGACCAGCAGGCCGGCCAGGGAGATGAACAGGGCCACCACCCAGGCGAAGTTCGGCCGCTTGATGAAGAATTCGGACATCGGAAAATCCTCGGGGCGAACCCGCCCTTACTGTTGCGGCGCAGGTGACTGGGCTTGCGCCTGGGCACCATCCGGCTTCGGCACGATCTTCACCCCCGGCTGCACCGCAGCCAGGCCGCCGACTATGACCCGGTCACCCGGCTCCAGGCCCTCGGTGATCTGCCAGCGCGAACCCTGCATGACGCCGGTACCGACGCTGCGCGCCTCGGCGCGCTCGTCGGCGCCCACCACCATCACCTGGGCGCTGCCGTCGCTGGAGCGGTGCACGGCCCGTTGCGGCACCAGGATCGCCTGGTTGTCGATGCCCTGGGGCGTACGTACGCGCACGTACATGCCCGGCAGCAGGACCCCGTCGGGGTTGGCGAACTTGCCGCGCAGGGCGATCTGGCCGGTGCCGCGATCCACCGCCACGTCGGCGAACTGCAACGCGCCCTGGCGCTCGTAGGGCGTCCCTTCGACGCGCAGGGTCAGCGCCTGGCTGTCGCCGGCGGCCAAGGTGCCTTTCTTCAGGGCGTCGCGCAGGCGCAGGGCCTCGGCCGCGGTCTGGGTGAAATCCGCATAGATCGGATCGAGCTGCTGGATACGCGCCATCAGCGTCGCCTCGCCCTGCCCGACCAGCGCGCCCTCGGTCACCAGCGCGCGGCCGATGCGCCCGGAGATCGGCGCAGTGACCGAGGCGTAGCCGAGGTTCAGGCGCGCGGTCTCCAGGTCGGCCTGGGCCGAGCGGGTCGCCGCCTCGGCGCTGCGCAGGTCGGCGGTGGCGGTATCGAAGTCCTGCTGGCTGACCGCCTGGATCTTCACCAGCGGCTCGTAGCGACGCACCCGCGCCTGCGCCTCGAACAGCACCGCGCGGTTCCGCGCCAGCTCACCTTCGGCGCGCGACACCGCAGCCTTCAGCGGTGCCGGATCGATCTGGAACAGCAGGTCGCCAGCCTTGACGTCGGCGCCCTCCTCGAAGCGCTTCCGCACGACGATGCCGGCCACCCGCGCGCGCACCTCGGCGACCCGCACCGGTTCGATCCGCCCAGGCAGTTCCGAACTCAGCGCCAGGGGCTCGGCCTGCACCGTCAGGACCTCCACCGGCAACACCATTTCGGCGGCCTCCTGTCGCTCTTCCGCCGGCCCACAACCCGCCAACGCGATGGCCATAGCCAACGCCCCGATCCTTCCTATTGCACGCAAATCAGCCATGACACACCCGACCGTTGATTGAAAACGGATCGAATGGTACTTTTTCGAGCTAATTGAGTCAATATTGTCTCAAATGATCTTTTGACAGCTAATTCCTTTGGACGCGAGGCCAGTTTTCTGCACAATGCGCACAATCAGAAAAACCAACCGGGACCCATCGATGACCCTGATTTCCCATGACGAGCGACTCATCAAGGCGCTGGCAGTCGCTATCGTCGACCGCCCGCGAGCGACGCTGAAGGAACTGGCCGAGGCGGCCGGCGTAAGCAAGGCCACCCTGCACCGCTTCTGCGGCACGCGGGACAACCTGGTGCAGATGCTCGAGGACCACGGAGAGACCGTACTGAACCAGATCATCCAGGCCTGCGACCTGGAGCATGCCGAGCCTCTGGAGGCGTTGCAGCGCCTGATCAAGGAACACCTCACCCACCGCGAGCTGCTGGTATTCCTGGTATTCCAGTACCGCCCGGACTTCCTCGACCCGCACGGCGAAGGCGCACGCTGGCAGTCCTACCTGGAAGCGCTGGACGCCTTCTTCCTGCGCGGACAGCAGAAAGGCGTGTTTCGCATCGACATCACGGCGGCCGTGTTCACCGAACTGTTCATCACCCTGGTCTACGGCATGGTCGATGCGGAACGTCGCGGACGGGCGGCCAGCTCCAATTCCGCGCATACCCTGGAGCAGATGTTCCTCCATGGCGCCTCCAATCCGGCGCGCTCCTGACCCTTGCGCCCGCGGCGGCGCCCCTCTCGTCGCCGCATGGCACGGACCGATCCGCGTGCCGTCGACTTCGGCCGCCCGGAGGCCTGCTCGACACTCGGGAAGATCAGTCGTCACCGGTCCTGCGACAAAGTGCCTCGACAGGCGGAAAGGACCGTGACGCTCGTCGGCGATACTGGCACTTGGCCTTGCTTCCGGGCATCCTAACTGTCTACCGAATCACACCTCCCCCAGGAATTCCGGTCAGTGTCGACCCCCTCGCTAACCCCGTCGCCGCCTCCCGCCGGCGACCCACTGACCGTACCCGACCGACCGGCAGCCAAGGCTGGCCTGCTGTTGCTGGTCCTGTTGATGCTCGGCCTGCTGCTCTGGCAGATGAGCCAGGAGCTGCGCCAGCAGGAACGCTTCGAACACGAGCGGGCCGCGGCCCAGCTCGATCGTCTCAACGACCGCCTGTCCCTGACCCTCGAACTCAAGGCGCGCACCGCCCTCGCCCTGCTCCCGGGCATGCCCCCCAGCGAGCGTGGCGAGATCCAGGGCAGGCTGTTGCCGCGCATCAGCGATGCGCTGCCGCAGGTCCGCCAGTTGCAATGGGTGGACAGCGCCCCGCAGACGGGCAGCCCGTCGCCGGAAACGACGCTGCCCGAGCAGTTGCGCCAGCACGCCGGCTCCGGCCTCTACCACTATTGCCTCGACCCGCGCGACGGCGAATCCCTCTACCTGACCCTGCGCGAACCCGGCAGCCGCCGCGACAGCGGCTTCTGGCTGTTGCACCTGGCCAGCGACAGCCTCGCCCAGTGGAGTCCCGACCTGCCCACCGGCAACCTGCTCTGGCGCCTGGAAGACCAATACGCCGGACGGGTGCTCTGGCATACCCCAGGGAGCACGGCGCTGCTCGACGACATGCAGACCCTCGGCGTGGAACCGCTGCGCAACAGCGACTGGCAGCTTCGCGGGCTCTACGACAGCACCCGGGTGCGGCTCGGCCTGCTGCCGGGAATCGGCGGCGAGCTGGCGATCTTCCTCCTGCTGGTCGGCGTCACCGTGTACATGCTGCTGCGCCTGCACCGCGAGCAGCAAGGCCTGCGCGCCATGACCCTGGCCTCGCAGCGCAGCCTGCGCCAGGCGGCCACGGCACTGGCGGCGATCGACGAGCGGGTGCTGGTGACCCGCGCCGACGGCCGCCTCAGCTACCTCAATCCCCAGGCCGAACGCCTCTTCGGCATCAGTTCGGCCCAGGCCCGCCAGCATCACCTGCTGGGCCTGCTGCCGGACCTCGAGCCAGGCTGGCTGACGGACGCCGGTGGCGACGGCGAGACCCGTAGCGAGTTGCTGCCGCTGCGGGTACGCGGCGAGCCGCGGACGTTCACCCTCAGCCGCCATCCGCTGGCCAGCTATCCGGCGCTCGCCGACCAGGCCTGGACTCTCCGCGAGCAGATCCTCCAGGGCGGGCAGGTCTGGGTGTTGCGCGACGTCACCGAGGAACAGCACGCCCTCGGCGTCCTGGAGGAAACCCGGCGGCGCTACCAGGACATCTTCGAAGGGGTCGGCGTGGCCCTCTGCGTGCTCGACCTCTCCGCCCTGCGCCAGGCTCTGGTGGAACAAGGCCTGGACAGCTGCGCCGCACTGCGCGCCTGGCTCGCCGGCGAACCCGGGCGGCAGCAGGCGCTGCTGGAGCGGATCCGCATCACCGAGATCAACGATGTCAGTCGCCGCCTGCTGCAGATCGAGTCCACCGAACAGGCCTGGCAGCGCTTGCTCGACCACGGCCCGCTACAACCGGACAGCCTGCGCCTGCAGGTGATCGAGGCGCTCATCGAACGCCGGCCGGTACTCGAACTGGAAGCCACGCTGCGCTGCGGCAAGAGCACGCCGCGGCACCTGTGGTTGCAACTGCGCCTGCCGGAAAACCCCGGCGAATGGCATGCGGTGACCCTCAGCCTGTCCGACGTCACCAGTCGCAAGGAAGTCGAACTGTCGCTGATCGAGCGCGAGAAGTTCTGGTCGGACGCGGTCCAGGCGGTGCCCGATACCCTCTACATCCACGACCTGCACGCGCGCCGGGTGATCTTCAGCAACCATCACCTGGGCCAGCAACTGGGCTACAACCAGGAAGAACTGGCGCGGATGGGCGAGAACTTCTGGGAAACCCTGCTGCACCCCGACGACCAGGAATACTACTGGCGCATCCGCAACCTGCAGCACGTGGTCGGCGACGGCCTGCTGCTCGACAGCCAGCTGCGCTGGCGCCACCGCGACGGCCGCTGGCACTGGTTCGACATCCGCGAGCAGGCCTTCAGCCGCGACCGCAGCGGTCGCGTGGCGCGCCTGATCGGCGTGGCCAAGGACATCACCTTCACCGTCGAGGCGAACAACGCGCTGCGCGAGAACGGCCGACGCTACCGCATGCTGGCGGAAAACATCAGCGACGTGATCTTCTCCACCGACGCCGAACTCAACGCCAGCTACGTCAGCCCCTCGGTACAGCACGTGTTCGGCTACAGCCCGGAATGGGCGCTGCTCAACGGCCTCCACCAGACCGCCACCAACCCGCGCCAGCTCGGCCGCCTGAACGGCCTGCTGCGCCGCGTGCGACACGCCATCGGCGACCGCCAGAAGCTCGCCGAGCTGCGGGAAAACCCTGGCCAGCATCTGTTCGCCCTCGACTGCCTGCGCGCCGACGGACGCAAGATTCCCATCGAACTGCGGATCGTCCTGATGTGGGACGAGCACGACCGCTTCGAAGGCCTGCTCGGCATCGCCCGCGACATCAGCCAGCAGCGCCGCGCCGAACGCGAGCTGCGGATGGCGGCGACGGTATTCGAACACTCCACGGCGGCGATCATGGTCACCGACCCGGCCGGCTACATCGTCCAGGTCAACGATTCCTTCTCGCGCCTGACCGGCTACAGCCCGGCCGACGTGCTCGACCAGCAGCCGCGCCTGCTCACCGCCGACCGCCAGGAAGCCAACCAGCTCAAGCACGTGCTCGCCAGCCTGCAGCACAGCGGCAGCTGGGAAGGCGAGATCCTGCAGAAGCGCAAGACCGGCGAACTCTATCCGTCCTGGGTCGGCATCACCGCGGTGCGCGACGAGGAAGGCGACCTGGTCAGCTTCGTCTGCTTCTTCAGCGACATCAGCGAGCGCAAGGCCAGCGAGCGGCGCATCCACCGCCTGGCCTACTACGACGCCCTCACCCACCTGCCCAACCGCACGCTGTTCCAGGACCGTCTGCATACCGCCCTGCAACAGGCCGAGCGCAACGGCCAATGGGTGGTGCTGATGTTCCTCGACCTCGACCGCTTCAAGCCGATCAACGACTCCCTCGGCCACGCCGCCGGCGACCGCATGCTGCAGGAAGTGGCGACCCGCCTGAGCGCCTGCGTCAGCCAGGACGATACCGTGGCGCGCATGGGCGGCGACGAATTCACCCTGCTGCTGCCTTCCCAGGGCGACCGCGAGATCGCCCTGAAACGGGCGATCCAGGTCGCCGAGCTGATCCTCGGCCGTCTGGCCCGGCCGTTCACCCTGGAAGGCCGTGAATTCTTCGTCACCGCCAGCATCGGTGTGGCCTTGTCGCCCCAGGACGGCGCCGAACTGAGCCTGCTGATGAAGAACGCCGACACGGCGATGTACCACGCCAAGGAGATGGGCAAGAACAACTTCCAGTTCTACCAGGCCGAGATGAACGCCCGCGCCCTGGAGCGCCTGGAACTGGAAAGCGACCTGCGCCGCGCCCTGGAACTGGGCGAGTTCGTCCTCCACTACCAGCCGCAGTTCACCGGCGACGGCCGCCGCCTGACCGGCGCCGAGGCCCTGCTGCGCTGGCAGCATCCGCGCCGCGGACTGGTTCCGCCGAGCGAGTTCATTCCGGTGCTGGAGGAGATCGGCCTGGTCGCCCAGGTCGGCGACTGGCTGCTGGCGGAAGCCTGCAAGCAGTTGCGCAGCTGGCACAAGGCCAAGGTGCGGGTGCCAAAGGTCTCGGTGAACCTCTCGGCACGGCAGTTCGCCGATGGCCAGTTGGGCGAGCGGATCGCCGCGATCCTCTACGAGACAGGCATCCCGCCGGCCTGCCTGGAGCTGGAGCTGACCGAAAGCATCCTGATGAGTGACGTCGCCGAGGCCATGCAGATCCTCTCCGGGCTCAAGCGCCTCGGCCTGGCCATCGCGGTGGACGACTTCGGCACCGGCTACTCCTCGCTGAACTACCTCAAGCAGTTCCCCATCGACGTGCTGAAGATCGACCGCAGCTTCGTCGACGGCCTGCCCCACGGCGAACAGGACGCACAGATCGCCCGGGCGATCATTGCCATGGCCCACAGCCTGAACCTGATGGTGATCGCCGAGGGCGTGGAGAGCCAGGCCCAGCTGGACTTCCTTCGCGAGCACGGCTGCGACGAGGTGCAAGGCTACCTGTTCGGCCGGCCGATGCCCGCCGAGCAGTTCGGCATGCTCTACGCCAGCGACGTGCTGTTCATGTTCAACGAGGGCTGAGCCGCCGTGCGGCGCGCTTGAGCGCCGCTTGTCCGCGACATGATGGCCTTTCATGTGCCAGCACCCGCCGCATGGGTTAGAATGCGCGCCTTTTCCCAGCACCGATCCTTATGAGGACCGCCATGTTCAGCCGTGATTTGACCCTCGCCCGCTACGATGCCGAACTCTTTGCCGCGATGGAGCAGGAAGCCCAGCGCCAGGAAGAGCACATCGAGCTGATCGCCTCCGAGAACTACACCAGCCCGGCGGTGATGGAAGCCCAGGGTTCGGTGCTGACCAACAAGTACGCCGAAGGTTATCCGCACAAGCGCTACTACGGCGGCTGCGAGTACGTCGATATCGTCGAGCAACTGGCCATCGACCGCGCCAAGCAACTGTTCGGCGCCGATTACGCCAACGTCCAGCCGCACGCCGGCTCCCAGGCCAACGCCGCGGTCTACCTGGCCCTGCTGTCGGCCGGCGACACCATCCTCGGCATGAGCCTGGCCCACGGCGGTCACCTGACCCACGGCGCCAGCGTCTCCTCCTCCGGCAAGCTGTACAACGCTGTGCAGTACGGCATCGACGCCAATGGCCTGATCGACTACGACGAAGTCGAGCGCCTGGCCGTGGAGCATAAGCCGAAGATGATCGTCGCCGGCTTCTCCGCCTATTCCCAGGTCCTCGATTTCGCCCGCTTCCGCGCCATCGCCGACAAGGTCGGCGCCTACCTGTTCGTCGACATGGCCCACGTCGCCGGCCTGGTCGCCGCTGGCGTCTACCCGAACCCGGTGCCGTTCGCCGACGTGGTCACCACCACCACCCACAAGA
>NZ_KV812687.1:0-58926 GCF_001813485.1 Pseudomonas sp. HMSC067G02
ACTACTTCGCCGAGGTCGAGCAGGCCGCTTTCACGCCGGCCAACGTGGTGCCCGGTATCGGTTTCTCTCCAGACAAGATGCTCCAGGGCCGTCTGTTTTCCTACGGCGATGCCCATCGCTACCGCCTGGGCGTCAACCACCACCAGATCCCGGTGAACGCCGCGCGTTGCCCGCACCAGGTCTACCACCGCGACGGCGGCATGCGGGTGGACGGTAATAATGCATTATTACGTGTCACCTACGAGCCTAACAGCTACAACCAGTGGCAGGAGCACCCGGATATCTCCGAGCCGCCGCTGAGCCTGGAGGGCGTGGCGGACCACTGGAGCCACCGGGTGGACGACGACTACTACAGCCAGCCGGCTGCGCTGTTCCATCTGTTCACCGACGAGCAGAAGCAGCGGTTGTTCGCCAACATCGCCGAAGACATTCGCGATGTCCCGGAACAGATCCAGCGGCGCCAGATCGGCCTGTTCCTTAAGGTCGATTCAGAGTACGGGAAAGGTGTTGCCGATGCGCTTAGTGTTAAAAGGAAGTAGTAGCGCTTAAAGTAATAATTTGTCTAATTTGATTTCTTGAAAAATTATCTATCTGATTTGAGAGAGTCATATGAAAATTATCATAAAGCAGCATGATAAAGAAAGGATGAGTCGTGAGTTTAAAGGGGCGGGAGTGGACCTTTGGGAGGTGTATCAGGGGGAGGTACTTGTTGGAGTATACCAAAGTGAAGACGAAGCGATAAAGTATAAGGAGTCCTTGGAAGAAAGAACGAAGGAAAGCTGAATGGTTATTGTAAATAATGTTTGGAGGGTGAAATAATTTTTTGCAAGCTGTCTTGCACCGTTGCTGCAGCCTGCCCCCGTTCGCAGCAACGGATTTTTATAATTTTATTTGTGTTGTACTGACAGGAAAAGTTTTGGCCTATTTGCTATTTAAGAAATTTATAAGCACATTTACTAGTTGCTCCGGTTGCTCCTCCGGAATCCAGTGGCCACTACGATCGATTACAATGGTTTTTACATTCTGGGCCAAAGGTTTCATGAGTTCACCCACATGGTTGCCCATTCCGTGTGAACCCCCAATACCCAGCACTGGCATCGGCAGTTTGGTTGATGCGTTTTCTTTGTTATTGATTGCGTCAACAGTGAACGCTCGATAATGTTCAAATCCACCTCGCAATCCTCCGGGAGTTTTCATGTTAGTAGAGTAGTGGGCTATATCCTCGTCTGTAATGGCTGATGCATCATAAGCAAGGTGCTGTATGAAATATCTCAAGAAAACTTCTTCATGCCCTGTTACTAATGATTCTGCAACACCTGGAGCTATAAAGAAGCCAAAGTGCCAAAGATGTGGAAAGCGAGCTGTATCTTGTAAGGCCTCTAGACCTAGGCCCGGGATCGCAGCCTCCATTACGACTAATTTTTTTACCTCGTTAGGATGCGAGGCTGCATACTCATACGCAACCATTAAACCGATATCGTGCCCGACGAGATATATTTTTTCAAAACCCAGTTGATGAATTAGTTCATGAATATCTTTGGCAACTGTTCTTTTGTCGTATCCACTGCTTGGTTTGTCTGAGTCACCGAAACCTCGCATGTCAGGAGCAATGACGGTGAAGTGAGAAGCTAAAGAAGGGATGACATGACGCCATTCTCTTCTACTTTGTGGCCAACCATGAAGCAATACCAGAGGTTCACCCGAGCCTGAAATACTGTAACGCAAACGCACTCCATTGACTATGGCACTATGCTGAGTTGGTTTAGTATTGTTTTTCATATACGTATCCTTAATATAAGGAGAATTTAGATGAAGTTGTTCTATGCACCTGGAACCTGCGCGGTTGCATGTTGGATTGCACTTGAATGGGTTGGAACTCAATATGATCTGATAAATGTCGATTACACCTCCAAAGAGTTTCAGCAAGTAAATCCTCTTATGTTGGTTCCGGCCTTGGATACAGGGGGAGGGCAAGTTTTGACACAGGCTAGTGCTATATTGACCTACATATCCGAGCAATATCCTTTAGCATCAATAGGGTGCGGTGATAGTGTAGAAGCTAGATCGAAGTTCAATGAGGTAATGTCTTTCTTGTCAAGTGACTTTCATCCATCTTTCTGGCCATTTTTTTCACCCCAGCGCTTTACAGTAAATGAATCCTCAGAAGCACTTGAAGACGTCGTTGGCGCCGCCCACGTAAGAATAAATCGAGTAATGACTCACCTTGACCAACTTGTTGGAGAAGAAGGATACCTGTACCTAGGACGACGATCAGTAGCAGATGCGTACGCATATGTCATGATTCGATGGACTGAAAGACTGCCGAAAAAATGGCGAGAGTACCCCAATATTGCTAGGTTCTATTCTCTAATGGAAAAAGACCCTATAGTCAAAAAGGTCATCCAGCTCTCCAACGCATGATCGCTTGATTACTTTCTGCATATCTCTGCTGTAGATGTCAATAGTGGTGGCATCCTCAGCAGATACTCGGTAGGTGTGCCGGTGCGGAACGCTAATAAACTGTGGGCAGTAGGAATACCTAGGTGTTGCACTGAGGCTAGAAGGCATGCGGTTTTCTGCTTTTTTTAGTCGGTAGCTAGGCAGGATTGATCCAGAAATGGAAAACTGTTATTCAAGATTAGGTCTTTATCTCGACTTCAAAACTGATTAAAGATTGCTAAAGCCTTATCGTGAAGGGATTTATATTTGTGGTATTAGTCAATATATATGTGGCTACGTTATTTAGGTGATGTTTACTATCCAGAAGTTTTGGTGAGGTTTAATTGAGATGGTTATGCCTATTACCCTTTCTGTTCAGCGTATGCGACATGGTGATGGATTTAATGCTTACATGCTACGCAATGCGCAAGGAGTGCTGGATCCTTTCCTTGGGGTTGATCACGCTTGGATGAGTGCGCCTACTTTCCCGCCTCACTCTCACTCCGGTTTTTCTGCTGTTTCGTATCTGTTTCTTGACTCAGAGACGAGCATTCACAATAGAGACTCGATTGGAACGGATAATACTATTAGAGCGGGCGGAGTGCATTGGACTACTGCCGGGGTAGGAGTGATTCATGAAGAGGTTCCTGCTGAGACCGATAAAACGGTACATTCATTGCAGATTTTTGTAGATTTAAGCATTGAGAAAAAAAATCTCGAGCCATATCCACTAATACTTGAGCCAGAAAATGTACCTGTAGTTCGATTTCCGGGAGTCGAAGTGCGTGTGCCCATAGGCAGTTTCTTCGATATGAAGTCACCTCTAACGCCGCCTACTGATGTGACGTTGCTTGATATTTTAATTGAAAAGGATAACGGACTTTCTGTGCCTGTTGAAGCGGGGAAAATAGCATTTGCTATTCCAATTTTTGGAAAGATTGAAATAGGTGGAGATTCTTATGAGTGCGAGGATCTTAAGATTCCCTTGTTTCCAGTAAGCCCAGAGCCATATATTGTTGAGATAAAATCGAGTAATGGACGCGCTGGAGTTGCAATGTTCGTTGGGAGTCCGCTTCATACAGCGTTGTAAAGTTTGACTTTATTAGAATTCTATTTTGATTTTGTTGGGTGTAGAACAGTGCCCAACTTTCGCTGAAGCCTAGCCTTCAGCTTATATTGAGGAGAAAGAATATGTCTTTTAAAAGATTTACGGCGGATAACGCTGTTATGCTTCTGATCGATCATCAGGTTGGTACTATGGGGTGGGCCAAATCTCTGCCATTCGAAGAGCTAAAACGTAATGCGTTGATGTTGGCTAAGGCTGCCGCCATACTCAAGATGCCTACTGTTCTGACTTCCAGCATGGAGGAGCATGCTCAAGGGCCATTGCTCTCGGAGTTGCAGGATATTTTACCGAAGGAGTTTGCCGCCCGTATAAAACGCGTTGGCATCGTGAATTCGATGGATGACGAAAACTTTGCCGCAGCGGTACGAGCCTCCGGTCGTCAAAATATAATAATTGCTGGTGTTACCAATGATGTCTGTACAGTGTATCCAGCACTAAGCCTTGTGCTTGAGGGCTATTCCGTACAAGTTGTTGCCGATGCCGGTGCCTCTCCAACTAGATTTGCCGATGATATGGCGCTCCGGCGTATGGAGAAAAATGGCGTAACTCTTACCAGCACTAACCAACTAATTGCAGAGCTTGCAGGGAATTGGGCTACTGCAGAGGGCGGGCAGCTTGCGCAGATTCTTCAAGACGCCTTGATGGCTTAACTTTATAAGCAAGGCTCAGTAAGCAGTGCTTCTGAGCCTTGCTTTTTTATATTTAGAATATAAGTGCTCTCTCAATGAAATTTGTTGCTGCTTTATCTTTGGGTTGGGTACAGCGGCCCCTTGCAAAGAAAGTGTTTAGTAAGACATCCTTTTAAATTTTAAATAAAAATAAATTTCCAGGGGGTGTTTCGTGCGCTTGCGTGTGTGCGTGGTAGTGATACTAAGCTCTTTTTTGTCGTCTGGTTGTGTTCCAAAGCACATAAGGCCGCAGTCTGAGGTTTTACGGGCAGAAGACTTCGGATTGAAAAAGACTAATGGCAAATTCTCGAGAACTATATGGCCAACGCTAGATTGGTGGAAAGTTTTTGGCGATAAACAGTTAAACCTATTAGTTCAGGAAGGAATAGCCAATAGTAGTGACTTACGGGCTGCAGAAGCGCGTATTCGTCAGGCTAATGCAATTGCTGGGTCAGTAGAGTCAGAGCTATGGCCGAGTTTAAATGGTACGGCAGAGTTTTCGCGTAGTCGCACCTCATTGTACGGTAGAGGTAATGGGGCTTGGAGCAAATTGTACGATGCGAAAATTAGTTCTTATTTTGAGCTGGATATCTGGGGGAAGAACCGCGCCGCTCTTAAAGCTGCAATTGGTCGATTAAAATCGAAAGAGATTGAACGATACGCTACGCAATTATCCTTGGCTCATTCAATCGTGCAGGCTTATATAAACCTAGATCAGCTATACAGCGAGCTTGCTATTCAACAGGAAATGCTTGAAACCTATAAGAGCTTGCTAGAATTGACTCGTCAGCGCTATTTTGCCGACTTGGATTCATTAGTAAGTGTTAAGCAAGCTCTGGCGGCTATTCCTGCTACCCGTGCAGAAATAGCGTCTTTGAGAGAGTCTCTGGAGTTGACTCGTAACCAGTTTGTAATGCTAGTTGGAAAAGGGCCTGATAGAGGGCTGCAAATAGAAGAGCCAAGTATAAACTATGCTGATATTACTATGGTTCCTGACAACCTGCCGGCGGAGTTGCTTGGGCACCGTCCGGATATAGTCGCTAACAGGTGGATGGTTGAGGCGAAAAGTTATGATGTGCGCGTTTCAAAAGCCGAGTATTATCCGAATATAAATTTATCATCTTTTATTGGAGTGCAGTCCCTTGGCTTTTCAAATCTGCATAAAAGAAATAGTTATGAGTTTTCAGTTGGACCAGCGCTTTCTTTACCGATTTTTGATGCGGGAAGGCTCGACTCTAACTTGGCTGATGCTATTTCTAGTTATGATCTGGCGGTGGAAAACTATAATGCAGGCTTGACCGGAGCTCTGCAGGATCTAGCGGATCAGATGACTTCTCTAAAGTGGCTGAAAGAGCGTCTGAAAGAGCGTCTGAAAGAGCGTCCGAAAGAGCAAGGAGAGGCACTGAAAACCTCCCAGGAAAGCGCTGATTTAGCATTGGCTCAGTACGGTGCAGGACTAGTAAGCTATTTGCAAGTTATCTCTACACAAAGTGTGGTGTTTAGTCAGAAGTTACTATTGTCTCAGCTGACATCTCGCGGTTTATCGCTTTATGCTCAATTAAACAGAGCACTGGGAGGTGGTTATTCTCCTGATAATCTGCCATTGGTTTCAGATATTTCTTCTAATCTCTTAGAGCCTAGAAATGAACGATAAGAGTTCTGCGTCACCTGCTTCGTCAAAGTTAGGGGGTATTGTAGCCCCTATTCAAGATGGTGGGAAAGGTATTTTGCTGGTTTCTATAGTCATTGTCTTTGTTTTGATAACATTATCTGTTTTTTGGTATTTCTATGAGTTAAATGTGGAAAGAACTGAAGATGCACAGGTAAATGGGAATGTCGTGCAAGTGACAGCTCAAATTGATGGTACAGTAATTGCGATTCATGCCGATGATACCGATCATGTTAAAGCCGGCACGCCCCTTGTACGACTAAATCCTGTAGATCAGGAGATCATTTATGAAAGAGCTCGTGCTGCGCTTGCTAAAGCTACGAGATCTGTGCGTTCACTGTACTTACAGGTCTCCGAAGCCAAAGCCGATCTAGTTCAAAGGCAAGCGGATGTCAAAAAAGCTAAAACTGATTTAGCCAGGCGCATGCGAATTGCGTCGGTGGGGGCTGTCTCTCGTGAGGAGATCAGCCATGCCGAAGACGCTCTTAAAAGCGCTCTTGCTGCTCAGGACTCAACTCAGCAGATTCTTTCTCAGCGTTTGGCTCAGGTGGATAATACGGTAATACGCTCACACCCTGATGTGGCCACTGCTGCGGCTAGCTTGCGGGAGGCTTATATCGCGAGAAAGCGGACTATTATTCCAGCACCCGTTGATGGGATGATAACTAAACGCAATGTTCAAGTCGGTCAGCATATCGGCGCCGGAGTTGCACTTATGTCGGTGGTTCCATTAGATAGTTTATGGGTTACGGCTAACTTTAAAGAGTCTCAACTGGAAGATATTCGCATCGGGCAGCCTGTTGAGCTAACAGCCGATATGTATGGTTCTGATGTTGTGTATCACGGAGAGGTTGTTGGCCTGGATGCAGGAACTGGTAGTGCGTTTTCACTATTCCCTGCCCAAAATGCAACAGGGAACTGGATTAAGGTTACACAGCGTGTTCCTGTGAAGATATCCCTGGATTCAAATGAGGTTGTGAGGAATCCTTTACGTGTAGGTTTGTCTATGCATGCAGTAGTCGATACTAGTAATGTTAGTGGGAAGGCTATTAGGACAGGTATTGTTTCAAAGTTCACCTATGATACACAGGTTTTTGATCATGAACTTAAGAATGCTAACGATGAGGTGGAAGAAATTATTCGAAGTAATGAAGGCTTTATGATGTCGCCGCCAAAATTCTGATGTGAGAAACTTAAATTGGCTATTAGTTATGCTTCTCTTTATCTAGCAGTATTGCTGCTGTCAACAATACAGTTTTTAGAGTCCAGTATGTTGGGTTTTGCCTCGACTCCTATTCGTGGAGAGATACAGGCTAGTCCGGAAGAGTATAGTTTTATTGCCGTCTTGTATGCTTGTTTTGCAGTTCTGTCCATTTCAAAGGTTCGATGGTTCATTGAGCGTATCGGATGGAGATATTATGTATTTTTTTCAATTATTTTGTATTTAGTTGGTGCGCTGGTCTGTAGCCTCAGTGACGAAAAAATAAGCTTCTCGATCGGGCGTGCCATTATGGCTTTGGGAGGAGGGACATTTATGACTATCGGGAGGCTCCTTGCAAATACGCTCCCAGGTCATTTACGTTTCAATGGAATTTGTTTTTTTGCAACAGGCGTCCTGCTTGGTACCATGGGCGGGCCTTGGCTAGCTGCGTTAACTGTTAGTGAAGGCCATTGGCAAGCGATGTTCTGGGCCCTGCTGCTATTGGCATGTATCGTTGCTTTGTTGACTATTATTTATGCTCCGAAAATGGAGCTTCCTAGAGAGACCTGGTCTAGTAGTAGTTTTTCTTTTGTTTTTTTGTTAGGGCTTTTTTCATTCTTTATACTCTATTTGCTGCAGCGCTCTTATTATGATTTTTATAATGAAGGAGTGATATTGGTATGTTTTGTTTTCTTGTTCCTTGGGGGCTTGATATCTATTTTTTATACTGAGCATCAGCGTGAAAGGCCGCTATTTCGGTTGAGGGATATTCTTACTAAACGTTATGTGGCTGGTGTTGGATTGTTTTGTGTGTGTTACCTCTTGATCGGTATGAATAATTATGTACAACCTCAGTATCTGTCGACTGGCTTAAAATATTACTGGGAGTCTATAGGTGTGTTTCAGGCTGTAGCTTTGTTATGTACACTGGTGATTTGGATGCCAGTGATGCGTTTTTTATTACCCAAGTATCCTTCCCCTGTAAAGTATTGGGTGTTTGCATTCGGCTCTCTTGCGGTATATGCGTGGATCTTTTGTTCCTTTTCACCAGTGGTTGATGTGTGGGCTCATATCGTACCGGCTCTAGTGTTGAGTGGATTTTTTATTAGCGCGGGGATGGGGACTACGGCAATGCAAACCTTTAGGGAATTTGGTGGCAATGAACAATTATTTGCGCATGCTTATCAGTTGAAAAATATGTTAGGGCAGATTGTACAGGCTATAGGGACGGCTGCTGCAACTATATTCATGCAGTGGCGGCAGACGGTTCAATATGGGAACTTGAACATAAATATGGTCACCGGTGATCCTTTGTATAGCAGGAGTATAGAGGAGATGTCAAAGTATATTTCCCTTACGTATGGCAGCAAGCAGTCCGACGCGCTGGCAATATTTCAACAGTCTCAAGAGTTAAGTCGACAAGCTGTTTTTTTGGCCGGAGTTGAATACTACTGGTTGATTTTTTGGGTTTCCATGATTGTTTTGTTGGTCTCAGTGGTTCAGCGAGTTTTTAGGTAAGAGCTTTATGGTTCTTATGAAATAGCTACTTGTGGGGGTTAATGGTTTGTGATCCGTTGTTTTTGGGAGATATATATCCTGTGTCTAATATTCTGAGTTTTCATTTTCCTTTGCTGTACTTCTCTATAATTAGGCCAAAGCTATTGGGGGCCTATGTTTAGCTTATAAAGCTGTCGCCTTGTCGCCGTTGTGTGCTGGTAGTTGTGATATCCTAGTATGTATGATATTGGAGTAGGTGTTCTATTGCTTTCACGTGGATTAAAGAACAGCCTGTTGGTGTTCGAGTTGATTGGTTCATGATCTTCCTTCTGCAATAGTGATGGTTTATTTTGTTTTTGAGGATTTTCTTCTAGTTTTATTTGTGCTTAATGCCTTTTAATCAAGGCTGAGGGACTGTATGTTAAGACTCGATGATATGGAAATTTTCGTAGAGGTTGTTCGGCAGAATAGTCTTCGAAAAGCGGCGGAAAAACTAAAAATACCAGTTTCTACATTGTCAAGAAGATTGTCAGTTTTAGAGAAAGAGATAGGCGTTCGACTAATTCGGAGAACTACTAGAACCTTAGAGGTTACAGAGCTTGGGAACGCATACTATCAACGATGCAAACCAATAGTAGATGAGGCACGTGTAGCAAATCAAAGTTTGAGTGATATGGCTTCGGCGCCGTCTGGCCTGCTTCGAGTTTCAATGCCGGTAGATTTTTCCATAGCATATATAATGCCATTGGTCATTAAGTACTCGGAAATTTATCCAGATATTGATTTTGAGTTTGATCTCACTCCTCGTCAAGTAGATTTGACGAGAGAGCCTCTGGATGTGGCGATAAGGCTAGGAGAGCAACAAAGCTCTAGTTTGATAGCTAGGCATTTGATTACGATTCCTCGCTATTTATATGCATCTCCTGAATATTTGAAGGTCAATGGTTATCCATCCTCCCCTTCTGAACTACATTCTCATAAATGTTTGATAATGAATACGCCGCAGGAGAGAAAATACTGGAGCTTACTAGGTAAAGATGAAGAAGCGGAAGTTGAACTAAAGGGACGGTTTCTTATGAATAGCATAGGCATGTTAAAAAATTTAGCTATAATGGGGGAGGGAATTGCAATGATTGCTCCAGGAGTGGTCAGAAAAGAAGCATCCGATGGTGAACTGGTTAGGGTTTTGCCAGAATGGAGTGGTAAACCACTATCCGTATACGCATTAACCGAAAACAGATTGAGTCCAGTTAAAATATCAAGTTTCATAGATTTTCTGTATGATGGTCTTAGAAACGAGAAGGATTGATTCTTTACTTTGCTCTGAATTTTTAGTCTGACTGATCTTGTCGTAATTCTCTTCTGGCTTTTGTTTGTTTTTAGATAAGTTCCGGATAATTGGTTTTTGTTTTAGAGGGCTTTAGATTTTTATCTTATTGTCTGTTGTTGATTTGTTTTTTGAGAATTCAACTAAGTTTTTCAGCAGAAGCGTGTGCCAAGGGGAGCGGCTATGACAGTTGAACTGTAACCCATGTGTCTAATCCTGCACTGTAAGGGCCTCTGTGAAGTGCTGGGTGATGACGGATAGATCCAGCAACCTGAAAACTCCTGTTCTGGCGTCCCGCTGAGATGGAATTTCAGACAGTTGCACTGGATACCCACGTACAAGCCTGGCCGATGACATAGCGAGCTTGCAGGCTTTCGCCGTCGGCGAGACGGATGGCCACACCCTCGGGAAGGAACTCGAATCCTTCGATGCGCGTGTGGTGGCGGGCGTTCGCGCCGTGCTGGAGCGCGAGCAGCAAGGCGTAGAAGTCGATGTCCTGGCGATACAGGTGGGCCTCCGGAGCGTCCAGCGGAGGGGCGACGACATGCTCGGCAGCGCTGTCCACGCCGGCAGCGTGCCAGGCGAAGCTGAATGCCAGCTTGATCCCGCAGGCTGACGATCCGATGTGCCGGACGATCTGCTCAGGATTGGGGATGAAGGCCAGTTCGGGGATCCCGAAGCGTTGCGCGAGGAGGCGCAGGAGCAGGCCGCTCTCGGGGGGGCATGGCCTCGCCGATGGAGAATCGCGGATGTTGACCGGCATCCAGGATGAGAGTTTTCAGACCGTGCTTCGCCAGAATCGCTGCCGAAATCGAGCCTGCGATACCGCTGCCAATGATGACGATGTCGTACGTACGACTCATGAACTAACCCGGTTTGTCGTGGTGGATCTGGAAAGTGTCGTGGTGCGTGCCGCGGATGTTAGAAGGAGCCGGCCAATCGAGCTGGCGTCTGCTGGAACCGCAGGTCCCAGTAGAGCGTCTCGCCGATTGCGCTCTTTAGCTCGCTGAGAAACAGCGAGATCTTCGCCGGTACCACCGAACCCTGCGGTCGCCGTAGATGCCCCCCTGCGCTTGCTCCGGCAGAGCGTGTCGTTCGAGAAAGGTCACCAGCCTACCGCTGACCACTTCTTCGTGGACCAGCCAGGTCGGCGCATGAATGATCCCCAAGCCTTGCAAGGCTCCTTCCACCAGGAGCTCGGCACTGTTCACGGACAGGCGGCTGACCGGCGAGATCCTGATTCGCCTGGTACTGTCGGCGCTGCTGAACTGCCAGCTCAACGAGGCGTTGCTGCAGCCGTTGTGTTGCAGGCAGATGTGCCGTTCGAGTTCTTCCGGGGTGCGTGGCAGACCGTGCTTCAGCAGGTATTCCGGGCTGGCGCAGAGCACCCGGAGTAGCCCCGCCAGCTTCGAGCAGATCAGGCTGCTGTCCGGCAGGATGCCGAGACGGATGCAGAGATCGAGTTTTTCCCCGACGGGATCGACAAACCTGTCGTTCAGGGAGAAATCCAGTTTGAGGCCGGGATTCTTTTTCAGCAGTGTGCTGAGCAGTGGTGCGATATGTCGCCGGTCGAACGCGACCGGTGCCGAGACTCTCAACGTACCTACGGCCGAAGAGGTGTGTTCCTTTATTTCATTTCTGGCTTGGTTTCTGCTGCCTGGGGGGAGGCGCTTTGCTCTTCGGGATCACGCCATCGTGCTCCTGTGGGAGCTGCTGCCCAATGCTGCAAGGCCGAATCCACTCCCCCCGGCGAACGGTAGGCGTCGATATGGTAGTAGCTTTGGCCCAGCACCACGGCAGCGACCTCTCGCTTGAACTCGGCGGAAAACGTACGTCATTGCTTGCTCATCAGACACCTCTCTCTCGGCGAGGATTCTTGCCTAAATCGGTATCCGGCATCAGTGGACCACTACAAGCCCCACCACTGTTCAGGAGCGTGAAGTACAAGCATCAGTAGCATTTCCAAAGGTAGGGTAAGGAGGTTAACGACAAGGCGTAGCCGGTGGAATTAATTTATGGCCGGGCAGGGCGGTCAAATAAAGGCTGCGTCTTCAGGTGCTCGATTTCCCTTACCAACTCGTTTAGCAGGCTGGGTAGCGGCGATTTCTCTAAGTCTTCGAGTTCACGACGGAGTCTGTACCAGCTTTCGTCCAGCGTTGTGGTAGGCATCAACGCCGCGTCGAGTTGACCGGCCAGCCAGTCTGCGTACCGTTCCAGGCAGGCGGCGGCCTGTTCGCAGAACTCCAGCAAGGCCAGGCGTAATTCCGGTTTCAACCGGGCATGAGCGAGTTCCGTCTGTAGGCTATCACTGGTCAGGACGATCACCCTGATCGCTGCAAGAATCTCCTGTAGGCGCAGTGTTAGCACCTCCTGCTGGCCTTCGCCAGACTGCCAACTGGGCTCAAGGATTACTCGCGCGAGCATGTCCTGGCTGTCGTTCAGTTCGCTCCAGAGTTGTGGGTCCGTGGTGGCGCTGTTGGTGCGTCCGCGTCGCAGCGAGGTGGCTACCGCGCGCGACAACCGAGCCAGGCGTTGGCGCAGGGCTTCTCCCTCCGCCTCTGGCCAGAGCAGAACATGGATGACCCAGGAAATGCCCGCGCCCAGCAGGATGCCCAGCAGGCGGTCGCGGATTTCCGTCAGGTCGGTGCTCGGCGAGAAGCCTTCCATCAGGGCCAGGGCGAAGGTGAACATGATCTGCGTGCCAGCGTAGCTGATCCGCTCCGATCCGGCCGAGACCCAGGAAGCTAGCGCGATTACTGGCAGGACCATACCCAACAGGCCGATGATGTCATCGAGGTGCGGCACCACCCAGAGCATCATGGCCAATGCGAGACTACCGCCAAGCAAGGCTCCGACCACCCGCAGCAGACTACGCTGGCCGGTGGCGCCGAGGCTGGGCTGGGCGACGATCAGGCAGGTCAGCATGATGGTATGCGCGCCCTGCCAGTCGCTGGCGGTATAGAACAGGTAGCAGAGCAGGGCGGCGAGCAGGGTCTTCAGGGAGAACTGGATATAGGCCGGGTTGTCGAAGGCGTCGCCGACCATCAACGGCGGGGTGCTGCTGGCCTTCAGCTTCGGGCTGGCGTTGTCGTGTTCGCATAGGGCCAGCAGGACCAGGCGCATTTCCTGGCAGGCGCTCGGCAGTGCACGGGTGTCGAGCTGTGCCAGCTCGTTGGGGAAGCGCGGGGCTTGTGCGTTTTCCGTGGCGATCCGTAGGGTATGGATGGCCTGCTGCAACACCAGTAGAGCCGGTGATGCGCTGGGTGTTTCCTGCAATTGCCGGGCGAGCAGGAGCAGGCGGGAGATTGCGCCGACGCGGGCCAGGTGAGCGCCCTGCTCGGCGCGGAAGCGCGGGTCGCGCATGCTGGCGAAGCGCAGCAACTGCTGAGAGGCCAGGAGGCTACGCTGGAGATCGAGCGGGGCCATGCGCGCAGCCGGTGTGGCGGTGTCTGGCAGCAGGCTGGCGGCGATTATCTGCAATTGCCCCAGCAGGTGCGTGCGCAGTTGTTTCTGCGGCTCCAGTGGAAGGAACAGGGTATTGATCAGCAGGGTCAGCATGATCGCATAGTTCACCGCGACCCAGACCCAGAGCAACTGGCGCAGGACGATTTCACCTTGGTCGGTGAGATCGGCGAAGCTCTGCGAGTAGATGACCACTATGCCGATGACGAAGAACACCGTGCCGATCCGCGTGGTGCGCATCAGGAAGGTGCTGCAGAAGAACAGCAGGGAGGCGCCGAGGATGCGTAGCATAGGGTGGTCGTAGGTGAACTTCAGCAGCAGGATCGACAGGCCGATGGCCAGCGTCGAGCCGACGACGAACAGGCTGCCGATCAGGCGCGTGACCACCACGTTGGTCTGCGTGACGTAGAAGACGACGATCAACGATAGCGCTAGGAAGGGGATCTGCAAGGCCATCGAGACGAGGATTACCAAGGCGCAGCCGAGCAGGCTGCGCAGCATCAGGTTGAGCCGGCCTGGGTAGGAGCGCAGCTCGCCCGCGAGGAAGTCGCGCAGGCGCGCGATGCCCGAATCAGCGGGGCTGCGCATGGGAGGTAGGGGCCGCCGCGGTGGGTTCCTGGGCGTCATCGGGACGCAGGATCGCCACCGCCGACGCGCCTATCCGGAATAGCTCGGGGTCGGTGGCACTAACCGCGATCTTCACCGGGAAGCGCTGCGACACCCGCACCCAGTTGATGCTCCGCTGCACCTGTGGCAGACCCCCGACGACGGTTCCACCATCGTCGGGCGTGACTCCGTAGCTGATGGAGTCGACCCGGCCGCGAAAATGCCTGCCGGTATCGCTGAGCAGATAGAGCGTGGCCGGTGTTCCGGCGCGGATGTCTTTGAGGTCGGTTTCGCGGAAGTTGGCGATGACGTACCAGTGGCACGCATCGATCAGAGTGAACACCGGCTTGTAGGCCGAGGCGAACTGGCCGACGGTGGTGCGCAGGGCCGCCACGCGGCCATCGAACGGCGCGCGGACCTCGGTGAACTCCAGGTTCAGTTCGGCGATGGCGATCTGCGCCTCAATCTCGGCACGTTGTGCCACCAGCGCGTCGACCCCGCTTACCGCCGCCGCCGCGCGTTGGGCCTGGAGCCGAGCGCTATTCAGTTCGGCGCCGGTGGAGCGTTGCGCGGTGCGCGCCTGGTCTACCGACTCTGCCGAGACGTAGCCGCCGGGCAGCAGCTTTTCCAGGCGCCGCAGGGTGTCGCCGGCCTGCTTGGCCTGGGCGCGGGCGCGCTCCACTGCGGCGACCGCAGAGGCGGCTTCGTATTCCTGGGCGTTGACCGAGCGCTGGGTCAGCTCGATCTGCCGGTCCAGGGTGATCAGGCTGGCCCTGGCCTGGGCCAGCGCATCCCGGTAGGGGCGCGGGTCGATGCGCAGGAGCAGGTCGCCCTGCCTGACCAACTGGTTGTCGCGCACCGGCAGTTCGATGATCCGCCCGTTGACCTCGGGCACGACATCGATGGTATCGGCGTAGACGTAGGCATCGTCGGTGCTTGGCGCCGTTTCCAGACGATGGATCACATAGCCGAGCATGACCAGGCAGATGAGAGTGAGCAGCAACACGGGCAGTCGGCTACGCCGGGCAGGAACTGTCTGGGTCATGGGCGAAAAGTCTTAGCGATGGAAAAAGACGAGCCATAGCGACATGGCGAGCAGGGTAGTGAGGAGTGGATAGCTCAGCGCCAGCGGCTCCAGCCGTCGGTGCCTGTCGGATCTGCTCAGGAGCGCGTGGATGAGCGCTATGCCGACGACGCCGCCGATGATGCAGAACAGCCAGTCTGGAAAGGCCGCGCCAAAGAGCACGAGCGAGGGAGACATCGAACAACCGCCGAGCAGGATACTGGCCAGCAACAGTGCCTGCCTGGGTCGAGTGGGAATTGGCATGCACGCTACCTGGGGCTACGGAATTCGGGCGATAGGGTCGGCAGACCACGAGAAAGTCGGTGGTGCATATGCTATTGCGGATTGGCGCTGTTGGGTATTGTGAATAACTACAAGTTTATTTTTGGTTTTTCACAATGAAAGTTGCGGTAAGCCTTCTGCTATTCTTTGCTGCGCCGACTACTGGTTTATTGTCTTTTCGTATTCTTAGTTGCTTCTTCATATGTCGAGGAAAAAGTGATCGCTTCGATTCCTACGATGAGTGATCGATTGAGAGCGATCACTGCGAAACTTGCCGAAGACCCTCAGCGGATAAGCGGACGGGTTCATTCTGAACTGCTGGACATGGAGGGTTACCGGGACCTCTCCGCAGAGGCCCGTGAAAGCGTCGACGAGTTCCTGGTCTGCTCCGTGGAACTCTGGTGCGAAGCCCTGCTCAGTGGCGCCGGCCTGTCCGCCGAGGCGCGCGAGGTTTTTGCCGGCTACGGGCGGCGCCGGGCACACCAGGGAGTGCCCCTCCAATCGCTGATGCGTGCATTCAGCATCGGCATTCGCGAGATCTGGCAGGGCTATCTGGAACTGGCCGGGGACAGCGAGGAATTGGGCAGGGAACTGCTGTTCGAGGTGTCCCGCTACATGTTTTGCTACTTCGACGAGGTCGCCGAAGAAACCGTCCAGGCCTATCTGGACGAACAGATCAGGAAGGTGCGCTGGCGCGAATACTTGGGCCAGCGGCTGTACTACATCCTGTTGCATACGCCGGAGGACGAGACGGGCTTCCGCGAAGTGCTGGTTGCCCTCGGTCTCGACCCGAGCATGCCACGCGTAGCGCTCGCGCTGGACGTCAGCATCGACGCGGAGAAACTGCGGAGTCGCGAGGAAGAGATCGAGCGCCTGCTCCTACAGGTCTCGCGTGCCTTCAGGGTGGCGACGGCGGACCTCGTGCGCACCTGGTACCGTGAGCGCCTGATCGTCTGGCTGCCCTGCGCCCACGGCGAAGCCATCAGCCAGGCCGACCAGCGCCTGGCCCGGGGCGTGGCGGCGTTGCTCGCCTCGCAGGCGGAGATCTACCAGGCTGGGCTGGGGATCATGAACCACGGCGCGCGGGGCTGGGCCCGTTCGATGGAGGAGGCGCTGAAGGCGCTGGATTTCTTTTCCGGCGAACGCGCCGAGCGAGCAGTCAGGCGCTACTCGAACATCCTGGTCGAGGATGGCATCCGTGGCAGCGAGAATGCGCTGCGCTACCTGGTGTCGCTGCTCGAACAACTGGGCAACGAGCCCGACCTGCTGCTGACCCTGGAAACCTACCTGAACCTGGGACGCCGTCGCGGCCATACGGCGAAACGCTTGGGCATCCATCCTAACACCCTGGATTATCGCTTAGGACGAGTCGAGGAATTACTTGGAGCGCGCTTGGCTGATGCCGACTGGGTCAACAGGCTGGATATCGCCTTGAGGTTGCGTCGGTATTCATCTGGGCGGAGTGGTGTGTGAGTGGGCCATTGGAGCGGCCTGTGTTTGGTTGACTTGTTCCCCGGTTTCAGTGTCAAGTCAAACTTATTGAGGAGAAATTGCCTTGTGAGGTTGTTTGAGTTGGCGGGATTTATGGTTTGGATTTTACTGCGTTTGTTTTAATTTTGACTTTCAATATGTAAAGTTTCTTGTTGTATGTCCAGGTTCCATATTGTTCTAGGTGAGTCTGTCTTTGATGATTGCCTAAGAAGGATTTATGATTTTTTGCGCTTTTCTTTACATGAATTTGCGCAAGACCTGTTTCTCTCCTTCCCCCCGCGTAGAAGCAGGTTTTTTTATTTTCTGGTGGCTCGATTAAAAGTGTATTTGGTGTGAGAGCTGGGGCCGTAGAGCGGTGCGTGCTCGACCCCGGCAGCGTGATCGACCTCAAGACTACCGCGATGGGAGATTCACGTTGGCATTCGTTGGTTATACCGATGAGCAAGATGTGGCAGTTTTGGAGTTGACCCATGACTGGGATCAAGATAGCTATGTTCTTGGCGATGGTTATGGGCATGTTGCCAATCGGAGTCGATGATGCAGCAGCGACCTGCGCAGAAGTTAAAGTACTGGGCTATAAAGTAATTCGTGAAACGGGTGCTATGAAGTATGGGTGTAGCATTATCGCATTTCTTGAGGGCCCAGACGGTTACAAGGTAGAGTTAATCCAGAAAGGTACTCAGTTTGGCTGATCGAGTAGGAGAAGATATTGTTTCGGTGGAACACTTTGCTCACTGCAAAGGCAGTTCTAGATGAGTAAAAATGAAGCTAAAACGGCCACCCGGAGGTGGCCTATGAGTTCATGCTGCAATAAGTTGTCGTGCCAACGCCATCTCCACCGAATCCCCATCCTGGTTCAACGAGTCGAGACCTGACTCGGGAACGTCTCCCGACGTGCTCTGAGCCACAGCGATCTTCTTGGCCATCAGCTGTAAGCAGGTGATCTGCGAGCTGCCGGCGTAGCCGAAGAACACCACCCGCACCGGGTGCTTCTGCCCGATCCTCCACGACCGCCGCGCGGCCTGCTGCAAGGTGTACACGTTGTACCCCGTCTGCAGGAACGCGATGGTCGGGAAGTCCAGCAGGTCCAGCCCGGTCTTCACCAGCTCCGGGTTGGTGATCAGCACATCGATGCCGCGATCGACCTGGTCGAGGATCCAATCCTCGCGTCGAGCGGTATCGACCGAAGCACGTAGCACTGCCACCTTCAGCCCGGATTGCTCGAGCACTTTCTTCAGCCTGGACGTGGTGTCGCGCGTCCCGCTGTAGACCGTGTAGGTCAGGACCTTGCGGCCCTTCGCTTTCTCCTCGAGGCAGAGGTCCACCAGCGCCTGCTCCTTGGGCATCAACTGCTCGTCGCCGAAGATCGCTGGCACGAAGGCCAGGGTGTCCCGGCTTCGCGGATGCTTGACGATCTCCGGTCGGAAACAGCAGTCCGGCCAAGCCAGCAGCACGTTGAGGACCACGCCCAGGAGCGTGGTATCTCGTCGCGCCAGAGCCTGGCGGAGCTCCGCTGTCAGCGTGGCCGCCAGGCGCTGATAGGCCGAGGCCTGCTCAGGCGCCATCGGCACGTCGACGAACTCCTCCTGGTAGTCGGGCAGTACGTTGCCACCGATATCCTTGAGCTTCAGGAACACGGTGAACGGCAATACGAAGCGGTGTATGCCCTTCGGGCCGAAGCCGGGAGCCTTCACCGTGCGTACCGAGAGCTTCTTGCCCCGGGCTGTCTTGTGCGAGTCACCGTCGCGTTCGGTGTAGATGTCCTTGAGCACTCCGTGGTCGCGCATGAACGACATGGCTGCTGGAGCCATGCTGCCGCGCGCGTTGGGCCGGTAGCCGTCCTCGATCATGCGCTGGGTGAGGATGCGGAACAGGAGGTAGAACAGGTCGTCGGCGTAGCCGCCCATGAGCGTTCCGGTCAACAGCACCGTTTTCCGTGCCTTGGCTGCGAGAACGCCCATGGCCTGGCCCTGAGCCGAGCCGCTGTTCTTGTACTCATGTCCCTCATCTACCACCAGCAGGTCGAAGTAGCCGTTGGGAAGCTGCCTTTTTATGAACTCAGTCGGTTGGTAGCCGCCTTCACCGAAGCCGAACTCGATGTTCGCCATCGATCGCTCCATGCGTTTGGCCTGCCGATCGCTGAAGACGAAGTTGCCCTTGGCGTCCATCAGGTTGATGAACTCCGAGACGTTGTCCACCAACATCGTGGCCAGGAAGTCCTCGCCGAAGTCGTTCAGCAGGCGCTCCGCCCTGACCGGGCCGATGGTTGGAATCCGACACATCGACGTGAGGATCGTTGCGCGCCGGTTGCCGCCGTTGGGCTTGCCTGGCCGGATCAGCGTCCAGAGCGCCCCACGACAGGAGGAACAGGTACGTCGACGGTCACCACGCTCGAACTCCTCCACCGTGACCAGGTTGCCTTCCAGGTCCTCGAGGACCTGCCCGCAATCCGGGCACGCAGCGAGCAACTGGCCGCCGGCGGCGCGTTTCTTCCAGCAGGCGAGCCGCCAGTGGAAGCCCATCCGCATCCGCACGCGGCCGAGGATGAAGAACTCCTGGCGTCCGTCGTAGGCGTCGCCCATCTGATCTCGCAGCTTGAGCAGCTTGAGTAGAGTATCTGGGCCATTGAGTACCCAGACTCGGGCGGCTGGGATGGTCTCCAGGATCTCGCGGCGCCACTTGTAGACCAGGTGCGGCGGAGAGATGACCAGGGTCCGGCGATAGCCGGCCGCGTGCATGACCGCTGCGACAGCGATGGCCATCATGGTTTTCCCGGTGCCCATCTCGGCGTTGATGATTCCGGCCTGCTCGTTACGGTCCAGCAACAGGGCGGTGATGGCCTGGACGACCTCGGCCTGGGCCGCGAAGGGCTTGCGCTTGAGTCGGTCCATCACCAACTGGCGGTGAGCGTTGTCGGAGCCGGTATAGACCGGGGGGTTGGAGCGATTGAGCGACTCCAGGAGCTCGTCGCCGAACTCGTCGATGAAGTCGGTCAGGTTGATGTTCAGGGGGGAGGCGGCCAGGGCGGCCGGTTGGGTCAGAGCGTTCATGTGCATCTCCTGCAGGTGAAGAACGGAGCAGGGCGTGCACGGTCCCCTTCGGGTATCGGCGTACCCTGCAGGGTGGAGTGGTAGGAGTCGCCGCGGGGGCGAGGTCAGTAATCGCTAGGGAGCAAAAGCGTGGTTGAGCTGCGGTCTGCCTCAGTGATGATCCAGAGCCTGGATTCGTCGCCGGCGTCGATGTCGTAGGACGACAGCAGCCGATCGCCGAACTTCAGGGCTCTCTGGTTGGTGTTCCAGTCTTCCTGGTCCAGCGTCCCCCAGTCTCCCGCCAGATGGCGTTTCAGCAAAGGCGCTGGGTTGAGTTGACCGGTTTCCACCAGGTGGCTCACGGCTGCGGTCATCACGACCTGGCCAGGGCTGAACAGCAGCGGTGCAGAGGCCGGCTCAGGTTGGGGCTCTTCAGCTTCTTCCGTGGTCGCGGCCGAGGAGCTGATGGTCAGCACGCGGCCCTGATTGACCGAGGAGGGTGTCATTTCCCATGCCCGGATGATCGGGATGAAACGGTCGGTGAGGATCCTCACCTCGGTGATGTTGCCGTCGTCGTCCTCGGTGAATTCGGTCTTGCGGACCTTGTCCTTGTAGGTGTCCCCCTTCACGACCAGGATCCGGCCCGACTTCGATCGCACGACGCCGGATATCGCGCCGGCGGCCAGGGCCAGGGCCAGGTGCCAGCGAGACAGCTCGCGGACTGGTGGGCGCGGCTGCAGCCCCGCTTGCGCGAAGTGCAGGTTGAAGTCAGGCCAGAGACCTCGCAGCCGCTGGATTTCACCGGCGAACTGCTCCGGCTCCAGGGTTACTCGGTAGAAGTGCTCCAGCTCGCTGGTGGCCGGCAGAACCACGTAGGGTTCCCACGGCCAAGCCGCTGGAATTTCCTCGGCCTTTTCCTGGCCCGCGCCAATCGTCTGCAGGCGAGACCTCACCTGATTGGCGTCCGCCCGGGCCAGGTCCTGCCGACGGACCCGGATGCCGAAGATCACCACCTGCTTGAAGGTAGGATCCGCGGCTGCGTAGATGCGCAGGCCGGTGAAGTGGTTGCTCAGCCAGCCAGTCAGCTCATCGTCCAAGACGTAGTGAGGAACAATCAGAACCATGACGCCGCCGTACTGCAGCAACGGCAGGCAGCGCTGGTAGAACGCTTTCTCCAGACGCCGGCGGCCGCTGCCCTGGTACTGCGACGCACCGGAGTGGTCCGCCACCAGGTCGCCATAAGGCGGGTTGAGCCAGAGCAGTCCGAACGACTGCCTGCTGATCATGGTGTCGAAAAGGTCACTGTGCAGCACTCGGTCAAGCAATCCTCGGGCATGGTCGGCGCGCTCGCGGTCGTACTCGACAGCGAGGGCTTGGACCTGATCGCGGCCGAGGGTGTGTGCTGCCTCAGCCAGGGCAACACCCTCACCGGCGCAGGGATCACAGATCCTCATTCTGCCCGACGGGGCAGGAGCGAGGGCCTGCAGAGCGCGTTCGAGGGTGACCTCATCGGTAGGGAAATAGCCGTTGCGTGCGAAGTTGCGCGCCAAGCGCGGGAACATGAGGGCCATGGGGCCTCCTTGAGTCTGAGAGGGATGGCTCAGGCTTGCGCCTGAGCATCGGTGGTAAGAATGCTTTCGCGGATCAGCTCACCGAGGGTGGGCTCGAGCACGTCGACCCGCAGGGCGAGTCGCCAGGCGCAGACGTTGCCGATCGTCCCGGGTAGGGCGGTCAACATCTGGTGCTGGGTGAGGACCTCCATCACCGGCTCGCGCCAGTGCTGCAGGAGGGGGAGCGGACAGGTTTCCATCACCAGCGGCCAGAGCCTCTGGTGTGGATCCTCATCGCGCTGCAGGAGTGCGAAGGCGAGGTGATTGCCTCGGTCGGGCGCCGAGGCGCGTCGATCGAACAGCCAAAGATTGAGCAGGCTGCCGAACAACGTGCCGCGGAACTGGCGGGTGGTGCGTTTCTCCAGGAGATCCTGGTTTGGAAAGACAGGTAATCGGCGGCCGTCCACGATGATGTGGAAATGGTCGATGCCATTTTCTTCCCGGCCCAGCGTCAGCCTGGCCAGGAACTCTTGTGTCACGGTGTCGCGGCCCCAGGCCGAAAGAAAGACCAGGTTGCGCTGCTCGTCGCACACGCAGGCGTCGACGTACAGGTCTGGGCACTCTTCGATCTGGTAGAGCGGGGTGGGACTGGGCATAGGAACCTCCTGGAAGGAGGAGCCACGCCGCCCTCAAGGGGCGGTGAAGCCCCTCGGGGTGTAGTCCAACTGGTGCAGGGGAGCGTGGTGGCTACCGAACGCTCTTGGTGTGAGGGTCGAACCTGAGCCCATCGGCTTGGTGCAGCGGCCCTTGGCCGATCAGGAAGACCTGGCAGAGGTACTGATCGCGTAGCGCGACAGCCGCTTCGGCCTGCTCCAAGGTCAGCGACAGCTCCTCGATGAACAGGTCGATGAGCTCGTCGTCGCCGGCGACGTCGTTGTTGGACAGTTGGTCCTCGAGGTAGGCGAGGGTTTCCTGGGTGAGGTTGGTGAACAATGGGTTCATGGTGTGCTCCTGGTGGTAGACGAGGAGCGCCCTTGAGGGAGCCCCTCAAGGGAAGTGGTTGGTGCGGTCAGGCTTGGTGTTCGTGCGTCAGGCGTTCACGCCATTCCTGGTTGATCTCATCGTGAGCCAGGTCCAGGAACTCCAGCGGACAGCCGTAGTAGAACGGGCCGGCGCTTTCTGGAATGGTCTTGTAGCCCCATTGCCCGGCCGAGCAGTCCAGCAAGTGCAGCTCGATCATGGTGATCGAGTGACCGGCCGGCTTGCCGAAATAGAATCCGGCAAGGTGAAAAGTTCGTTTTACGACAGTCCAAAGTTCATTGCCGGAGACTGCGTGTGCCAGCACCTCGGTGCTGCCTGCGAAGGTACTGGTTGGGGCCAGCAGCTCACGCAGCAGGTCTTCCTTCGTCTGATGTGAGAAAAGCCATCCCATAGGTGTGCTCCTGTGGTTGGCCAGGTCTCCCTGACGGGAGAGCCCGGCAGGGGTTGGTAGGGTGTTGCTTCAGCGTGTTGCGCGCTCAAGGCGCTGGAGGAGCCGGTAAGCTGTTTGCCTGGCCTGCCAGTCGCAGTACAACCAGGGCTCGTTGTCGGCCGCATGCTCCGGCGAAGGGGTCTTCACCCGCTCACGCAGTGCGATGATGGCCTGGTCGACGACAGATCGGTCGAACACTGCCGCGCGGAACTGGTCAGCCAGATTGTCTAGTCCGACCTCGCGCAGCGAGGCGCAAACCAGCAACAACTCCTCGCTGAAGCCTGGGGTGTTGTAGATCGATTTCATGCGGCCTCCTTGCGGGTCCACACCTGTTGTTTGAAGTCGAGCTCATAGCCCAGCGCGCCGAGTCGCACGCACTGTTGGCGTAGTCGCTTGCGGTCGACCGTGGTGTCCAGCTTGACGATTTCGCCTAGCGGCCAGACCGTCCCGAACAGTTCTGCATCCGCATCTGTGTCCAGAGGGGCGGCCTGCTTTGCAGAAGCCGGAGGGTCCATACCGAAAGGCGCGTCGTCCCCAGTTGCACTGGGGCGCAGAGGCTTCGGTTTCGGGGGCGACTTCGGCAGTGCCGCCGGTGCGGCAGTGGGTTGCTGTATCGCGGGCACTTCGTCGAGCGGATCCACCTCATTTCCAGAGAGACGCTCTGCCTCCTCGTCGCTGAGGTTGTCCACGTCGTCCAGCGTCATGCTGTCGAGCTTGGCGCGGATCTCGACGACCAGCCGGCCGCCGGTGGTGTAGTACGAGGGACGGATCTCGGTGATGGCGAAATCACCGCGGTACTTGCCTTCGATGTGCTGGTCCAGGAGAGCGTCCTTGATGACGAACTCCCCGATCGAGGTCGAGAGCTTTCCCACGTTGAACTCGCCATTGCGACCATTGATGGTTCGAATGGCCAACTGGCCGGGTATGTTGATCATGGCGTGACCTGCGAAAAGGATGATCCCGCCGAAGCGGGATCGTGGTGAGGGGAGAGCTACTCGGTATCCGGGTCGCCCGGGAGGCTTTCTTCCTGCAGCTCGATGCGCAGGTAGGAAGGCTCATCGGACGGCTCGACTATCGAGAGAACCAGCAGCGCGAGCGCGCGGTCCTGCCCCTCTTCCTCCTTGTGGTACAGGTGGAATTGGATGTGCTTCTCGGTCGGCTGGAGCGAAAGCTCCTGCCAGGCGGTTTGAACGACACTGGCCAGCCGGGTGCCCATCTCGTCGACCCTGGCAGGGTTGGCGAGATAGACCAGGCGCAGCCAGGCCGCGTTGGTGAGAACGATCGGGAGTTTGAGGTAAGCAGCAGTGTGACCTGCGCTGGAGTGGTTGTTGAGAGAGGTCATGAGAGGTCTCCGAATACGCAGGCCTCTCCCGCGGGGATGAGGTCCCCGCGTGGGTGGGTAGGATGCACTCCATCACTTGCGTGATGCGACCGCGCTGCCGAGTGCTGTGGCGGTCTTGGGTGGGTTAGCGCTTGCGCGCCGGAGCCTTAAACCCTGGCTCCTTGGGAGGCGCTGTCAACGACAGCGAGCCAATTCGAATTCGGGGGCTGGCGGGATTTCCCGCCGGCCGGATTGCTCAATCGTCATAAAGCGGCAGGCCCTTGAGCGTGGGCGCGAATGGATCAAGTACCAGGAGCCGAATGTCTGCTTGTCCCGCGAGGTGAAGCAGATCGACCAGGTGTTCGTCGAGGCCGAAGGCAAGCTGTTCTTGTCGAAGAGCGGCTGCGGTCATCTCCAGGATCTCCAGACACTCATCCGTCCAAGGGGTGTTGTGCAAGCGAAAGCCCACGGCACCGTGCTCGTTACACCAGAAGAGCGATACCAACACCGAGGGCAAGCGGATTGGCATCTTGGTCGAGAACCTTTCGTAGAGGCTATTCCACGCGCTGATGGGTAGATGTGTTTTTCTGATCTCCCAGCAGCGGTTATAACCGCCGCCGAACGAAAGGTACCGAACGACACTCTCGGCTTCGGTCAGTGAGTATTGGTCTCCGATAAGCTTTTTTCTGCCGTCCTGCTCACCGTAGATGCTGTAAAGTACGTTTCTCACTATTCCTTGGTGAGGGCATTTTTCAACTCTTTCATCGTCTAACTCTTGGACTACCACGGCGAAATCGTTATTGAAGTAGCACAGCTCGCACTGAAAATATTCGTCTGGGAGGTGCTGCTGGGTTTCATGCAGAGCGCGGTAGCACGGTAGATTGTTGCCTTCGTCAGTAATCTGCAGGTTTCGCTCGATGCGGAAACTCTCATACCCGCGAATAAACGGGTTGAGTTGAGTCATGGGATATCTCCGGTTGCCGGGAAGCCCATGCCCTTGGAGGCTATGGACCTCCAGGTGAGTAAGGGGCGCCGAAGCGCCCAGGTGATGTCGAGTTGTTGCAGTTAACGCGATAGGTGTTCTTCTTTACGCCGAGCCTTCTGGTATCGCTCTACCAGGCCATAGTATTGAAGTACCGGTGATGTGCTTGAGTCGCAACCATGATCACAGTCGGCCTGCGCCAAAGCTTCGATTGCATCTTGAATTACATAAAGCTCGATACTGAGTCCGGCATCGCCAAATTCATCAACCAAGCCTTTGCACTGGATGTACTCGAACCTGCTTTGTGCAGCATGCACTCCGATGTTGAGTAGAGCTGGGAGCCTTTCTGGGTATGTGTTCATGGTGAGTTCCAATTCGTAATCAAATCGGAGAGGTCACCTCCCAACAGGGGTGATGACCCCGTCTGGGTTGAATTAGAAGATGCACATGGGCAAAAGGGTAAAGCTTAATATCCCCGTTGCGTCCAAGTGCCGTTGTCTAATGCCTGTTGGGCAAGTTCGCGTGAGGGGTAATATTCAACCGACTCGCGCGAGGCTGGCCCTTCTTCATCAAGGGTGCCGATATAGAAGCCGGCGTTAGACATAAGAACCTGCAGCGGCAGTTCGAGACGAAGATGGGCAAGTGCCCGCTTTCCGTATTGCATGGTGATTCTCCTTTCGGTAGGAAACACCAGTCCCACAGGGGACTGTGGTCCCCTAAATGGGAAATGTCTGGCGGTTAGGCCAAGGCAGATACCTGGGCATTGTTGCTGGCCAGGAACAGCCAGGCGAAGTTGCAGAACTGACTGCTGAGCAGCAGCTCGTCCTCGACGTCGCTGAGGCTAACCTCCTCAACTTCCGGCAGGGCGGGCAGATCTACGATTTGGATATTGCTCATGATGATCTCCAGATAATGGAGAACACCACGCCCTGGGGGAGATGGTGCCCCCCGGATGGGTATGCGATGAAGAGTGGCGCATAGCGTAGGTAGTGAAAGGCCCTCGGGATGAGGGCCGGTATTCGATCAAGCCGTGCTCAAGCAGCAGCTGGTTCAGCGTGATCAGCGGGGGCTGCGGGCTCACCTTGAGGTTCGCCTTGGCCTTGCTGGGCTTTTTCAGCTTCTTCCTTCGCATCGTAGACGGTGGTGCCATCCACTTTGATCCAGGAGATGAAGAGCAGCCGGCCTTTGAGGCTTGCGTCGGGCTTACCTTGTTTCTCGCCTTTCTGGTGGATGAAGGGATCCGCCCAGATATCGCCGATACGGAAGGAAATCAGAACCTTCTTCTTGGCCTCGACTGCTTCCTTGCAACGGCGGACAAGCTTTTCAGCCTGGGCGCCGACCACTTTGCAGTCGATGTAGGAGTATTCCACGCTGTCTGCCGCGCCATGGAGGGCTGCGACGGTTACGGCGAGGAATGGTTCACCTCGGCGGATCGGTACCTCGCGGATGCGATTGAGGTAGCCGATACCGGTGGTGTGCAGGTCGAAATATTTGGCTTCTTGGGCTTGGGTGTTGTTGCTCATGATGATTCTCCAGTTTCGTAAGCGAAAGCGGAGAAACACCTTGCCCGTCAGGGAAAAGTATTCCCCGCATGGGTCGGTATTGGGAGGTAAAGCAGAGGGAGAGGGCTTCCATCAACCTGTGGGCTGATTGATCGCGCTACCGGAAGCTGGTGCGATCTTGGGTTCGATCTACACGGAAATCCGTGTCGTAGTCTTTCAGATCATGACTACTGGGGGAGGGTTGCCGACAACGTCAGCAGCTCACGATGCAAAGAATGAAAAGGCCTGTTGCAGTTGTCAAGCCCCCGCGAATGAAAAAGCCCCTCATACGGAGGGGCTTGAGGTCAGTGCGGGCGGTGCCGATGATTCAACTTCGTAAGCTTGCGCTTGAGGTTGGGCCAATCGGCCCAGGCCGCCATCGACAAGCACACTACAAGCAAGGCGGTCAGCATGATCACGCCGAAAGTCGTTTGGCTCATCTCAAGATTCCTCCTGAGTCAGGTAGATACCTGTAGACCAGATTACCACACCTACCGACAGCGCAAGGGCAGTCAGGATGCGATGCTCGCCGAGAAAAATGCCGATCAAACCAGCGGCTACCGCCGTGGTTCCAATCTTGCGTAGATCTTCTGCGATTGCGGAAAGTTTTGCGGACCCCATGGTTTTCCTCGATGAATACCGGAAAACCACCCTGCGGGATGGTTTCCCGGCAGGGTTGGTGGGAGGTGTGGATCAGCAGGTCAGCGGATCAACCGGGGCGATCAGTTGATCGAGGGAACCCAGCTTGAGCTCCTTCCTGACTGGCGTTTCAGCTTTGGCGGTCGCCTTGGCCGGCTTGGGTTTGCGTGCGCGCTTGGGCTTTTGCGCCTCGCGCGTATTGGCTAGATACCAGTCATTCAGGTTGACCTTCTTCAGCCGGACGATGGCTGGGATGTCGCTGATGTGTTCTAGCTCGCCAGCGGTCGGGCCGGCCAGGAAGGCAGGATCGATGCGCTGGACGCTCAACGCAACCGGCGCTTGTGCTTGCACTACGACCGGAGGGCGCCTGAGCGCTCTGCGGAACTCACGCACAACACTGCCGAGGGCAAAGCCGATTTCGAAGCTGGTGGATTGCTTGGACATGGTGTTTCTCCTGCAGGTTGAGGGTGCGGAGAAAACACTGGCCCTGGCGGGGAAGTGGATTCCCCGCTGGGTTGCGGAAGGGAGCTTCTATCGACCGAGGCCGACCGACCGCGCTACCAGAAGCTATGCGGTCTTGGGTTGGATCAACACGGTGGACTGTGCTGCAGCATTTCGGATCCGAGCTGCATGGGGCATGTCGCTGACAACGTCAGCGGATCACGCGCTTATCATCGAAGCGGGGGAGGGAGGTGTCAAGCGATAGGACAGCGCTCAACATTGGAGGTGGAGATATGATTAACGAAATACTCCAATAGCTGATGAGACGAACCTAATGCCCAAATGGGTGAGAAGAGTTAAATCGCTCTTACAAAAGTCTACGTGGCGACAGCGTCACTATTTAGATGCCGTCTCTCTTTTGGCAGCTTTTGTAGTTACGCGGAGAGGAAGAGCCTCGCATGCCAAAATGAGACGGCAAGCGTATGAGTATGCAGCTTCATGTACGCGGGACTTTGAAAAGTAGAAGACCCAGATGAGAGCCATGAGTAGAGCCGCTCCAAGCGAGGCAACTTCGCCGGCCCCCAAGAGCGCTTCTGGGGTAGCAGCAGCACTCAGTCTCTGCTCCCAGGAACTGAAGCCTAGCCGAACTACAACCCAGCCCACGACCCCCAAGCTGATCAGAAGGCCGAGCCAACGCACACCAAAACCATTTCTGCGATAGCCGTAGGTCACGTTGGCTCGGAACAGTAAGTCGAACCTTTTCTTATCGCGCGTGGCCTCCCGAAGCCAGTTGCCTGCTGCCGCATAGACGGCATCTGCTGCTGCCGGATCCGCAGCCTCTGCCTCCTTAGTCGGGAATTTCACTTTGATCTTTGACGCTAGGATTTCGTGGTACCGTCCCTTAGATACTGAATCTAAGACACCATCTCGGTGACGTAGGATCTGGATGCTAGGGGCGCCGCCCCATTCCTGCCAGAGAGCTTTCTCCTTTTCCTTACCCTTACTACGCACGATGTCGGCTAGGAGGTACATCAAGCCCGCTCCTCCCGCAAGCGCGAAGATCCCTTTCATATCGAGCAATTGATTGCCGTATAGCGTGATGGCCATGACCACGAGCGGCAAGATACAGAGAAAAGCTGGATATAGGCGTGCTTGGCGCTCATAAGGTTCGAACAAAAGCGCAGCTTTGGATAGCCCTGTGCCTAACCCCTGCAGATTGCTCATTCTTCAACCTCATAATGGAAAGGAACATAGGTCATCACTCCGTAGCCATTTCTTGCAGGCATGTTACGGTGGTGGCGGATGGCAACACCCTTCGTTTGGCCAATCTTGAAGCCGCGGCGAATGAACGCGTTTGTGACCACACGCTTGGGATGAGTTGGTGCTTTTTTCGAAGCTGAGACATAAGCTCTCCGCTGTGGCGAGTGACTCTCTGGCACAGGTTCTCCAACAATCAAATTTAATGCGTCAGTGGACACATTGTGACGGCCTCCGTGATGTGGGATCTGTACGAAATTAACGGCAGACGGAAGATTGATGCCCTGGCCAGTGGCGAACTCAGCTGCAGCCTTGAGTGACTCAACTCCGGCATCACCGGTCAGCAAATAGCCGCGCCCCCCATTGATCCCAAACAAAATGGCGCTACTCTCGTTCTCGGCACTCGTAGTGACGCTATCGGGCAAATATTCAATGTCCCAAGCACCTGCGATGAGTTGAATGGCTTTACGGCCGAAGTCCAAGACTGCCTCCATTGCACTCTCCACCTTTAGCTCAGGGGACTTCTCGAATGCGGGAATAAGGTCGTGAACATATCGCTCCCGAGTGGGTGACAGCACTTGAAAAATTCCAATTCGACTACCCGCGAAAGGCTCAAAGATAGGGATCTTTCTCTGCAGAGCAGCTTCTTCCAAGCGAAAAGCAGCCGTCATTTTGCTTTTCAAGCGTTCAGCTAGGCTGTCGTCAGTAATGCGCCCATCATGGAAGTAGTGGCGAATCTCGCTACTGTACTCCCAAGGGCGATGCATCCACACCTCTCCTACAGAAAGGGTCTCCACTATATGCGTTAACCCTCCAGCATGGTCGTTGTCCGGGTGAGAGTTAACTAGGTAGTCGACGTGGTTGGTGTCAAAGTGCTTCTGGATGTGCTCAACCAATGCGGCACCATACTCTTGAGTACCACCGTCATAAACCAGCACGCGAAACACATCTCCCTCACGCCAACGAATAGCGATTGCGTCTCCGCTGTGCTCTCCGTTGCCTACAGGTAAAAAATCAATCTCTATACCTTCTGCCATTCCTTTGCCCATAAAAACTCTGCCAAAGTTATGAGTTAATCCAAGGCAGCTCACTGCGCGATACGCGCATGGTGCTGCCTACTTTGAAACAACAACTTCAAGCTAGGTGCAGACTGACCTCTTTATCGGCCATAATCAGCATAAGTGCGGGTAGCCCCTCTCCGGACATCAAGTTGGAAAGCGAAGCCAAAAGCTTTTGGTCATCGGTGCTGGCGTTTGCAGAACATCCCTGAGGGTGGGAATGCCACTCCCCCACGTAATCCACCACATTTGCAGTACGTCGATGGACCTCTTTTAGAACTTCTTCTTGACCTTCTCGTCCACGTACAAAGTGGCTCGGACTAGATTGGCTATCAATAGGCGCAGGAGGAGCGTCGACCAAAACAATGGTTTTGCTTTTAAGGTCTGTCACTCCTAATAAAATGCCCCCAGTTTCGCAAGGAAGAGCCCGCTCACGGAGCTGGCAGAGCAAAGCAATCAGACCATCGTCATAGATAATCGACCACCCATTGACCTGTGCCACATGTACAGGTTGAAGCTCAATTTCTGAGGCTGTTACCGAATCAGACCGCTCGTCGATGCTCCACACGCAGGCCCTAGCACAGGGCGCTAGGAGGCTTTGCCTAAGCTGACGAGAAAGGATCCCTGCGTGCAGGTGAACACGCTCGACAGGCAAGCAAACGGAAATATCACGACACCCTCCGCCAACCCACATATCGCCATAATGATTGTCAAGATGGTGCGCCCCCCAGTCCTCCCCAAGAATGGCCCTGTAATACTGCCCCTCTAATGCAGGGGTTCGTATCGCTCTATCGGCATCCTCAAGCAGTAAGACGCACGCCCCACCCGATGGAGTAAGGAACAGGCTGGCTGTTCTCGGCACATTGTCTCGTTGGGCTAGCTCTCTAGGTGCACTAAATGTAGTAGTTACATCAACAAGAAGGCTCGCATTTGCAATCGCCGCCAGAACCACCTCATCCTGATCAACGATGCTTTTCGAGATAGCTACAGGTACATGCTCGTTTGGATAGACGCTTCGTGCCAATGCCTGCACGGAGTCAACCTTGCTGTATCCAAGCTGATCATCGAAGCCAACATGGCGGGCTAGGTTATGGGGTAAAAATTGATCTGGATCGACATATACCCACTCTCCCCATGCTTGCCGAGTCCAAATATCGGCTAGCATACTACCCAGTGCCCCAGCCCCAGCCAGCACGCCTTTGAAGTCTGCTGTTGCTGGATCCAGTGCGGAAATTTTTCGGGCTCTTTCTGCATCTAGTGCAATGCGCACTTCGACCGGAATTAATGCAGTGGAGAGCCAATCGGATGCCGGCATTTCACCCGCCGGTAGACCTATCAATGGCGAATGAAAATATCGCCCGTCTGCGTCAGGATGCGAGATCACTCCGCATGCTTTGGCAAGCTCAAAGAAAGAGCTCATAACCAGGTACCCCAGAGCATCATATCGCTCCACCTGGCCATCTCGGAGTCGCGGAATCCAGACGACGATTAACAGTCCCTCATGCTTCGTCTCCGATAACGCGGAGAGGCCATTGGTAGGGATCCCGTTAACTAAGGTTTCGTATAAATTGATAGCTAGATTGCTCCCCCAAGTACCTAAACGCTCATGCAACTGGCCAAGTGTCTGAGGGAACTCCAGCACCGCGGATGAACCAACCCCATCAACAGCAAGCGATAGCAATCTGTAGCCACGCAACTCCTGTTTGGCAATCTTCGCTGAAGAGGTAGGCGTAACACGGAGTGTTGTCGAACCGCTGAAATCTCCCGCCACCAACTTAATGACGCAGCTACCATTGCGACCGGCAAGCTCTGAAAAGTTGGCAGGGAGCAGTACCTGATAAGGGCTCATATAGAAGAGCTGCTCCAAAGGCTGATCTTCACGATGAAGCTTCAGCGCAGCAGATTCACGCAGCCACCAGAAAAGCCTGGAAAGGAACCGCTCAGCTGTCCATGTGCGCTCCACTGCACTCCACGCAATGTTGTAGAGGCACAATGCACGAGGAGCATCAGGAGGTGTCGGATGCTGGTGAGATAGGGCGGGAAAGTCCTTACGCAGTGGGCGCACGATCACGGGCATGCGGAGGCCATCACTGTGTCCTACTGTGATGGCAAGTCGCTCATTGCGATGGATGCCGCCGGGATTCGCTCGCGGAACAGTTCCATCGCAGGCATCAATGATGATCGCCTCTACAGGGCCCAAATCCTCCCCTGCACGCAGCTCAATTACTTCGATGTAGGGGTTATTCTCGCAAGCCTTCAGCAATGACTGGGCTAGCGGACTCAATGATCGCTCAGCATCTGTCCTGTTGAGAGGACTTCCCCAATCGAAGTACTCGATCATGCTCGGCCTGCTCGAGGTGCAGCTGCGGCAACAGCGCTACCTGCTGCGCTTCCCAATCCAACAATAACCCGAGCCAACGTGCCATCTGATTGCGATTCAAGCTCAAGGGGCTCCGGCCCTTTGAGATCCCCCGTGCACAGAAAACTGCCATCAACCGACTGAAGAATAAACTTGTACTCTCGCTTAGCGCGGATGCAGGGCGGATCGATATCATCGTCAAGAATTTTCTTGCTGCTAGAGACGATGGTTGCCCCCTCACGTGCCTGTCCTAAAGCATTCCGAGCCTCCTGGCAGACCTCCGCTTCCTCGCCATAGGTTGACCAACTGTCGTAAGAGAGCGAGTGCCATGAACAGTGGTGGGGCGTCTGAAGTAGGTCGTATGCCAATACTTCAGGAGTGAGTTCATACTTCTCCCAAAGCCGTTTCCAGATAGCTACCTCCGCATCCCCTCCAGTGAGAAAGCGAGTGGGATTGGCTGCCCATTGATACGGTGAGAGGTGAATATTGAGGATCACACTGGAATGGTTTTTCGACAGTGTCTCCTCCAGCTCTGCGTCATCCTGTTTGGGGTAGGGGGCCAACAGTCGTGCGGTGAAGAGTCCTGCAGTCGACTGGCCATTGATCTGCTCGAAAATTTCTCCAGCTTTCACCAGGATTGGAGTCAGGTCATCGGTTTTACCATTCTCATCCTCTCCCATAATGCGAATTCGATTGCCATCCCCGGCAGACCGATAAGTCCGCCAGTAGGCCACGCGGCGCCTAGCCTCAGTATTGAATGCCTTCGCGTCATCGCAGAGCGTATGACTCTTCGAAGCCCGACGGAAAACCATTGGTGACGACCAGAGCTCACGAATCAAGATTCGCTTCTTTGTCATCTCCAGTTCATCGTCCGGGTAGTCCTCTGGCGCGCCCAGCCAGAAATGATTGCGCAGTCCCGAGCAGTGATCCTTGTCGGGATGGCTCAGAAGAAATGCGTCTACAAACGGGCGGCCATTGCTGTCGTACTGGAGACGCTTTCGCAGCTCGCTTGCCACATCGGGAGTAGGATCTGCTGGGTCGTCGGCAGTCTGGCGTATGTGGATGTCGATCAGCAATGTAGTGACCCGGGTATCAGCCAAGCGCACTAAAGTCATGTCCCCGTTGTCTACAGGAAAGAAGGTTACTTTCGCAGTCATGGATCCTCCCGGGTGTTGGTTGATAGGCCACACTTGAGGAGCTAAGATACGACTAGAAATTATGCTCGTCTAGTTTTTGTGCGAATATTTTTTATATCTATTTTAAATTACAGGAAAATCAAAGGCATGAGTGATATCTCGCCGCGTGCAGGCCGCTGGGGGCAGGAGCGCCGCCTTGAGTTCATCGACTTCAGGTTGCTTTGGGAGGGGCGCCTCAACCGATCTGACCTTACGAAATTTTTTAAAATCTCCATTCCTCAGGCCTCCTTGGATCTGTCGAGATACCAGGAGATTGCTCCTCAGAACATGGTCTACGATCGAACCCAAAAGACCTATGTCGCCACGGAAAATTTCGAGCCAGTTCTGAATAGACCTGATAGCACCCAATATCTAAATGAGTTGCTGTGGAGAAACTCAGGAACGGTAGCACATAGCGATAGCTTCGTCGGTTGGTTCCCGCAGGTGGATACATTGCCGTTCCCCACCCGAAATGCTGACATCAACGTGATGCTTGCCCTACTGCGGGCAATCCAACAGCAAGCAGTGATAGTGATTGGGTACCAGTCAATGGAGCATCCACTCCCAGAGGATCGACAGATATTCCCAAGAGCATTTGCCTTTGATGGATTTCGCTGGCATCTCAGGGCCTTCTGTTTAAAATCTGAGAAACATAAGGATTTTGTCTTAGGGAGAATTTATTCGACAGGCGAAGTTCTTGCTCCGATATCTGATATCCCTGAAGATAATGATTGGAATACATTCGTCACTTTAGTCATCGGTCCGAACCCAGGCTACTCAAAGCCTCGAAGACAAGCTATTGAACGCGACTATAAAATGGTCAATGGTCAGGCCGTTATAAAAACGCGGCGGGCGTTACTTTTCTATCTAAAGAGGCGGCTCAATTTAGGCATGCCCGGGCAGGAGGCGGCAGATAATCAGCAGATTGTTTTGCTCAGGGAAGAGTAAGCCTTCTAGAAATGCTCTCTGAATCGCCCCTGAATTACTTCAGGTGCTCGGCAGCCGCAGACGCAGCAAGGTGCTCGTGTTTTTCTGGTTTCGGGGGGCAGGTTTCGCCAGCAGATCTTATTGAATCTTCCGGCCCTCACAGCAGTCTCTGCTTTTTTGATTACCCAACTCTATGCTGAACCAACGATGGAGATGGAGGAGAGCGGCTGGCAGAAACCCTGTCAAAGGTTTCCCCAGCCGTGTCTGGAAGGGGAGTCAAGTGAGCCACCTGTGGTTGAATCGTCGATCCCTGGGCATTGATCGTCTCGATCCCATCACCCGGCCATTATCGTGGCTTGGCCAGCAAACAGTAGGCACGCATCCGCGTACAAAGGGAGCCCTGCGTATCACCGGCGGGCCACCGGCAGGGAGAAGTATCCCGATGGGTAGCCTGATAGTCCTGGAGCAGGAGCATCAGGCTACCCATGGAGAGGGGAAAAGGAGGGGCCGTAACACCAGTACGACCCTTAAATCGAGGAAACACCGAACCTCTTGAGAACCCTATGTGCCTTTAAACTCGCTCGACACGAGTTGACGGCTGCATGACAAGCAAAAGAACAGGGAGACACAGGGAGAATTCTCAACCAGATCCGCACGCCCCACCCGGTGTTGTAGCGTGCTTACGGTTTGGCGATGAGGCGAACCTGCATCACCAGGGCGCTACTGATGACCGTCAGTAGCCAGCGGGGTGAAATCAAAGTTGATGGCATTATGTGTTCAGAAGGCTGGTTTATCAAGCAGCGCCGGGGTTTACTGGCCTGTGGAGATTACTTGACCGCGACCACCGCGCCCTCGGGGATGGGCGCAGGGAGCGCAATGGCAGTGGCTCCGAGGCGGCGCGTGACTAACTGGCCGTTGCGCCTGACGCCAACCAGGTCGGATTCCGTACCAGCATCCACGGCCGCCGCCAGCCCCGCCGGCGGCGAGGCGATGAAGGCGTAGCTGGTGCCGGCGGCGATGTAGCCCTGAAGCCGCGCAGGCTTGTGGAACCAGGCCGGTAAACCAAGAGCGGAGTCCGCCGGCAAACCGGTGAAACCGGGGTTGGCGTGTGCGTACTCCGCCAGACTGGAGCGGTAGAGCAGCAAGCTCCTAGCCAGGGTGTCGACCTCGGCCAGTTCGGCGCTCGAGGTCGCGTGGTCGCTTTGTACACTCAGCCAGGTACCGGTGATGAGCGCGAGCACCAGGACGATCCACATCAGCGGCATACGGTAGTCCTTGAGTCGTGGCGACCTGCTAGTTCACGCAGGTAACGGTCACGTTGGTCGAGTCGGGGGTCTTGTAGGGTTCCGGGTAGTTGAAGCCTGGGCCGATCTCAGTGATTAGCCCGAACGAGTAGTTGGTGCCAAATGTCTGGTTGAAGCCCACTGCGCAGAATCGGCCGCCGCAGGTGATCGCGTAGCGGACGTAGTCGTAGTTCACCATGGCGCTATCCTGACCATGCAACGTACACCAGTCCTTGATCACGCCGGCCGTGGTGTTCAGGCGCATGGAGGCAGCGGTTCGTCCCCATTTCCCGTTCTGGCAGGACAGCCAGAGTCCGCTGCTGGTGATGCCTGCCAGCCCGTTCGGCGAGCAGTTGGCTCCTTCAGTGGCCACGCCTTTGAGCTGTAGGTACTCGCCGACTTCCGTCCGGCCCTCGGCGGTGAGTTTGCCCGCTTTCATCTCGCCGCCGGTGTAGACGTTCTTGTTCATCCAGGAGCGCACCCAGGTGCTGTCGCTCATGTACCAGCCGCCGCCCCATTTCTCGTTGTACCAGCCCGTGTCACCACGGGTCCGGAACCAGCCTCCGGTGTACGTCTCGCCGGCGACGTCAGCAGTACCGGCTTTCACCGTGCCAGTGGCTGTCACGTTGCGCGCGCTGATGTCCGCGCTGGTGGTGATGTTGCCGCTGGCCGTGATCGCCCCGGCCGCGGCGATATTGTTGCCTCCCAGGTCCAGCGTGGTATTCATCCGGTTGAGTTCAGGATGACCCGGGACGGCATTGCGGTAGAGGTACTCGTTGGCGATGGCGCCGTCCTGGAAGAACAGCGCCGTCGCCAGATGTCCAGCGCCGGGAGCGCTATCGAAATTGCTTAAGGCCACCTGCCAGGCGGCGCCCTGGGCGATACTGGTGTTGGTTTTCGAGATGTATCCCCCGGTGGCTCCCATGAGTTGCGCGATCCGGCGGATCGAGAGTTCGGAAGCTACCTGACCACCCGTGGTCACGATCAGCGTTTCGAGCTGGCTTGCCGCCGGCTTGCGGGCCAGGACCTGGTATTGCTGGCCGTAGATGTTGGTGTCGCGGAAGCCTGCGGGCAGGTAACGGGTGTTGCGCAGCATCGGGACGGTGATCACCGCCGGGGCCGTGGCGCCGGCGCTGGCCAGAACCGTGCTGAAGTTGTCCTTCAGGTACTTCTCCGCTGCCTTGGCCACCTGCTGTTGCTGCTGGGCCGCGTGCTGCTCGTCCAGGCCGTCCAGGTAGCTCATCAGGACCGATATGCCGCCGGCGGTCGCGATGGCGATCACGACCAGGGCGATCAGCAGTTCGATCGAAATGAATCCACTGCTGCGCTTACTCCTCATGGTGTTATCTCCACAGGCTTTGCCGGGACTGGCGAGCTTGGTCGTCCTGCAGCAGATGAGCCTCCTTTCGGCGGATCTTGTCGCGCATGGACGGGCCGTCGTCGCCGGTGAACAGCAGTGGCTCGGCGGTCAGGCGGCGCGAGGAGCCATCGCTCTCCAGCGCTTGGCAGATCACAGCTTGGATGCCCTCGGCAACCACGTCGTAGGCGTTTCTCGCCAGTGGCTGGGCGAGCGTCACCAAGCGCTCGATCGCCTGATGACAGCTTTTCGCGTGAATGGTGGCGATCACCAAGCTGCCGGTCAGAGAGGCCTTGCAGGCCTGGTAGGCGGTGTCCTCGTCGCGGATCTCGCCAATCAGCACCAGGTCGGCACCGGCCCGCAGCGTGCGCAGCAGGGCCTCGCTGTATCCGCCTGAGCGCCGTGAGGTTCTGACCTGGATGCAGCGGCCGAGCCCATGCTGACCGCTGAGGTTGGTTTCCTGCGGGTCCTCGACGGCGCAGCCCACCCCGCCCAACTCCTGCAGGCGGGCCAGGAGCAGAGAGGCGGCGGAGCTGGTCTTGCCGGTCGCCATCTCGCCGCAGAACAGGACCAGGCCCTGCAACTGCGGATCCATCAGTGCGGAAACCACTTCGCTCGGATAGCCGATCTCTTGGAACTCCCGCAATTGGGCGCTCGACCGGCGCAGCACGAAGACGCTGCCACTGAAAGCGTCCTCGAGGAGGGTGACGCGAAGCAGAACGCCGTCGACGACGATGGCGAACTCAGGATCCTGCAGCTCCTCCAGCGTTTGCCTGCAGATCTGGAGCAGTTCCTGGGCGTGCGACTCCCACTCGCGAGGCACTTCGACTCGGCGCGCGCCGGCGCCGGCCAGGCCTTTCACGTCGGCGAAGCCTTCACCGAGGTAGAGGTCGACGAACTGAGCCTGGATGATCGGGTTCACACTCACGAACTATAGGTCCAGGTAATGCTGTTGCTGTCGCTGCTGCAGGCCTGGGTCGCGGCTGCGGTGGTCACTTCTCCGGTGATCGCGGATCCGCTGTTGATCTTGGTCTGCTCGAAGGTGTTCTTCGCGATCTTGGTGGCCAGCGTGATACAGGCGTCCTGGGGCAACTTGCTGGTGGTGATCGAGAAGCCCATGCCGGTGGACGAGACAGTGACCGATCCGCCGTAGACGTTGTAGACGACGCCGGAGGAGACACTCATGTTCTTCGGCACGCCGTTGATTGCGATCAGGCTCGGGATCAGGTTGGTACCGCTGGAGCCGTAGCCCGAAGAGGTCTTCAGGGCCCGCGCGTTGGCCGCGATAACGCTGATGTTGCGCTGTTCCTCGTTGGCGTTGGACGAACTGAACATCCCAGCCGCTGCGGCCAGGCCCAGGCCGACCCCGATGGCGATGATGATCAGCACGATGATCATCTCGATGGAAACGAAACCGCCCTGCGTCGGACGGGAAGTGCGTTGCGTAGTGCTCATGGAGCGCTCCTTGGTGAGGTTTCAGTGGTTCATGGATTGGATGAGCTGCTGTGCCTGGTAGGCGCCGAGCAGGACCAGGATCATCAGCGCGCCGATGAAGATCAGGGCGAAGTTCTTCACCAGCCCGGCGGCCAGCTCGATCTGCTTGAGGCTGGTCTCCTGCCAGCGGCGGCTGAACTTGACCAGCGCCTCGGAGAAGCCTCCCCGGTTGGCGAGGATGCACAGGTACTGGATGGCCTGCCGGTCGGGGAAATCGTGACCGGCGCTGCGAAGGGCAACACCCAAGTTCTGGCCCAGGCCCACGCCGTAGCGGGCAGCTTCCAAGCGCTGCTTCAGCCAGGGCGGGGAGATCTTGATCATGCTGGCCAGGCTGTCGTAGGGGCGTATGCCGGCGTTGAGCATGACCGCCATGTTCAGCAGGAAGGTGGTGCCCTGGAGCATGCGGTAGATGGACCAGGGCGGCAGCGTCCGGTCCAGCCAGACCCGGCCTTTCCAGCGGTAGGTCGGCAACGTGACGATGACCACCACCGTGAGGGTGATGACGGCGACCAGAACGTAGATACCAGGTCCTGTGACGAAGCTGGCAATGGCGTTGAGCGTGGCGAGCGGGCCGGTCCAGGTGACTGGGTCGGAGAGCCTGGCCAGGCTGGGGACCATGCGATAGGCCACGATGCACAGCAGGAACACCATCATGGCGGACAGCGCCGAGGGGTAGAGCAGCGCCTGCCAGATGGTGGCGCGGATCCTGGCCTGGGCCTCGACCAGGGAGACGGCATCGCCCATGGCCTGAACTAGGTTGCCGCTCATCTCGCCGGCCTCGATCAGCGCTCGCTCCTGGGCGGGGAGATAGAGCGCCATGGCGGTGGCCAGACGCTTGCCGTTGGACAGCCCCATCAGCGCTTCGCGACTGGCGATGGCCACCGGATGAAACGGATGCTGCCCCTCATGAGCGAATATCTTGTGCACCTCTGCCACAGCATCCTTCAACGGGACCCCGTTTTCGAGCAGGGTGGACATGCTTTCGTAGAACTGCAGGCGTTCCTTGCGGCCGAACTGTTTGCTGTAGAAGGCGAACTGCAACTGCTCCCAGAAGCCCCCCATCAGCACGCCTCCTGCGAGTAGAAGCTGTCGTCGAGCAGATGCTCATCGAAGTCGAGTGGCCCAATGAAATCCTCGACCATCTGCGGGTCGAACATGCCCTCGTTGATGCGGCGGATGGCGTGGGCGTGCTTGGTGATGCCCTGCATGGTCTTGACCCAGTAGTTGCGTGCCTCGGCTGGGCCGCCTTTGGCGAACACACGCATGAAGGCGAGGGTGGGCAGCACCACCTCGGCGACGATCGAGCGGCCGTTGACCCCGGAGCCACGGCAGGCCTGGCAGCCAGGCCCCTTGACGTGAACCTGGGAAACATCGGTCAAGCGTCGAACCCGTTCGACCAAGTCGGGCGCGAGTTGGTCTTGGTGGTCTTGGAAGCGCACTTTGCAGTGGGGGCAGAGCTTGGGCAGCAGGCTCTGGTTGATCAGGCCGGTTAGCAGGGCAGGATCAAACAGCAGTCCGGGGTCGACGCCCAGGTCTTTCAGCCGCTGGACAATGCCGATCGCGCTGTTGGTGTGCAGGGTCGACCACAGGCCGTGCCCGGTCATCGAACCACGGAACGCGGCGACAGCGGCGAAGAGATCGCGTACCTCGCCGATCATCATGTAGTCCGGATCCAGGCGCATGCCGTTGGCGATGCCCGCGGCCCAGGCCTGGCGTTCTGCGTCTGGGTCGGTGGCGTCGTAGACCAGTGGAGTCTGGTTGATGCCTTCGCCGCGAATGCGGTATTCCGGCGGATCCTCGATGGTCAGGATGTGCTTGGATCCGCCATGCAGCTTGTCGAGGCCTTCCATTGTGACCTTCAAGGTCATCGACTTCCCTGACCCGGTGGGGCCGGACAGGATGTTGATGCCGTAGGGCATACGCATCATGCGATCGAACAGTGCGTTCTGCTCGGGCAGGTAGCCGAGCTGCTCCAGGCTGTCGAGGCCGGTGTCGTCGTAGAGCAGTCGCAGGATCATCAGGAACCCCCCGGCACGCGGGCGGGTGGCGATCCGGGCACTGAACAGGTTGAGCTTCTCGACGAAGGTCTGGCTCATCCGCGCGTCCTGGTCCAGTTGCGGCTTGAACAGTGGCTCGGCCACGTCGCACATGGATTGGTAGATGGTTGCACAGAGTTCGTGCAGCTCCTGGCTGCGGAACTGCTCGACGGTCTTCAGCAGGCCGTCGACGCGGAAACGGATCTTGCTGCCGGTGCCGGCGGGACTCACGACGAAATGCACGTCACTGGCGCGCAGCTCAGTGGCCTTACGAATGATCTTGACCACGCGCTCCTGCATCTGGGTGGCGCGCTGGCCATCGCTATCGACCAGACCGTCCATGGCGACGGCGCGGTAAAGCTGGTGAATGGTCTGCAGGTCGGTGAGGTTGAGCTGGTATCGGAAGCCACGGCGATCGAGACGGTCGATGAACGACAGAACGTGTATGTCGTTCTGGTGGCTCTCCGATAGATAGAGCGTGCCGTCGGCGGCCAGGGCCATGATTTCCTGCAGGTGCTTCGATACCTCCCATTCACCACCGTCGGCGGTGAGCAGTTGGGTCACCATGGAGGGTTGCGCAAGCGCGGCAATCTGAAGGTTCGTCATGGCGGTGCCTACTGGATGAACGGCTGCGGTACAGCCCCGGGTAGCGCCGGCGGAACCGAGGCGCCTTGGGCCGAAGAGGAGGCTTGGGTGGGGGCAACGCTGGAGAAGCCCACGGGCACGCGGTTGCCGTCCTTGTCGGTGAGCACGACCTGGTCCAGCGAGATTGACTCGACGCGGTAGTTGCCCGGCAGCTCCGCGCCGCTGGCGGCGTCAACCTCGTACCCGCCCGGGAACAAGAACGTGGCAGTCATCTTGCCGCCGGCGCCGTAGATGGTCCGCACCACTGGCGGAACCGGCTGCGTGATCGTCGGCGGCGCCGCCGGCACCGGCATGGCGAACGTCTGCCCCTGGGCGCTGACGACCTGCCCGGTTTCGCCTTTGCCTTCCAATTGCCGCTGCGCCGTGGCCAGGCGCACCTTGGCCTCGGTGAGGATGGCCTGGGCCTGGATCTCCGCAAGTTCGCCAACGGTGCCAGCGCAGGCCTGGCCGGACGCGAGGAGGAAGAGCACGGCCACGGCCATGCCGATCGGCTCAGTTCGCATAGATTTCTCCTGTGACAGTCCAGTCCAACCGGCTGTCCTTGAGCGTGGTTTCGAGGTTGGTGATGCGGACACCGGCAGCGTTCAGCCCCTGGAAGGTCAGGTCTGCCGGGAGCCGGGTCTGGGCGCTGAAGGTGAATTTTTTCCAGGAAGGCAACACAACTTGCTGTTCAGTCGCAGCTTCCGCGCCAGGGAGGGGCGGAGTTGTTTCCTGGCTGATCGACAGCTTGGGCTCGACCCCTTGACGGTACAGGTGGCTGGTCAGCGCCTGCAGAACGTCGTCCGCCGGCAGTAGCGGCTCATCACTGCCGATGGCGACCTTCAGATCGACCTTCAGGGCCGCGGTGTTGCCGTTGTCGATGACGAAGGCGGGGCGGTCGGCGAACAGGTGCTGGCTGGCCGCTGTCAGGTCGGCTGCCGTGCTGTTGCCGGTACGGTGGTAGGTGGCGACCAGGACCCTGCCGTCGCACTTGCTGGATTCGAAGAGCCAGCCCTGGATCGACAGCGACAGTACCCCCGTTGCCTTGCTACAGGCGCGTAGCATGTCCTCGAGGTCAGGCATGAGCGTCCAGGGCTTCTGCAATGACGCCAGGTCCAGCGGCTGCTTGGCCTGGGCGTTCTTCTCGGCCAGCTCGGCGAGGCGCCTCTGCTCCTCGAGGAGCGCGGCTTGCCTGGCGAGCTCTTCTTGGTGGGCATTCCATAGGTAGTAGGCGGTTAGCGACCCGCCTACCACGCAACCGAGCAGGGCCACTGCCGTCCACTCCCTGGCGGACAAGCCGAAGGTGAGTTGCCGGAGGCGGTAGTCGCGCCGCAGGCGCTTCGGCGCGAGCAATTCCTCGATGTCGAAGTCCTTGACGGGGAAATCGAACCCTTCGGGAACGAAGACCTGTGCGTTTCGCAGCACGCCGCGCGTAGAGAGCTTCCTGACCCGGTCCCGGGCCTCGTCGAGGGTGGTGACCAAATCCTGCCCGGGGACAATCGCGCCATCGAGCGTGGCGACCAGCGCGTAGCGGTCCTCGTCGACTTTCCAGCAGGCCAGGAAGTCGCCGTCGAACTGGCCTGAAAGCGCCGAGGCCAGGGAGTACATGCCCTCGACTGCGCCTTGCGACTTCGAAACGAAGCCGGCCTGGATCACCGTCGGCGAATGGCGGATGGCAACGATGTCCAGATGCTCTTCCTTGCCCAGCTTGCGCGCTTCCTTCATGTACTGCCGCTGGCTGGACAGCGGCCGCCAGAACAGGCCGCTGACGAACTTGTTGCCGTGGTAGCTCAGGATCGAGACGTCTGGTCCACGGCTGCCGAGGTCAAGCTTCTCCATGGTTCAGCCCAGCACGACGGGGGTGATCAGCACCACGATGACCTCGCGCTTGGTATTGCGGGTCAACCCGCCGCCAAGCCCGAAGAACCCAGCGTCGCCGGTGCCGACCTTGTTGGTGTCCTCGGTGGTCTGGTCGAAGCCGGAGAGTACCAAGGTCTCGCCACTGCGCAGGCGTACCTTCTGGTCGAACAGTTGTATGTCGTAGCTCGGGAACTGGGCTTTGGAGTCCCCGCTGGTCTGCATTTCGAACGTCGGCCGGGAGGTCATGTTGATGTTGATCTTCAGCAGCATCTCGCCGCTTTCCATCACGAACGGCAGCAGGCTCATGTTGTAGCCGCTGGTCACGGCGCCCGGGATCAGCGAGGTGGTACTGCCGACCTGGGCGACGTTGGAGATCTGGCTGGAGGCCAGGTAGCTGTCGTAGCGGCCGATCTGGATCGGCGCCGACTGGAGGTTGAGCGTGGTCACGGACGGGGAGCGGACGGTCGAGACGCGGCCCTGCTGGGCCAGCGCCTGGACCATGGCCTTGGATCCTGCCCAGGCGCTGTTGGCGGTATCCAGGATGCTCACGGAGCCGGAGATCGCACTTTGGTCGATGCCCGGCATGGTGTTCTTCAGGCCGATGCCCCACTTGTTGTTGAGCGACTTGTAGACCAGGTTCCAGTCGATCCCCAGTTGATCCTTGTCGGTGAGGGCGACCGAGAGCACGTTGACGTTCAGCAGCACCTGCTTGGTGATGCTCTCGTTCTCCCGGTTGACCAGATGCTGGACACGGTTGAGGACCTCTGGACGGTCGGTGACGGTCAGGGTGCCCGTGGCACGCGACAGCGACATGCGTCCCATGCTCGGCGTCAGCATCGAGTTGATGCTGTTCTCGATGTCGCTGAGGATCGATGTCTTCAGCTCCGAGCTGGTGGTCTGCTTGCTGCCGGAGTCGCCGCTGATGCCGGAGCTGCCATTCTGTCCGGTGGATCCGGAGCCGTCCCCGCTGATGCCGGCGGCCGTCGTCATACCGGAACGCACGGTGGAGTCCACCGTGTTGACGTCGTCAAAGGCGTAGATGCGGAAGGTCCGAGTGTCCAGGTAGTAGAACTCGACCCGTTTCTCGGTTGGGTTGTAGCGCCAGGACACGCCAGCGCGGGCGGCGATGAGATCGAGGAACCCGCTGACTTTGCCGTTCCATTTGATGTTGTACAGAGACCGCGGGCCGTAGGACCCGAAGCTCGACCCCATGCTGCCGCCGGCACCGAGCGACATGCCGTTGGCGACGGAGGCAGGAAACAGCATGGTGGCCATGTCCTGGCCGCCTTGGATGGGCGGCGGGGCGTTGCTCGCGCGCTGCTGAGGTTGTAGGGCGAAGGCGGCCGGGTTCAGCGCGTCGGGCGTGATACTGACCGCCATGTGGCATTGGTTGATGACTTCCTGGGCGGCCTCCTGCAGCGACGCTGCGCCTGAAGGGCGCCACGTTACGATGCAGTCACTGGACAAGGTGTGCGAAACGCTCAGGGGTTTCGTGCTGACCCAGGGTTTGTCGGAGAACACCACCGTATCGCGCCGATCCGGTCGGGTGTTGCGCATCTGCGCTGCGATCGTAGACGCGGAATCTGCCGTAGCTTCGACACGATCCGCCGACTCGTTCACCCGCGTGACCGAGCAACTGGCCAGCGCGGGGATCAGGAGGCAAGCCAAGAGGTTCTTCAGGGGGGCACGCATCAGTTCTTGCGCTCCTTGATGATGATCAGGGACTGCGGGCGGCTGGCGTTCACCAGGAAGGGCCGTTCGGCAGCGTCATACAGTGGGAACAGCTCGGATACCGCGTCCTCGAAGGAGCCGTGGAAGGTCAGGGGAGCCTCGATCGGATAGTTGAGATCCTGCGGCTCCCAGCGGACGGTCCAGCGTGCGCGCTTTGCCCAAGCTTCCAAGGTGTCGCGCAGGGTTGATCCCGTCTCGGCTGACCAGGCCTGTGCCAGCGGCCGGCTCGGTTCCGCCGGCGTGAGCACCTTGACCGGTGGGGCGGAAGCCACGGTGGCCGGAGTGGGCGGCGTGGACTTCACGGCGGAAGCCGGGGGCTCGATCGGTGCCGAAGCCGCGGGAGGAGGAGAAGAGGGGTGGCCATCCTTGGCCGGTGCGGCTGGGGGGAGCACAGTGGTGGATTCAGGCTTCTTGGCCGGAGCGGGGCTGGTTGTGATCGGCACCGAGGCGACCACGATGGGCGACTCCAGCGTGCTGACTTTCTCCGTGGAGGAGGGTTGCGCTACCGCCGGCGGAGTTGGGGCAGCGGGCTTCGCATACAGTTGCTGGACCGGTATCGGCCTCGGCGCCGGGGGAAGTTGATAGCCCGGGCGCAGCACGAAGCAGACCTGCCGCGCGACCTCGTCGACCTTAACCTGCCAGGCTGGGCCGGAGAGGACCTGGAGGGTGTTGCGCAGGGTCATCGGGCCAAGCTTGTACTGAGCTGCCGGCAGCGGCCGGGTGTAGAGGATGTTCACATGACCGGCGTCTGCCGGGCATAGCGAGTAACCCGAGCGGCTCATCACGTACTGCATGGCGTCCTTGACGCTCGGGTTCATGCTCGACGGGATGGTTACGTCGATGATCTGGGCCATCAGGTCGCGTTGACCGGCATCAGGCTGGGTGCTGACCAGGGTGTAGCGCCCGTAGCGCACGACGGGCTCTTTCTCCGGCTGCACGCCGTTTGGATACAGGTCCGGGGAGAGCAGGTCTGGATTGCGGCTGCTGTCGAAGGCTGGCCTGGCCGGCTCAGCCTTGTGGGTCGTGCAGCTGGCGAGCAGCAGGCACAGCGTGAGAGTGGTCAACTGCCTGGTCATTGAGGCCCCCTTTGATGATGGGGCACACAGTGGCAGGCCATCCGCCATGCTTCAGCAGGAAATACTCGGCGGAGGATCAGGGCTTTTTTATCCAGTTAGGCTTGCGGCTAAAAGCGCGCGGTTTCCGTCGACCTGCTCGGGCTCGATGAGGTCCTGGGCAACCTGGCGTTTCGCGTTGAGCAGTTGCCACAGTTGCTCGTCGATCGTGGCCTCGACCAGTGGGATTTTCACCACGACCATGCGGAGCTGGCCGTTTCGGTACGCGCGGTCTTCGGCTTGTTCCTGCTGACCGGGAGTCCAGGGCAGGCCGAGGAAAAACACGTAGTTCGCCGCAGTGAGGTTGTTGCCCGTCCCTGCGGCCGCCGTAGTGCAGATGAACACTCGGCAGTCGGGATCCTGCTGGAAGCGATCGATCGCCTTCTGCCGCTTGGTGAGCGAGTCATTGCCCACCAGCGTGACGCAGCCGAGCCCGGCCTGCTCGCAGAGTTCCTTCAGCGCAGCCACGGTCGGCTTGAACTCGCAGAACAGGATCACCTTGTCCTCGGCGTCGAGCTCGCTCAACAGGTCCATCGCCACGCGAACCTTCACCGTTTCCAGGTAACGCCGCAGCGCGCCGAGTCGCGCGAAGACCGGTCGGTCCTCGAGGCGCAGCATCTCGTACTGCTGGCGTTCCTCGCTGGAGAGAGCCACCTTCAGCAACTGCCGCTGCTTGCCCTTGAGGCTGGGCAGCACATCTTTGCGCCTGCGCAGCATCCAGTCACCCAGCTCCGCCCGCAGACTCTGGCGGAACCCCGGGTTGCCGGCGAAACGGTCGCAGAACTCTTTCAGCGGCAGTTGGCCGATGGGGTGGCCTGAGAGGCGCAGCAGGGTGTGCAGCTCGGTCTCGCGGTTGAGCACCGGCGTGCCGGTAAGCAGGTAGCGGTTCGGCACTTGGGCGGCAATGTCGAAACCGTGCCGCGTGCATTGCGCCGTCGGTTCCTTCATCCGTTGCGCCTCGTCGATGACCATCACGGCGAAGCGCGAAGCGTTGGCGACGAGAGGGCTCAACTGCTCGTAGTTGACGAGTATCCACTGCGCCTCTGGGGTGTCCTGCTGGATGGCCACGGTGGCCGAGGGATAGACCTCCTGGATCTCCCGCTGCCAATTGATCAGCAGGGTGGCCAGGGTGATGACCAGAATTGGTCTGCCCGCCGCGCGGATCGAAGCGGCGATGACCGCCTGGCGGGTCTTGCCCAGTCCCATGTCGTCGGCCAGTAAGGCGCTGGTCCTCTGCAGCAGATGAGCGATGCCGTCAGGCTGGTGGGCCAGTAGTGAGTAGCCCTGGAGCGCCGCCTCGATATCAGCCGAGCTGTACTCGGTGCGCTCGATCTCCGGCACCGCGGCGAGGTAGATGTCAGAGGCTGACTCGTCCTCCAGGGATGGCGCTGCCGGTTCCTGCTGTGGACCGCCGATGCTCATGCTGGGCAGCTCGGTCGACGGCGCGAAGCTGCCGTCGCTGAGCAGCTCCTGGACAGTATCCAGAATCTCGAATTGTTCCTCGGCGAGGCCAAGCTCCAGAATCAGGTTGCTTCGGAGCAGCTCGGGAGTGGTGTCGATGCGCCAGGAGCTCGATGGGCGCAGGAATACCCCGCGCATCCGCCGAGCCACCGCCACCACACCAGGATGGAACTCGCCTGACAGTAGGACGCCTCCCTCGGCCAGGGGCGCGATGCGCAGCAGCATCCCCCAGGTGAAGACCTGTCGGTCAAGCGAGGCCTGCGCGGATTCGACCAAGGAGCTGAACTCCCGCCAGGACTGGGAGTGAAGGCCTCCAGCGAGCTCGGCGAGACGGTTGTACAGAGTGTCCAGTTCAGGCAGCAGCTTGCCCTTGGGGACCCGCCAGTAGCGGTGCAACGGATGCTCCCGGGCGCTGATGAAGAAGCCGGATAGCTCCAGCAGCGCGCGGTTGCTGCCTGCGATATAGGGGATCTTCAAGCCGAAGTCGTAGCCGTCGAAGATCGCCCGCTGCAGAAGCGTCGAACGTGTCGCGGAGGTACGGTTGATCAGGCGTGGACGGTTCATCGGTCTTCCAACCGAGTGAGCAGCCACTTCGCCGTGGCTTCGGCGAGGCCCGCCTTCCAGCGGCCATTGGCGAAGCGCGTCATGTGGACGGTCATGTCGGGCCAGTTCAGGTTCGTCGCTATGGCTCCCGAGCGAATCCGTTCCATGAACCAGCGGTATGCCTGGCCGGCAGGCGAGTCTGTCGGCACGGGGGCATTATCGAATTCGCGCAGTTGCACCGTGGAAAGGTGCTTGGGATTCCAGGGCCTACCTATAGGCTCGCCATGCTCACGCCTGAGCTCCAATTCGGCAGAGGCCAGCGGACGACCAGCCTCACGTACTGAGAGCAGTCGGCAGTCTCCTCGGTAGGCGGCCTGGTCGTAGCTATCGATGCAATGTGCCAGAGCGATATGTTCGGCATAGAGGTCGGCAGGACAGCGGAGCTCGACGATCTGCAGGCCATTAGGGCAATCGATAAGGCCGACAGACAGCATTCCCTCCCAGGTGGTGTACTCGTCGGTGTCGATCAGATCGGGCAGGCTGCTCTGCACTGCGGTACGCAGCTCCCTCTGGACCTGGTGGTAGTCGTCCACCAGGTTGCCAGCCTGTCGGTAGGTACAATGACCCAGATACGCTTTCAGGGCGCTGCGCGCCTGCCAAACAACCTGTGAGTTCCCCTGGTCGAGGGCGGAATAGAACTCCTTGATGTCGCTCAGCCGTGCAGTGATTGCAAGCCATGCCGGATCCTGCCAATCCGACGGGCAGCCGTTGAAGAGACGGTTGTAGTCGGGCTTGGCATTGTGAATTTGCCAGGGGATCGCATTATAGGCGGCATAGAATGCTGTCCATTGAGCGCGAGTGATCGGCCGCCGGTTACCTAGCGATGCAGCCAGTAGGAGAGCATGCCAACCCGAATATCGGCCTTCCCGTTTGCGATGGAAGAGAGCTCCTCCCGCACGGCCGGGGCTGACGTGACTAAGAAATCGAATCGAGGCCCGCGGCGCCTGAAATAGCCAGGCGAAAAAGTTGATGACCGAAATCCCTTCGTCCGCGACCTGCCCCAGAATACGGCCCATATCGAGGTACAAGTCGCATGGCATGGCGGCGGCCTGCGGTCGTTCACTGTCGAGCAGGGAAAAGGGGCAAGGAAGGTAATGGCGGATGCTCTCGCCGTTGTCATTGGTCGTCGTGTAGGGCCAGACTCCCTCCTCGCAATCCACCAGTAGTGGCGTCAAGACCGGCTGAGCCTTCAACATTTGTAGCCGGCGCACTTGGTCGCCTTGAGCGAGCCAGTTGTAGAGCTGGGGCGAGAGGCACCGAACCGAGCGGATGGCGAACAGCAGGTCTTGGTCCAGGGACTGTCTGAAGGTTCGCAAGACCGCTCCGATCTGCTTCAAGTAGAACTGGTGCCTTGGCGCGTAGTAGCGCTTGTTCCTGTGGCTCGGATACACGAGGCGATGTTGAAGTCCGAGATCGTCCCTGGCCATCTGTGTGGCTAGGTCGTGCGCTCGCTTTGTGTATGAGCTGAGTACAGCAACTGCGTCGTCGAACTTTTGAAGGCGCTGTAGCAGCTTCAAGGCCCCTGCTGGAGACGGCGTGCTTGCCGGGATACGATGGGCAGGCTTGCACTCCCACGCACCGATCAGTTGACCGTCGAATACCTGGAGCAGCGGCCCTGCACGCATGATGGTATAACGCACACCGTTGTCAGCCGCGACGGTGATGCACCAGCACCTGCTCGTAGATGTGCTGCGCAGGTAGTGACGGATGAACTTGGTTCGAGCTGTCCCTACGAGGGAGAAATGCGTTGCCCAGGTGTTGGCGACGGCGAGCTGCCGCTCGCTGTAGCGGGCCAGGGATGGATCCTGTAGCGGCCTGCTAGGGGGGGCGTTGTCGAGTGGTGCCACGCGCATGCTCCTGTGTAAGCGAGCAGCACTGTGGCTGGTCGGTGTGCTACGGATCGATGGGAAATGTTCAGTTCAGAGGGGGGGATTTCTCACCTCTACGGGGCTTGGAGCATTAAGTACGTGCTCAGTGAAATCACCAAGAACAGAAGGGCGAATATGCCGAAAACTGTGCCTTTCATCGCTCTGGCCTCAAAGAGAACCCCCGACAAGCCTGGGTGCGGGGGCAGGCTTGTCGGAGGTGAGGAACACGCCGCGTATAAACAGCGTGTATGAGTGAGGGTAGCTGGCTGACATAATGGTGCAAGGCTGATGGCGAAATAGCACTGCACTTGACTATCCGTTTGCATTCGTTCTGACCACCGACTGCATCGGATTTGGCCAGAACGGTTTGAAACCATTATCGGCAGCAACCGGCCAGGAGTGGACGTTGGTCGAACTAGGTGTCATCCAGTTGGTGATGAGGAAAGCGTTCTAATCAGGAAGCTCCTGAGACTGGCCACTGCCTTGGAGCCCTGCGATGCCTTGCTGCGATAGACGGCAACGTCCATGGACTCCAGCGGTCCCAGATCGTGTTCCCGCCCCAGAATCTGAAGGTGGGTCGGCACGGTGCAGCGTGTCAGTACTGCCACCGCGATGCCGCTCTCAACGGCAGCGATCTGCCCCGCCAGACTCGAACTGTTGTAAACGACTTTGTATCGACGGCCTTGCCGGGCCAGAGAATCCACGGCGCATCGACGTGCGAGGCTGGCCGACTCGTAGACCGCAATGGGCAATGGATCGCGTCGCCACAGATCGAACTGCGCGGAACCCACCCAGACCATGGGCTCCTGGAAAAGGAAAGCGCCCCGCCGTGGGTTGTCGCGCGAAACCAATGCCAGATCCAGGTCGCCACTCATCACGCGGGGGATAAGTGCGGTCGATTGTTCGCAGCTCAACTCGATCTCGACGCCACCGTGCCGTGGTGCAAAACGTTTCAAGACCGGCGTGAGGTAGTGCGCCGCATAGTCCTCCGCGACACCCAGGCGAATTTTCCCGGTAAGCTCCTCGCCCCAGAAGGCAGCCTGGGTCTCGGCGTGCAACGCTAGCATCCGTCGGGCGTAGCCCAGCAGCGTCTGCCCGTCCTCAGTCAATTCAAGATGCCGTGGCCCCCGGCTCAGCACCTGGCGACCGAGCGCCGCCTCCAGCTTCTTGAGCTGCATGCTCACAGCGGATTGCGACCGGTGCACCTCAGTGGCGGCGCTGGACAGAGAGCCCGTATCAACCGCCGCAACGAAGCACTTCAGCCAATCGATCTGTAGATCCCGAGGCGACATCTGCATAGCTCCTGCATTCGATAAACGAATAGCTGATTGCTAGATTATGCGCTTTTCGTCCAGCCAAAGTCTTTGCATGATCCACTGGCGCGCCGCCGGCGGAATTAATCCTGGAGATTTCATGCACTTCGATACCTGGCTGTTCTATCTGCTGACGTGCTGTGGCATCTCGGTCGTCCCCGGCCCCAACGCGCTGCTCGTTCTCACCCACGGCGCGCTTCATGGCAACCGCAAGACGCTTTTCACGATTACCGGTGGCGTCATCGGCTTCATCGCCATGATCGCGCTGTGTGTGCTCGGCCTGGGCGCACTGCTGAAGGCATCGATGCTCTGGCTGACCGTTCTGAAGGTTGTCGGTGGGCTCTATCTCATCTGGCTTGGCGTCAACATCTGGCGTTCGGAGCCAGTGACCCTCTCCCTGGGCGATCTTTCCAACTCGAGCCGGTGGTCGCTATTTCGTCAGGGGCTGCTGTCCGCCATTTCCAACCCCAAAGCGCTGCTGCTGTTCACCGCATTCATCACGCCCTTTATCGATTCGCAGCAGAATCTTCTGCTCCAGACGATAGTCATGGCACTGACCTATGCAGTGGTGGAGTTCGCGGTGGAGTTCGGTGTAGCCAGCGCCGCCAATCGCGTGCGCCCCTGGTTGGCACGAGCGGGGCGGCGTTTCAATCGAGTGTGTGGTGGATTCTTTGTGGCCTTTGGTGCGCTACTGCCTATTCGCTAGGCAAGCAACCGTCCGCTTTGCGTCGCTCTCTGCTGGTCAGATCCGATGCAAATGCTTGGTCAAGTCGAATGCAATCAGGCGGTCAAGTAAGCGCAATTGCGCAACTGATCAGTAACTCAGCCCGAAATAAGCAATTTCAGTCGTGTTTTCCAATCCCGTGATTGCCCTTCAGACGGCTTTCCCCGCATGAGGTTGATTAGTTGCTCCCGCGCCTGGGCTTCGTTCAGAGAAATTTCCACCTGGGTCTTGAGGTTCAACCAGTTCAATGTGGTCTGGTAAGTATCCATCTTCCAGCCAGCAGTATCTTCCCGACCTAACTGCACGCGCTCCGGATGAATTTGCACAGGCAGACCCTGTAGCAGGAGCAGTTGCCGAAGTTGCCCGTACAGGCGGTAGAAGCTGTCGTTGACCTGGTAGTGGTTGAGCGTCACGTCGTGAAGCTGGCTTTTCTGCTGTTCGGCCAGGAAGAATCGGGCAATACAGGTGCGGTGGTTGCCGTCGGAGCCGACGTAGAAGCTCAAGCCATCGAGCGTGTTGTAGTGGATCGCGGGCCTGCGCTCCGTTGGCTGCAGGTAGTAGCTCGGGTTGTCCAGCAAGGCCTGCAGGTTTCGCTGCATTCGCTTGCCGCCAGTGAGGAAGTCGAGCCAGGACTTTCCTTGGTAATCCCAATGGTCCGTACCCACGACGCGGAACACATTGATCGATCCCGTCTCGGTCCAGTAGTGGCTTTGAAGGAAGGCGTGCTTTTCCTGGGGGTAGGCTTCCTCCCATGAGCGCAGGACCTCTGAGGCCCATGCTGGCGGTTGCTCGACTTGCCTGCGCACGAAGTCGAAATTGAGGTTCCTGTCGGTGCTGGTTTGCATGTTCATGTATTACCTATAGCCCGCGCGGGTTGTCGAAGTCAGGCCGGCCGCTCTTGGTGGGGTAGCTAACCTTGCACCCTATGGTGCGATAGCCGCTGCAACCCCAGAAGTCGAAGCCGCCCTTGCCGGCTTTCTTGCGGTGAACCAGGGGCAGACCGCACTTGCCGCAAAGGAAGTCGCTGGTCGGCGCCGAGGAGATACTGGCGGTGGAGCTTGCGCGTGGTTCGTCCTGTGCGCTGGGGAGCGCGCGGAGTGTCTGCAGCTGTGTCTGTAGTAGCTGGTAGAACTGCTGGACCACGTTCATGTAGGTGTCCTCGCTGTTGGCGATCCGGTCCAAGGCGACCTCGAGGTTGCGGGTGAAGTCGAGGCTGAGGAAGCTGAAGTTGTGCTCCAGGAGCGCGATGGTGGCCTCTCCCAGCTCGCCGGGGATCAGGCTTCGCCCCTTCATCTGCACCTGGCCCTTGTCGATGATGTTCTTCACGATCGAGGCGTAGGAGGATGGCCGACCAATCCCGCGGCGCTTCATCTCGCCCACCAGGCTGGCGTCGGTGAATCGGTTGGGAGGGGTGGTTTTCTTCTCCAGGACCTCGCCGCTGTAGACCTTGAGTATCTGGCCTGACTCCAGCGCCGGGATGGTGTTTGAAGGCCTTTCGTTCTTCTGCTCCTCTGCGTCATCACCCTGCAGCAGTTTTCTCCAGCCAGGCACGTTCAACAGCTTCCCTTTGGCGCCGAAGCGCAGCGGCTTTTTGTCGGGGCCGACGCCCAGGAGGGTGATGGTTCTCACTGCGTACACGGCAGCTTCGATCTGGCTGGCAAGCGCACGAACTCGAATGAGCTGGTACAGGGCCTGCTCATCAGCAGTTTCACCGGCGGTAGCGGCCGTCCAATCGGTAGGGGTGATGGCGGGGTGGCCCTCTTGGGCGTCCTGGTCAGCCTTGAACATCCGCTGTTGCTCAACACACTTCAGCCCCAATGCCTTGGCGACAGCACGGATATCCGGCATGGAGTCCTTCGAAATATTGGGGTTGTCCGTCCGGTGGTAGGTGATGAGCCCCTGTTCATACAGCCGCTGGGCGATCTTCATCGTCTTGTCGGGTGACCACTTCAGCGCATTCCCGGCGGCCATCTGGAGCGAGGAGGAGATGAACGGTGCCGGAGGCGTATCGGTTTCTTCGCCATCGATGCAGGTCTCGACGATGACATTGCGTATAGCCCCCACCAGTTCTGCGAGTTGACGATCCTGGACATACGGGAACTCCTTGCTGGCAAACGTGGGCACTGGATCCCACTCCGCCTTCCAGGTGCGGCCGTCGCTGGGCGAAACGAAGGCCAGTTCCACCCCGAAGTGCTTGATTGCTGTGAAGGCGCGAATCTCCCGCTCTCGCAGGACTACCAGGTACACCGCGACGGACTGCACGCGCCCGGCGGTGGTTGGCCTGCCCATCACGCGCCGCAGCTCTGGCGTGACCAGATACCCCACCAGGCGATCGATGACGCGACGGCATTCCTGCGAGGCGACCTTCGGGAGGTCCAGACGGCGCGGCGAGTTGAGCTCGGCGCTGATGCACGACTTGGTGATTTCCTTGAAGGCAACGCGCTTGTAGTTCTTGATCCCGGCAGCCTGGAGGATGTGCCAGCCGATGCTTTCGCCTTCGCGATCCGGGTCGGATGCGACGTAGATCTCCAGCGCTTTCTGCTGCAGCTCCTTCAGCCGTGCAACGGTTTTTTCCTTGCCCGAGAGGATCTGGTAGTGCGGTTTGAAATCCTGGCCCACGCCGACGGTGAGCATCTGCGGATCCTGGCCGTGAACGGGGAGGTCTCTGATGTGGCCGGCTGTCGCCTCGACCTGCCAGGTCACGTCGGGACGAATCGAGGGTAGAAGGGACCTCAGCTTTTTCAGCTTGCCCGGGGCTTCAATGATTACGAGGTGCATCGGCGGAATCTCTCGGAACAGTCGGTCGAACTGTCGCGATCAGAGAGCTGGCCAACAATGCGAAATGGACGGTGCGCTGTTGCAGTTTTCGGGAGGAGCTGAAGGGTAACGTCATCAGAAGTCGAGCTGCTGTTGCTGCTCCTGGGCAACGTGCACACCTGCCTGGACCATTCCAAGACCTAGCTTGGCTTGTGTCAGGACGCCATTCGGCGGGCCTTCGAGGTCGCGTTATAAAGCCATTGTCGTATATCCCATTGACATATCCCGAGAGGTGAATACTATGGGATATACGTTTGATATATCCCATGAGGTGTATCGTGGAACAAGGTTCTGTTTTTCAGAGCAATCGTAGCCAGGCCGTAAGACTGCCCAAGGCCGTCGCGCTTCCTGATGACGTTAAGCGTGTGGATGTGGTCGCTGTGGGGCGCGCCAGAATCATCACGCCTGCCGGTGAGTCTTGGGATAGCTGGTTCGATGGCGAGGGCGTTACTGCCGACTTTATGGCAGAGCGTGAACAGCCTGCCGATCAGGAGCGCGAGACTTTCTGATGCTCAAGTTCATGCTTGACACCAACATCTGCATCTTCACCATCAAAAAACGTCCGCAAGAGGTGCGCGAGGCGTTCCTGCGCCATCACGACCAGATGTGCATCAGCACCGTGACGCTGATGGAGCTGATCTACGGCGCAGAGAAGTCCTCGAACCCCTCGCGCAATCTTGCAGACGTGGAAGGCTTCGCTGCTCGTCTGGAGGTGCTCAAGTACGACCAGGACGCTGCCGCCCACACCGGCCAGCTCCGCGCTGAACTGGCCCGCCTCGGCAAGCAAATCGGCCCCTATGACCAGATGATCGCCGGGCACGCCCGCTCTCAGGGCCTGATCGTGGTCACCAATAACCGCCGCGAGTTCGACCGCGTACCCGGCTTGAGAGTTGAGGATTGGGTCACCCCAATCGTATAGCCGAGGAAAACAGGAGTGGACAAGTTCACAAGCGTGCCCGAGATCGAAGGCCTGTTTTGGCACTTCGAGAACGGTGTCTCCGAGCCTCTCCCGGTGCTGATCAACCGGGCGAAGTGGGGAAGGAAATTCAAATCGCTCAACGGCGCTGAGCAGTCTTGGCTCCGTGACGGCGAGTATCTGGTTGGCCCGCAGCCCACTCCGGCTGCTTAGTAACGAGGAAACCAGCATGGCTACAAAGGATCACGAATTCACAGTAGGCAAAGGACAAACTATCTGGGCCGGAAAGTCCCACTACCCCGACCTAGTGCGTTTAGTTGTTCCGAAGGATCAAGCAGTTGCCCTGGCACATAAGATTCTCCGCGCCTATGAGCTGGCCCGTCCCGAAGACATGTACTTGGATGAAATCCCCCTCTACGGGGAGTTGGAACCCCTGGGCGACGAATAAGTAGGACAAATGTCCATCTGCCAGGTCTCGCCGGGAAGAACCGAGAGGAAAAGGGAGCTCAGCTTTCAGAAATCGAGCTGTTGTTGCTGCTCCTGGGCAAACCCTTTCAACCAGGACGCCCGCATCGCAGGATGACTGTAGGGGCAGTCGAACACCCGTAGCCCTTTCCGCGCGGCCTCAGCACCAATAGCCCGTACAGTCCGGTGGGGATCGTTGAAGTGTCGTCTGTCCAGCTTGTCGGTATCAGTCGCTCTCTTTGACACACTGCACCTCGTACTGGTCGAGATTTCCGATTCGGAAGCCCTTGCCACCAGAGACTTCACGAATGGGCGGCCAAAATTAAGGATGCTGGTCTATCAGCTTTTGCCGGCATAACTGTTCATTGCGGTTGCTCCAGTCGCTGGAATGCTTGTCGAGGCTGCGGGCGGCGAAGAGAGGTTCTTGCCACCTGCAACTTCACGAGTGGGCGCGGAAAATTAAGACCGGCGTTTCACCGTCGCGTCGGCAATGCCTTGGGCCATCCTGATGAAGGATGCGCGATCTTCTTCCTCCATAAGCGCCATGCACTTCAGAACTGATATCTCGTCGGCGCTGAGGGGCTGCCTGGTCAACGGCTCATCGCGATCCCGAAATGAGCAATGTGAGCCTGCTTGGTCATCTTTGCTGTTCATGGCGGAGTTTCCTGCGGGGGGCTTTGTCGAAGCTGCGGGTGGCGAAGAGTGGTGCTTGCCACCCGCAGCTTCACGAATGGGCGGCCAAAAATTAAGCCGCCTGCTACATGGGGATGTCGTCGTCGAAGGCGCTGTCGTAGTCCTGCTGCGATTGCGCATCCTGCTGAGCAGGTTGCTGCGGGACGTTCCGAGACTGTTGATGCTGGGTCGATTGGCCGTTGGTAGACGGCAACAGGGTGACCTCGGCCAGGCGATGCGGAAGGATGGAAATGCGTGAGGCTTCGACCTTCAGCGCCTGGACTTCTTCGCCTGACTCTTTGTCCGGCCAGCGGTCCATAATGGCCCTGCCTTCGACCTTGACGCGCATACCTTTCGTGAACAGTTCGGCGAAGCGCTGGGCATCCTGATGCCACCATTCGACGCTGCACCAGAAGCCGCCGCGATCCTTGTAGCCACCTTGGCCATCGGGAATCGAGTTGTCGAACATCACGTTCAGTCGCAGCAACTGCCGCGGGGGATTGTTGCCGTTGGGGAAGCTGCGGTGCTCCGGCGCCGAGCCAATGTTGCCTTCCCAGAAGACGGGGGTAGCCATGATGAATCTCCAGTCAGTGGTGGTTGGTGCTCTGCTGCAGTCGGCCCATGAACTCGGCCTCGGCCTGGCCCATCTTTTCCGCGCACTCTGCGGCCTGCTTGCCGATGGAGTGGATCAGGCTGATCTGCATGTTGAGGGTGATGCGCTGCAGCTCCATCTCGTAGAGGTCTTGCAGCAGGTATTCCGGGGTCTTGTCCTGGCGCAGCATTTCCGTCCACACCCCGACGCCCATCCGCCGGGATGCAATGTGCTGCCAGCGAAGAAAGGTTGTGCGGGCGGATGTGCGCTGCTCGATGAGTCGGGTGGGCAGTAGAGTGAAGGGGGGGCGACGAACCTGGGCCAGCAGTCCCTGGGCAAGTTCCAGTAATCCCTGCTCCAGGGCTTCGCACTGTTCCGCCAACTGGGCCAGCTCCCCCTTACCTTTAAAAGGCTTTAAAAGGCCTTTTAGTGAGGCACTGTGTTGCAGCGCCTGGAAGGCAGTTTGTTGCAGTGGGCGGAAGGCACTTTGTTGCAGAGCGCCTTGCTGGTCCTTATCGGGCTGCCGCATTCCGATCAGTCCTCAAGCTCGACACGGTCAGCGTCATCATCGGCATCACTGTCAGAGCGGCCCCGGGTGATCGGCGGAGCGAAGTTCGAGCGTCGGGTGCCCTCCAGGATGTCCTGCGGGATCTCGCCGAACTTCTCGTACATCTTCCGCGCGGCTTCGGCGCGAGCATTGTTTGCGGCGAAGTCGTCGCGAGTGGCGCCCGTGAACTGGTAGCTCTGGGCCAGACCAAAAAGACTGCGCAGCACCGATGCACCTTCGTCGAGCCAGACCTCCATGTCGCGGCGACCGACCAGCCCGACGTGCTGGGCCAGCAGGATTCGACGGGCGAGTTCGTCGTAGTTGGTCAGGAGATAGACTGCCTTGAAGCCGAGAGGGTTGGAGATGAACAACGGGACCTTGACCGGTGTGACGGACAGGTTCTCGGAGATATCGAGGGTCGCGGGCAGCTTGGCCATGACGTCATCCAGTCGCTGGTCGATGGCCTTGAGTGCGGCTTGGCAGCTCTCGACTTTCTCTTCGATCTGAACCAGCCACCAGTCGGAGTACGGATCGTCCTGTGCTGCCCCGCGGTGCATGCGATTCACGTATGCGCAGAAGCCGGAGAGGCCGAGGATGCTGTGCTTGGCATCCGACTTCTGCCGGCCGGTCCAGATGCGGGCGGCGTGATAGGTGTGAAGCGTCAGGGCGACATCGCTGCGGAGAGAGCCGATCTGAAGCCGATGGGTTTCAGCCATGGTGCAGTGTTCCTATATAGGGAAGGGGTTCGGCCACATCGTGCTGATCGGGGTAGGAGCGCGCAGTAGGAAATACATGGTTCGTCGCTGGGGAATTTCCCATGGCGACTCGGAGCAAGGCACCCAGTTCGCCGCCGGCGCCGAGGCCAGGACC
>NZ_KV812688.1:0-88067 GCF_001813485.1 Pseudomonas sp. HMSC067G02
TCGATCAGCTTCGAGGCGCACCTGCTGGGCTCCAAGGTGGAATACGACGAAGAGCGCGACATGCTGATCATCCGCCAGTTGCCGACCCAGTTGAAGGACCAGCTCAAGCGGCGCAAGGACTGACCCGCGCCGCCCCGGAGCGCCGCCGGCGCTCCCTTTCCCTCCTCAGCCGCAGGCCCAGTCGAAGCGCATGTCGCGGAAATCGAGCTGGGCGTTGCCGCCGCCGAAGTTGTAGCCGCCCAGGTATTCCTCGAACTCTACGTAGAAGGGACTCATCTCCGGCACGCCCTGCACCGGACGCATGGTGCCGCCGATATGGTTCGGCAGGTGCCCTTCCACCCAGGGATGCTCGCGGTAGTTGTCGCGCTCGATCTTGCCGTCCAGCCAGTAGTGCGGCAGTTGGTAGCCGCCGTCGCCGTATTCGCTGGGCACCACCCCGGCGTTGGGGTCTTGCGCCCGCGCCGTCCAGCGCAGCGGGTAGCGCTGCTGGTGGCCGGCCGCCGGGCGACCACCGAGGGCGCGCAGCAGGTAGTAGTCGTCCTCCGCCCAGTCCGGCACGAAGCTGGCCGCCGAACCAGCCTCCAGCCACTGCGGCGGCTCGGTCTGCGCCAACAGCGGGTTGCCCGCCGGCAGCGCCGGCGGCTGGCAGGGCGCGCCGCTGAATTCAGCGGCGTCGAGCAGGATCAACGCATAGGCGCCGCCAAGGATGTCCTCCATCCGATGCAGACGCGGATGGCTATTGCGCCCGGCCTCCCAGAACGGCCGCAGTTCCGCGTCGGCCGGCGGTTGCGCGGGCGGATCGATGAGCATCTCGCGAATGCCATCGACGCTGGTCGGTCCACCGTCGTTCTGGTCCGGGGCGAGGGAGAAGAAGCTCAGCGCGACGATCTCCGGGCCATGCACCCGGTAGTCCTCCGGCAGCAGCAGGGTGAAGCCGTGCATCAGCGGATAGCCGGTGTCCGGATCCAGCGGCCACTGCTCCGGACGGATGCCCGGCGGCAGGCCGAAGCACCAGCCGTGGTTGGCTTCGCCGGCGTGCGCGGCGTCGTTGACGATTTCGATGTCGTAGGCGTTCATGGCCACTCCCTGGTCGGTTTTTCCTGTTCCCGGCCACGCCGGCCGGGTGTCGCAGTGTAAAACGGAGTCCCCCGCAGGCGAAGGACTTTCAGCCCAGGCCCACGCCGAGCGCGGTACCCAACCCATAGGTGAAGGCCGCGGCAAGGGTACCGACCAGCACCTGGCGCAACGCCGAGAACGCCAGCGGCCGCCCGGTGAAACGGGCGGTGACCGCGCCGCTGAACAGCAGCGCAAGCAGGCTGAACAGCAGGCTTGCGACCAGCGCCGCGGCACCGTCAAGGAACAGGAACGGCGCCACCGGCACCAGAGCGCCAAGGGAAAACAGCAGGAACGACGTACCCGCCGCGTTCCACGGGTTGCCGCCCAACTCCGTCGGATCGATGCCGAGGGCCTCGCGGGACAAGGTGTCCAGCGCGCCACGACCGTCGTTCATCAGTTGCAGGGCCACGCGCCGGGCGGATACCTCGCTCAGCCCCTTGGCGGTGAAGATATCGATCAGTTCCTGGGTCTCGGTGTCCGGGCAGAGCCTGAGCAAGCGTTCTTCCTCGGCGATGCGCTTGCTCGCCATCTCGCGGGCGTTGGTCACCGACAGCCACTCGCCGAGGGCCATCGAGCAGGCCCCGGACACCAGTCCGGCCATCCCGGTGAGGACGATGGACGAATGCGCCATGCTCGCACCCGCCACGCCCATCACCAGGCACAGGTTCGACACCAGGCCATCGTTGGCGCCGAGCACCGCGGCGCGCAGCTTGGTGCCAGCGTCGCGGTCCGGCCTCGCCTCGGGCAACGCGCACTGCGGCGGATCGGCGTCCGGGCGCGGCGACGGGGTCTCCGTCGGCATGCCTCAACGCGCCTCGATGCGAAAGCCCAGGCGCGGGAAATGCACATGCACGGTACCCGCCCGCGGGTCTTCGCGGCGCAGGATGAGTTCCTCGCTGCCGGCGAAGAGCAGTTCGCCCTGTACCGCGTCGACACCGTAGTCGGTGGCGGCGATGGCGACCGCCTGGCCGGGCAGGAAACCGTTGGGATCGCTGAAGGATTCGTCCGGCAATGCCGCGGGCTGGCTGCCGCGAGCCACCTCCAGGGCTTCCTCCGCACTCATCTCGGCTGGCGCGCCGTGGCCGAAGCCGAGCACCCGGCCCAACCAGGCCTGCACCTGCGGGTAGTCGTCGACCAGCGGCGCGGTGACCGGCGTGCCCTTGAGGAACCACAGGCAGTGCGCCACGGCGAAGTCGGCGACGGACGCTTCGCCGAACAGGAAGTCGCCGTCCTCGCGCGACAACTGGCGCTCCAGTCGCGCCATGAATGCCGGCCACTGGTGGCGCGCCTGTTCCAACGGCAGGCGGCCGGCGCTGCCGCCGCTGAATAGCTGGCTGCGATCGGCCATGAAGGCCTTGAGGAATTCCGGCGGCAGCTTGCCGAAGCGCACGGCGATGGACTCCGGGGCGAACGCCAGGCTTACCGCGTGCTGGAACAGCACCGCGTCGGCCCACTGGGCGAAGCTCGCGGCGACCATCTCCTGGCCTTCGGGGAACAGCGCCGGGACCGCCTTTTCCTGCTCCAGGCGACGGGCGATCAACGCGGTATCGCAATACACATCGGCGCCGACCTGCAACACCGGGGTCTTCCGATAGCCGCCGGTCAGCGCCACCAGGTCCGGCTTGGGCATCACCGGCGGAATCATCACCGAGCGCCAGGACAGTTGCTTGAAACCGAGCAGCAGGCGCGCCTTCTCGGCGAAGGGCGAAGTGGGATAGTGATGCAGGATCAGCTCTGACATGGGCGCCTCCGGGCGGATGTGAGGCACCAGCTTAACGCGGCTGGGAAAACGCGCCTATGACAATCCGGGACATGAAGGGCACCCCATCGCCTGGCCCGATGGGCCTGGCGATGGGCGCGCTCAATCCAGCCGGCACCCCTGGCGGGTGATGGTCATCCGCCGGTACGCCGCACGCGGCGCCTCGCGCGCCTCCAGGGCGGCGAGGAACTCCCGGGGACGGTCCAGCGGCAGGCCGGTGAGGAAGGCGCTATCCAGCTCCCACCAGCGTGAGGCGAGCAGGCCCTCGATGATCTCCGGCGGATGCCGGTAGCGGATCACCTGCGCCGGGGTGCCGGCGACGATGGCATAGGGCGGCACGTCGCGAGTGACCACAGCGCGCGTGGCGATGATCGCCCCAGTCCCGACCTTGACCCCTTCCATCACCATCGCGCTGTGCCCGATCCAGACGTCGTGGCCGATTTCCGCGTAGCTCAGCGCCGGCTCGTAGCGCAGCGCGGTGCCGGTGTGCTGGAAGGGGTGGCTGCTCACCCAGTCGCTGGGATGGGTATGTTTTTCCTGGCCGATGAAGCAGTCCGAGCCGATCGAGCAGAAACGCCCGATGGACGCCACCAGGGACAGGTCGGTGCCGCTGCGCACATAGCTGTAGGCGCCGATCTCCAGCCTCGGCGGGACGATGCGCAGGTGGCCGAGTTCGACCTGCTCCTCGAGCACCAGCGTGGTGCGCTTGCCGACACTGGCCGGGCCGCCGGCCAGCTTGCAGCCGCGGCGGCGGATCCAGCGTTTCCACCAATGATTCTTCAGATAACCCACGAATACCCCATGACCGCAGATGAACGTCCTAGATTGCCGGCTCACCGACCTCGCGCAACACCGGTACGCCGACCAACAGGCGCTCCTTGGCGCGCTTGCTCAGGGCCTTGATCGCCCGCTCGCGGCGCAGGGCGTCGCCCTTGCTGGCGCAGGCCTCGACGTAGACCAGCGCGCGGGCGGGGCTGGAATGGAAGAACCGCGCGCCCTTGCCGCTGCAATGAGTGTCGAAGCGGCGCAGCGGATCGTCGCTGATGCCGCAGTACAACGCGCCGTTTTCCGCCCTCACCAGGTAGACCGACCAACACTTCCCGATCGCCGCCGTGGCGGCCGTCGCCTCACTCACTCCAGACCCGCTCCCGCATCCGCTCGCAATACGCCACCAGGCGCGGATAGCCTCGCGCCACATGGCTGAGCGGGGTATCCAGGGTCGCCTCGATGAGGTTGGCGAGGATACCGTAAGCGGCGGCATCGGCGCTGCACGGATGTTCGCCGCCGTAGTACGGGACCTGGCCGAGCAGGCCGTCGAGGGCATCGAGGTCGTCGCGGGCGAAGGCCAGCAGTTCGTCCCTGCCGTGGACCCCGAGTCCCTGCGCCCTGAGGGTAGCGCGGACCTTGCGGCGCATGGCCCAGGCCACCGCGTCGCGCACGCCGAATGGCAGCGAGCCGAAGAACACCGGCTTGAGCACGCGCCAGCTGTCCTCGTCGAACCAGCGGAAATACAGCATCAGGTAGTACAGGTGTTCGTCGCACAGGCGCGTGATCGCCCGTGCCCAGCCCTTGCCCCGTGCATCCAGGCCGGCGTCGAGAGTGACACCGTAGCGCTCGCCGAGGGTACGGATGACGATCTCGCTGTCGCCGATCGCCTCGCCCTCGATACGCACGTAGGGCAGCTTGCCCTTGGGCGCCTTGCGCGGGTCGCTGACGACCTTCACCTGGTACTCCAGGCCGGCCAGGCGCAACCAGGTTTCCAGTTTCAGGCAGTAGGGACTGGCATTGGGTACGTTGAATGCGGCGGGGAACTGGAAGAGCGTGATCATCGCGGCGTCCTGCGGGTTGTCCGCGGCGAGCTTAGGAGATTATCCGCGCTTCGGCCACCGACAGCCTCAGCCGGCCGCCGGATGGGCAGCCTGGTAGGCGGCCAGGCCCTTGCGCGCCTGCCCGCGGATCGCCCGCTGCACCGGCGGCGCCCAGCCCAGCAGCAGGCCCTTGGCGCCAAGCGCCTGGCGGCTCCAGCGCCACAGGTCGAACTGGTCGCGATGCTCGACGATCAAACCGTCGGCGAAGCGGAAACGGGCCTCGATGCGATTCTCCACCCTGCGCCCGGTCTGGGTGAACAGGTAGTGGGCCACCCATTGCGCACGCCCCTCGTTCTGGTCGGCGCGGACGTTCGCGTAGTCCAGGCGGAAGTCCCGCGCCCGGCTGGTCAGCAGGCGCCACATGTCGCCCACCTCGCGCCCGCGCAGTTCGCCGAAGGCCGGGTCGTGGAAGGTCGCCTGGGGGGCGTAGCAGGCCGCCATGGCCTCGCCGTCGAGGCGCTGGAAGGCCTGGTAGAAGCGCTCGATCAGTTCGGCGTTGGGGTGGGCCATGCGGGGTTCCTTGCGATGATAGGGACTTGCCAGGCGTCCCCAGGCGGGAACGCCGTCGCGCCGGGTCGTTTCAGCCGAACCACTCGCGGGCGCTGCGCCAGAGGCAGATACCGACGAAATAGGCCGAGGCGGCGAACCACAGGCCGAGCAGGATCGGCAGGTCGGCCGGCTGCTGGACGATCAGCAGACCGCTGCTGATCAGCCAGACGAAAGTCACGGCGATGTTCAGCGGCATGAACTGGCGCACGCGGAACGGGTGGAGGAACTTCATCCGGGTCAGGGTCAGGGCAGCCAGCACCAGCACCGTGGCGAGGTTGACCCAGGGGTGCAGGTCGAGCACGTAGAAGTACACCGCCACCACGTTCCAGGCGGCCGGGAAGCCAACGAAGTAGTTGTCGGTGCTCTTCATGTTGACGTTGCAGAAGCAGAACAGCGACGAAACCAGAATCACGCCCACCGCCAGCAGTTCGAAATGCTCCGGCAGGGGGATGTAGCGGTAGATGAAGATGGCCGGGATGAACACGTAGGTCAGGTAGTCGATCACCAGGTCGAGCACCGAGCCGTCGAAATGCGGCAGCATTTCCTTGACTTCGTACTTGCGCGCCAGGGTGCCGTCGAGGCCGTCCACCAGCAGGGCCAGGCCGAGCCAGAGCAGGCAGGCCTGGGGTTTGTTGTCGACCAGCGCGAGCAGGGCCAGCAAGGCCAGGATCACGCCGCTGGCGGTGACGGCGTGGACGCCCCAGGCCTTGGCTTTGTTGATGGGAGTCATCGATAGGTTCACGGGCAATTCTCTTGTTCGGTGTTCGGCATGACGCGTCGCTCTATAGTGCACCGGCACCGGTGCGTCTGTCTGTTATCGGATTGTCGGTGCTGGCGAGAGTTCAGCCAGCCCCCGCCGGTCAGCGGATCGGCGGCGCATAGTGCAGGCCGCCGAGATTCCATTGCGCGTTGAGGCCGCGCGGCATCTTCAGCGGGCTGCCGTCGCCGACGTTGCGGGCGAAGATCTCGCCATAGTTGCCGACCTGGCGCACCATCTGCACCACCCAGTCGCGCGGCAGTTGCAAGTCCTTGCCAGCGTCGCCCTCGCTGCCGAGCAGGCGGGCGACGTCCGGGTTGCGGCTGTCCCTGACCTGGCGCTCGACGTTGCTCGAGGTGACCCCCAGCTCCTCCGCGTTGAGCAGGCCGTACAGGGTCCAGCGGACGATGTTGAACCAGGCTTCGTCGCCCTGCCGCACGGCCGGGCCGAGCGGCTCCTTGGAGATCACTTCCGGCAGCACCACGTACTGCTCCGGCTTGGCCAGCTTCAGGCGCTGGGCGTAGAGCTGCGACTGGTCGGAGCTGAGCACGTCGCACTGCCCCGCCTCCAGGGCACGGGCGCTCTTCTCGTAGCTGTCGTCGAGCACCGCCTTGTAGCGGATGCCGTGGGCCCGGAAGTAGTCCGCCACGTTCAGCTCGTTGGTGGTGCCGGACTGGATGCACACCGTCGTGTCCTTCAGTTCGCGGGCGCTGGACACGCCGAGCTTGCGATTGACCAGGAAGCCCTGGCCGTCGAAATAGGTGACGCCGGTGAAGTGGATGCCCAGCGCGGTATCCCGCGAGCTGGTCCATGAGGTGTTGCGCGACAGCAGGTCGACCGTGCCGGACTGCAACGCCGAAAACCGCTCGGTGGCGGACAGCGGGGTGAAGCGCACCTTCTCGGCGTCGCCGAACAGCGCGGCGGCCAGCGCCCGGCAGATGTCGACGTCGAGCCCCTTGAAACGGCCCTTGGCGTCGGCGTAGGAGAACCCCGGCAGGCCGTCGCTGACGCCGCACTGCACGTAGCCCTTGCGCTTCACCGCATCCAGCGTCGCGCCGGCCTCGGCCGTGGCGCTGGCGCCGAGGCAGACGGCGGCCAGCAGCAGCCAGGTACCTTTCATTATTGTCATCTGTTCGCCACTCCCTTCGCCGCCCCTGGGTGAACCGCCGGCCCCGCGCCGGTCGCTTCCCGGGCCGGTCGCCGCACTGTAACCGCAAGCGCCGCGGCACCGGCAGGGGCAGCCGGCGGTGCGACGGCGGCGGGCGACGAACGGCGTGCCCGGCGCACTTCCCTTAGCAAAGCGCATCCGCGGGAAATTGGCGAATGCATGATCTGCGACAATCTGGCCGACTTGCGAGCGGGAAAGCGCCTGTTGTCGAATGGTCCTCCCATTCCGAACGCATATGCCCCCTGCCTGGAGCCGTTATGAGCGAACCCCTGATCCTCGATGCCCCGAATGCCGACGCCTGCATCATCTGGCTGCACGGCCTGGGCGCCGACCGTACCGACTTCAAGCCGGTGGCCGAAGCCCTGCAGGTGGTCCTGCCGAGCACCCGCTTCATCCTTCCCCAGGCGCCGAGCCAGGCGGTGACGGTCAATGGCGGCTGGGTCATGCCGAGCTGGTACGACATCCTTGCCTTCAGTCCGGCGCGGGCGATCGACGAAGACCAGTTGAACGCCTCCGCCGACCAGGTCATCGCCCTCATCGATGAACAGCGCGCCAAGGGCATCGCCGCCGAGCGGATCATCCTCGCCGGTTTCTCCCAGGGCGGCGCGGTGGTCCTGCATACCGCCTTCCGCCGCTACGCCCAGCCGCTCGGCGGGGTGCTGGCGCTATCCACCTACGCGCCGACCTTCGACGACCTGGCGCTGGACGAGCGCCACAAGCGGATTCCGGTCCTGCACCTGCATGGCAGCCAGGACGACGTGGTCGACCCGGCGCTCGGCCGCGCGGCCCATGACGCCTTGCAGGCGCAGGGCGTGGAGGTGGACTGGCACGACTACCCGATGGGCCACGAGGTGTCCCTGGAGGAAATCCACGACATCGGCGCCTGGCTGCGCAAGCGCCTCTGACGCCCGCAGCTTCTCTCAGACGGCGTGCAGCCGGTAGTTCAGCGCGTAGCCGCCGAGCAGCTCTTCCAGCGCCGCCCGGCGTCTTTCGTCGAGCGCGGGAACGTGCAGGTGGGCGAGCTGGCCGTGGTGCTCGTCGGCGACCACCTCCACGCGGATATCCTCGGCGATCCTCCGGCTTTCCTCCTCCAGCACCCGGCGGATCGCGTCCAGGCGCAGCGCCGGCTTGAAGGTCTTGCCCACCGCGGTGACCGGCATGCTCTCGATCAGCCAGACATCCTTGGGCACCGCCGCGCGCTCCGGTACGTGGCGGCTGGCGTGTTCCAGCAGCTCTTCCTCGCTGGCGCTGGCGCCGGGCTTGAGCTGGATATACACCACCGGCAGCTCGCCGGCCTTGGCGTCCGGCTTGCCCACCGCCGCCGCCAGGGCCACGGCCGGATGCCGGTGCAGCGCTTCTTCGATCATCTGTGGGTCGATGTTGTGGCCACCGCGAATGATCAGGTCCTTGCTGCGCCCGGTGAGCCAGATGTAGCCGTCCTCGTCGATACGACCGAGGTCGCCGGTATTGAACCAGCCATCGCCGACCCAGATATCGCGGTTCCGGTCCTGTTGCAGGTAGCCCTTGAACACCGTCGGGCCCTTCAGGCAGAGGTTGCCCACCTCGTTCGGCGCGGCATCGCGCAGGTAATTGCCCTCGCCGTCGAGCACCGCGACCTTCACCTGGCAGTACGGTAGGCGCAGGCCGATCGAACCCGGCCGGCGCTCGCCGCCACGCGGGTTGCAACTGGTGCCGCAGGTACCTTCGGTGAGGCCGTAGCCTTCGATCACCTTGAGCCCGGTACGCGCCTCGAACTGGCGGATCAGCTCCACCGGCATCGGCGCCGCGCCGCACAGGGCGAAACGCAGGCTGGACAGGTCGCGGCCATCGCTGGGGACCTGCAGCAACGCCGCGTAGATGGTCGGCACACCACTGAAGCTGGTGACCCGGTAGCGCTCCACCAGCTTCCAGAAGTCCTGGATCAGGGTCGGATTGCGGTAGCCCTGGGGCCCGGCCAGGAGCACCTGGGCGCCGCGATGGAAGGGCGCCAGGCCGGTAACCATCACGCCGTTGACGTGGAACAGCGGCAGGCCGCAGAGCAGCACGTCGTCCACCCCGTAGTCGGCGTTCAGGCCCATGATCTCGGCCATCGCCACCTCGTTGAAGTGGCTGTGCGGCGCCAGCTTCGGCGTGCCGGTGGTGCCGCCGGTGTGGAAATAGGAAGCGACGTCGTCCGGATGGATCGCCCGTCCGCTCTCCAGGCGGTCTGCCGGGCAGTCGGCGATCAGCGTATCGAAGTCCAGCACGCCCTCCGGCAGCGGCCCGCGCTGGGCCTTGAGCGCCTCGCGCTGCGGCGCCGGCAACAGGTTGGCCGGATCGACCACGACGATCGCGTACAGCTCCGGCAGCTGCGCGCGCAGGCCGGCGACCTTCTGCCACAGGTCGGTGCCGGGGAACGGCGCCAGGGTCACCAGCACCCGGGTGTTGGAGGCGCGGATCAGCTCGGCGATGTGCTCCGGCTCGAGCAGCGGGTTGATCGCATTGACGATCCCGGCAGCTTCGCCGCCCCAGATCACGTAGTGGGTCTGCGGCAGGTTGGGCAGCAGGAAGGACACCGCCTGGTGGCTTTCCAGGCCCAGCCGGTGCAAGGCGTTGGCGGTCTGGGTGACGCGGGCGAACAGCTCGGCATAGCTGATCCGCAACGGTTCTTCGGCGGCGCTGCCATGCAGCAGGCAGCTCAGGGCGATACGCTGGCCGTGGCGCTGGGCCGAGCGTTGCAACAGTTCGTAGGTGCTGGACGGCAGGTCGCGCTGTTCCAGCGGCACGCGTTCCAGGGCTTCGATATCGCTCAGCCCGGCGATCGATGGGGACGGATTCATGGTTTTCTTGTTCTTCCGTTGGTGAGTGGGCGGACACTCGCCGGATCGCTCCGGCACCGTCCCGAAGATGCCACCCCCGTCGTCGCCCTACCGTTGTCTTTTTGTAGCGCGCCGCCGGTCGCACGCACGAACCCTCCCGGAGGCTGCCCCGGGAGCTTCGCGCAGCCGCCTCCAGGCCCCGTCCGGCCAGGCCTGGAGGTGACCGGCCAAGCATGGATTTCTCCCCGCTGGCAACATGCTTTACACTGGCGCCCGTTCATTCCTTAACCACTACGAGATCGCCGTGCTCAAAGCACTCAAGAAAATCTTCGGCAAGGCCGACGGAACCCAGCCGCAGAGCGGTTCCTCCCCGGTCCCGCAAGGCCCTGCCGGCGCTACCGCGAAAGGTACCGCCCCCACCGGCGAAAAGCCGACCGAGAAACGCCCACGCAAACCGCGCGCCCCGCGCGCCGACAACGAGTCCGGCGCCCCGCGCGCCGTTGAAAAGGCCGAGAAAAGCGAAAAGCCCGCCAAACCCGCCGCCAAAGAAGGCCGGGACGCCAAGCCGCGCAGCGACAAGCCGCGCCGCGAACGCAAGCCGAAGCCGGTGGACAACTGGAAGCTGGAAGACTTCGTGGTCGAACCGCAGGAAGGCAAGACCCGCTTCCACGACTTCAACCTCGCCCCGAGCCTGATGCACGCCATCCATGACCTCGGCTTCCCCTACTGCACGCCGATCCAGGCGCAGGTACTGGGCTTCACCCTGCGCGGCCAGGACGCCATCGGCCGCGCCCAGACCGGTACCGGCAAGACCGCCGCGTTCCTCATCTCGATCATCACCCAGTTGCTGCAGACCCCGCCGCCGAAAGAGCGCTACATGGGCGAGCCGCGCGCGCTGATCATCGCCCCGACCCGCGAACTGGTGGTACAGATCGCCAAGGACGCCGCGGCGCTGACCAAGTACACCGGGCTGAACGTGATGACCTTCGTCGGCGGCATGGACTTCGACAAGCAACTCAAGCAGCTGGAAGCGCGCTTCTGCGACATCCTGGTAGCCACCCCCGGCCGTCTGCTGGACTTCAACCAGCGCGGCGAGGTGCACCTGGACATGGTCGAGGTGATGGTCCTCGACGAAGCCGACCGCATGCTCGACATGGGCTTCATCCCGCAGGTCCGGCAGATCATCCGGCAGACCCCGCACAAGGGCGAACGCCAGACCCTGCTGTTCTCGGCGACCTTCACCGACGACGTGATGAACCTCGCCAAGCAGTGGACCGTCGATCCGGCGATCGTCGAGATCGAGCCGGAGAACGTCGCCAGCGATACCGTCGAGCAGCATGTCTACGCCGTGGCCGGCAGCGACAAGTACAAGCTGCTGTACAACCTGGTGGCACAGAACAACTGGGAACGGGTGATGGTCTTCGCCAACCGCAAGGACGAAGTCCGCCGCATCGAGGAACGCCTGACCAAGGACGGCATCAGCGCCGCCCAGATGTCCGGCGACGTGCCGCAGCACAAGCGCATCCGCACCCTGGAAGGCTTCCGCGAAGGCAAGATCCGCGTCCTGGTAGCAACCGACGTGGCCGGCCGCGGCATCCACATCGACGGCATCAGCCATGTGATCAACTTCACCCTGCCGGAGGACCCGGACGACTACGTGCACCGTATCGGTCGTACCGGCCGCGCCGGCGCCTCGGGCACCTCGATCAGCTTCGCCGGCGAGGACGATGCCTTCGCCCTGCCGCCGATCGAAGAACTGCTGGGCCGCAAGATCACCTGCGAGATGCCGCCGGCCGAACTGCTCAAGCCGGTACCGCGCAAGCACTGAACGCAGGCGTGGAGAAAAAAGGCGAAGCCATCCGGCTTCGCCTTTTTCGTTTCTGCGACACGCAGGTGCCGCCGTCGGTCATCGAGGCGGGTCGGCGCTTGCCCGGCAATACCTTAAAGTCCAGAATGGACAAATTGTTTACATCCATTCCGGAGATCGCATGAGCGCCGCCACTCCCCTGATCGTCCAGCAGGCCGAAGCCGAGCAACTGCTCGCCCGTATCGACGTCCTCCAGACCATGCGCCAGCTGTTCCTCGACCTGGCCGCCGGCCAGGCGCTCCAGCCGGCCCAGCAACTGGTGGAGTTCCCCGCCGGTCGCGGCGACTTCATCAACTACCTCGGCGTGCTCGCCCAGGAACAGGTCTACGGGGTCAAGACTTCGCCCTACATCGTCCGCGAACAGGGCCCGTTGGTCACCGCCTGGACCCTGCTGATGTCGATGCAGACCGGCCAGCCCTTGCTGCTCTGCGATGCCGCCCGGCTGACCACCGCGCGCACCGCCGCCACCACCGCGGTGGCGGTGGATGCCCTGGCTCCGGCCGAAGCCGGCCGCCTGGCTCTGATCGGCAGCGGACCGGTGGCCCATGCCCACCTGCAATACGTGAAGGGCCTGCGTGACTGGCAGGGCGTGCGAGTCCATTCGCCGAGCCTGGACGAGCGCCGCCTGCAAAGCCTGCGCGCCATCGACCCGCGCGCCGAAGCCGCCGGCAGTCTGGAGGAAGCGCTGGACGAAGCCGATGTGATCCTGCTCTGCACTTCCTCGGCCCGAGCGGTGATCGACCCGCGCCAACTCGAGCGCCCGGCGCTGGTCACCTCGATCAGCACCAACGCGCCCCGCGCCCATGAGGTACCGGCGGAAAGCCTGGCGGCCATGGACGTCTATTGCGACTACCGGCACACCACCCCAGGCTCCGCCGGCGAGATGCTGATCGCCGCCGAACAGCATGGCTGGAGCCCCGAGGCGATCCGCGGCGATCTCGCCGAGCTGCTCGGCGGCCAGGCGCCACGTCCGGAATACCGGCGCCCGGCGTTCTTCCGCTCGATCGGCCTGGGCCTGGAAGACGTAGCCCTGGCCAACGCCCTCTACCGCCTGCGCCAGGCAGGCTGATCGCGCGATGCAGGAGAGCAGCATGATCGAAGCGGATTACCTCGTCATCGGTGCCGGCATCGCCGGCGCATCCACCGGCTACTGGCTGTCGGCCCACGGCCGGGTCGTGGTGCTGGAGCGCGAGGCGCAGCCCGGCTACCACTCCACCGGCCGCTCCGCCGCGCACTACACGGTGGCCTACGGCACACCCCAGGTGCGCGCGCTCACCGCCGCCAGCCGGGCCTTCTTCGACAACCCGCCGGCCGGCTTCTGCGAGCATCCGCTGCTCAGCCCGCGTCCGGAAATGGTGGTCGACTTCAGCGACGATCCGGAAGAACTCCGCCGTCAATACGAAAGCGGCAAGGCGCTGGTGCCGCAGATGCGCCTGCTGGACGCGGAACAGGCCTGCTCGATCGTGCCGGTGCTGCGTCGCGACAAGGTCTTCGGCGCCACCTACGACCCCACCGGCGCCGACATCGATACCGACGCCCTGCACCAGGGCTACCTGCGCGGCATCCGCCGCAACCAGGGGCAGGTCCTGTGCAACCACGAAGCGCTGGAGATCCGCCGGGTCGACGGCGCCTGGGAAGTCCGCTGCGCCGCCGGCAGCTACCGCGCCGCGGTTCTGGTCAACGCCGCGGGCGCCTGGTGCGACGCCATCGCCGGGCTGGCCGGCGTCCGCCCGCTGGGCCTGCAGCCCAAGCGCCGCTCGGCCTTCATCTTCGCCCCGCCGCCGGGCATCGACTGCCACGACTGGCCGATGCTGGTCAGCCTCGACGAATCCTTCTACCTGAAGCCGGACGCCGGCATGTTGCTCGGCTCGCCGGCCAACGCCGATCCGGTCGAGGCCCACGACGTGCAGCCCGAGCAACTGGACATCGCCACCGGCATGTACCTGATCGAAGAAGCCACCACCCTCACCATTCGCCGCCCGGAACACACCTGGGCAGGGCTGCGCTCGTTCGTCGCCGACGGCGACCTGGTGGCCGGCTACGCCGCCGATGCGGAAGGCTTCTTCTGGGTCGCTGCCCAGGGCGGCTACGGTATCCAGACCTCGGCGGCGATGGGCGAGGCCAGCGCCGCGCTGATCCGCCACCAGCCGCTGCCGGCGCACCTGCGCGAGCACGGCCTGGACGAGGCGATGCTGTCGCCGCGCCGCCTGTCCCCCTGATGACCCGGCGGCGGGTTTGCGGCACACTCGCCTCGCCCGCCGTCCCACGAGAGTTCCTGCGCATGAGCCCGAGCCAAGACCCCAGCCTGGAGAACTACCGGGCGATCGCCGACGGCATCGCCACCCTGTTCTTCCCCCACGCCGAAGTGGTCCTGCACGACCTGCGCAGCCAGCGGGTCGACTACATCGCCAACAACCTGTCCAAGCGCGAGGTCGGCGACGACTCGGCGCTGGAAGACATGCTCGAAGGCGATAGCGACGAGCGCAACATCGGTCCCTACGAGAAGCTCAACTGGGACGGGCAGAAGATCCGCTCGGTCAGCACCGTGCTGCGCGACGCCGCCGGCCAGCCGCTGGCGGTGCTGTGCATCAACCTGAATATCAGCCTGTTCGAGAGCGCCAAGGCGGCGCTCGACCTGTTCCTCTCGCCGAGCAAGCTGATCCCGCAACCGGACGCGCTGTTCCGCGACGACTGGCAGGAGCGCATCAACACCTTCCTGCACGGCTGGCTGCGGCAGCGCCAGCTCGGCTTGAACCTGCTGACCCGCGAGCACAAGCGCGAACTGGTCCTGGCCCTGCACGCCGAGGGCGCGTTCAAGGGCAAGAGCGCCGCCAACTATGTGGCCAACGTGCTGAACATGGGCCGGGCGACGGTCTACAAGCACCTCAAGGAGCTGAAGGAAGGCGGCGACTGACGGCAGCCGCCGCCGGCGAGCGGTCAGTCGCCGTAGATGTCGCTCTTGAAGTACTTGCCCTTGATGCGCTTGTAGGTCCCGTCGGCACGAATCGCGTCGATCGCCGCGTTGAGCTTGCCGACCAGCTCGGCGTCCCCCTTGCGCACCGCGATCCCGGCGCCCTCGCCGAAGTATTTCGGGTCCTTGAACTCCGGCCCGACGAAGGCGTAGCCCTTGCCGCGCGGGGTATCGAGGAAGCCGGTCTGCAACGGGATGGAGTCGGCGAAGGTGGCGTCGAGGCGGCCGGCCACCAGGTCCAGGTAGATCTCGTCCTGGCTGGTGTAGCGCACCACTTCGGCACCGGCCTTGGCCAGCACCGCACTGGCGAAGCGGTCGGCGGTAGCGCCGCGCTGCACGCCGATGCGCTTGCCGGCCAACTGGCTGAAGCTGTCGTCGAGCTGGGCGCCTTCCTTCATCACCAGGCGGCCCGGCGTGAAGTAGTACTTGTGGGTGAAGTCCACCGAGCGCCGGCGCTCCTCGGTGATGGTGATGGAGGACAGCGCGGCGTCTATCTTGCGAACTTTCAGCGAGGGAATCAGGCCGTCGTACTCCTGCTCGATCCACTGGCACTTCACCTGCATCTGCGCGCACAGCGCGTTGCCGATGTCGTAGTCGAAGCCGGCCAGTTCGCCTTCGGCGGTCTTGAAGGAAAACGGCGGGTAGGCGGCCTCGATGCCGATTCGCAGGCTGCCATCGGCGGCGACGGCGGATCCGCTGGCGAGCACGCCGAGCAGCAGGCCTCCCAGCAGGTTCTTGGTGTTCAGCGACTTGATCATGGACGACTCCAGGGGTGACGAAGGTGCGCCCGCGGCCCGGGCGGGAAACAGACGGTGATCCGCCTTTATACTTTTCGTCCAATCTGGACCAAAAAGTATACATCGTCAATCGCCGTCCCTCCTCCGCTACCCCTCCTTACCTCCTTCGAGGAATAGGCCCGCCGGTCCGCGGGACTTAGTCTTGAGCCATACACAGCCACCCGCGAGGTGTTCCGCTACGCAGACATCACCCCCTTGCTCCATTTCAGCTATCACGGTTAAGGCTCTATTTACGCCTGGATCCCCGCGTCACGCTCATGCCGCGGGGATTTTTTCGTTTCGTCAACGCCCTTGAAAGGCTTCGCTACCCGTCGCAAACCGCGCTCCGCCAGCTAGCGCGCCCAGGTCGGCGCCGAGCGCGAGTACCGAAGGGTGCCTGAGCGACGTACGGGACCCGGTCGGGCTGGACATGCCCGGCCACCCGGACGCGCGGCGCAGCTATGTGTAGCGGCTTGCAATCGAAAACCGTCGGGCTCGCAATCAGCGCGATTTTGGGCTCAGATTATCTGCGACTGACGGTGGAGGCGGGCTCACATTAATTGCGAGCGAGCTTGCAATCCATGCGGTGGGCTTGCAGTCCATTACCGCGGGCTCACGCTCTTTGCGACTGACGCTCATACCGGTAATACGCCGATCCCGTTGCCCGAGTTTCCCGATGAAGCAGATGACCTTTGCCGACGCCGAGTACGCCGGCAAGCGCAAGCAGAGGCGCGTCTGTAATGGGGGAATGGCTGCTGCGAGGTGCTCGCGGCGGCTAAAAACACAGAAATGAGTGGGTGATCGGATCGTTTTTAATCGATTCTCCGCTTTCAAATTCGCCGGGGGCTGAAGTCGGCCAGAAAGACATGGCTACTTCAGACCATCCCTAAGGGGGCTGAGCCTATATTGTTTGTAGTCCATGCAAGGGATTGCAAGCCAACTCAGCCCCAAGGTTCCACCTTTATTTTCTGGAGGCAATTGTTACAATAAAAGCATCATGCCCAAGAGAAGCATCTTCCTCTGTACTCTCTTTCGCTCTAGTGTTATTATTATTGACATCATCAGGCACTTTTACTGGATTGACAAGCCCTTCAAATATGGCATCAAGTCTTGCCTCGAACCTCCCTACATCCTTATGCCAGATGAATCCCTCAATTTTTGAAATTGCCAACCCTTTTTTAGTTGCCAAAGATACGACTTCCAGAGTTGCCTTCGTAGTTAGCCACATCTTCCCATTGCCTTCTTTTGAAAAAAAATCTAGGCCATTGTCAACTATTTCGACAGAGTTAGGATTGATCATTACTTATTTCTCCAGATGATTCGCCCGTCAACCGCCCATGCGGAATCGTTCCGATCTGCAATTTGAATAACTTCACCTGTCCTATCGTTCACAACTATATATCCATTAGGAGGACTTCCATATACTGTTGCAGAGTCATTCCGCCCCAGCCCATCTATCGTCTTATTAGGCCGACGCTTATCTGAAGAACTACCTGTTGCACCTTTTCCGATAACATCTCTAATTTCAACCTCAGTCCACCCTCTAATTGGAATTTGCTCTCTGATCTTATCATCAATAACAACATCATGAGGGTTATGATTGAACATTATATAGATTGGCTTAACCCCCGAGCCCACCGGGAAGATCACAATCAGATCGTCCAGATCTAACGGCACTCCCGGATAGGACTCCGGCTCGGCCTGTACTGGGGTGATCGTTGCTCCCTCATACACCGGAACCGGCTGCGGTACGACCGGAGTGGTGCTTGAGGGGTTCTGGCTTCCTGGAGGGGTGGCAGGGGTCCAGGTCAAGATCAGCGGTGGTGTATTCGGCACGGTGGACTTTGCGGGAACCGTCACCTCATACCGGCCCGTCGCAGCATTGAGGGTCGCGGCGCGAACAGGCACGCCCTTGGGGACAGTTGCACCGTTGGTCAACATCGCGGCAATCTGCGATTTACCACTCGGGCTCTCTTGTGCAGCACTCGTGAGTCGTACCGGCATATCAACCGTGCCACCTGCCTTGGCGACGCTTTGCAAATCAGCCGTGCCAGGAAGCCCCAGAGCGGACGCCTCCAGTGCCAATGCATTGCGAACGCCGGCAGGAACCTTGTCACTGTCTTTACCAGCCTGGTCGGAATACAGCGACAGCACCGCGAAGGTGGCAACGTATGCGCCGGGTCCACTACCAGCAATCTGAACCAGGCGATTGACAGCATTCGTTAGGGAAGCCGCCAGGCGAGCCGTCTCCACTGCCGCACTACCAAACCCGGCCACCGAAACCAGCGGCGCAGAGGTGGCCGGCATCGCCAAGGTGTTCGCAGCCTGGATGATCTGATCTGGTACTACATCGGCTGTTTTTTGCAAATCGTTGGTCGCCGCACGCTGTGCTTCGGCTACCGCTGCTGAGACCTCTTTTGCCTTAGCCTGCAGCGCTGCTTCGGTCTGCTGGGCAAAGGTGTTCACCTTGGCATAGGTGCTTTCAGTGAATTGTCGAAGGGTTGCTTGTGCAGCTTGCGAAGCCGCCTTGGTGGGGCTGGCCTTGACCTGGGCGGTTAGCCTGTTGACCTCGGTTTCGACCTCGGCGGCCGCATTGGCAGCAAACTGAGCCAGCGCTTGTTTTCGTGCTGTCGAAAACGCCGTGGCTTCGTTGACGATCTGCTTGACTTTGGTGTTGAAAGCCGTGACCTGGGCTTCTCCACTGGCCTGTGCTGCCAAGGCAATCTGATTCCGAAATGCCGCGCTGATCAGGTTCTGGCTGGACGAAATCTGGCTGTTGGCTTGTTGCTGGGCTTGCGCTGTCTTGACCTGCACCGCCTGGGTTGCCGAGGCGACTGCACCACTGACCTGGGTGGAAACCTGAGACAGACTAGCATCCACTGCTTTCACACGTTGCTGGACCTTGGTGGCGGTCGGAGTGGTGATCGCGTTGAAGTCGGCACCGAGCTGTTGAGTGACCTGCTGGGCTTGCGCCTCCATTGACCGGGCTTTACTCTCCAGTTCTTGAGACGTTTGTTTCAAGATAGCGATTTGCGCCTTATAGATATCAGCGCTGTACGCTTTGGCCAGCTCACTCATATGTCGATCAAGGAACTCTCCATAGAACTTTCGACTGGCTAGCAACTGATTCTGGTACATCGCCTCTGACTTCTGAGGAAAGTCTGAAGCCGTATAAAGATTGGCCGGGCGATCCTCAATGGCCTTTAGCGATTTTGCTTTGGCATCCATGAGTGCATCAACGATACTCTTTTCATCGCGGATGTCATTGGCACTGACCGCTTTAACTGGCAACCCCGCTTCACTCTTGAGTTCATCTACCTCCTTCAAGGTTTTATTCTTCAGGTTTTTCTTTAGTTCTGAATGGGACTTATCAAGAGTATCTCTTAGCCTCCTGTACTCTTGCATTCCAGGGCCAACATACGGGCTTGGTCCTGGCGGGACAAATGGTGGAGTACCGTAGCTTGACCGACCTGGAATGTACTGGATTATGTCTAGCCCACTAGCCTGTACATGCGTAATAACCATCGACCCAGGCTCGTAACCATTATCATTTCCTCTGGTCACGACAAGTGGTGGCGCACTATTATTTGTCATGAATGGCTTTCCTATCGAAAGAGTTGAACCAATATATTTACAGAACCTTCTTGAGCGATGCAGTAGTAGGTAGAAAATGCACGGCAATAGGCCGGCCAGATGCGGCAATCAACTGCAATATCTCAGTTTGAAGCTCTACGATGGTTGCACTCCATTCTTCCCTTTGCGGTATCGCTCCGTTCGTGGAAGCGTCCATCAGACGACCGTTTTCTGGACGCCAGCCTCGTTCCCCTTGGCCGCCCCCAGAAGCCGCGTACTTTTAGTCCAGTAACGATTTCTCGCTTTCAAAATTCACCTATGCTGCCTTTCGCGCATTTCTGGACGAATCATACTGATTGGGTACGTGCGCATTTCCACCGACGATCAACTACTGGACCTGCAACGCGATGCGATGGCCAAGGCGGGTTGCGAGCGAGTGTTCGAAGACACTGCAGCGGCGCCAAGGCCGATCGAATCGGCCTGGCCGCGCTTCTCGCCAATCTAAAGCGGGGCGACACGGTGGTGGTCTGGCGGCTGGACCGGCTTGGCCGCTCGATCAAGGACCTGATCTACCTGGTCGAGCAATTGGAGGATGCCGGCGAGGGTCTGAAGAGACTCCAGGAGAACATCGACACCACATCCACCGGAGGGCGTTTGGTTTTCCACCTCTTTGCCGCGCTAGCCGAGTTCGAGCGCAACCTGATCAGTGAATGCACCCATGCGAGACTATCTGCAGCACGTGCTCGCGGTCGGCTGGGCGGCCGCAAGAAACGCCTGGATCCCGCCAAGCGCAAAGTCGCCCTGAAGCTCTATCACGAGCGCCAATACACCGTGGTGGAGATCTGTCGGATGATGGGAATCGGCCGCTCGACGCTCTACAACTACATCACCGAGGCAGAACGGAATGCCCACCAGCAGGCGTAAGGCCATTCCCGTCGATTCGCTGCTGCAACTGCGGCAGCGCCTGGATCACTTGCCGAAGAAGAGCCCGGAGCGGGCCCGTCAGGTGGCCCTTGTAGCTGAACTGTACGGCGTTTCCTCCAGTACGGTCTATCGCGCCCTGGTCCTTCTGCACAGGCCTAGGCAGCCCACCGCTCCGACCAGGGCAAGCCCCGCGTCCTGCCCCAGGCGGAACTGGAGCGCTACTGCGAACTGATTGCGGCGTTGAAGCTGCGCACCACCAACAAGCAGGGGCGGCATCTATCTACACACCGCGCCATTGAGCTGCTGGAAGAGTACGGTGTAGAAACTGACCGGGGCCTCATTGTTGCCCCAAGAGGCGTACTCCACAGACCCACCGTCAACCGATATCTATCACATTGGCGATTAAGGCCTGCTCAACTGTCCCGGGAGCCAGGCGCAACTCGGTTCCAGGCTGAGCACAGCAACGATTGTTGGCAGTTCGACATGTCGCCGTCGGACCTCAAGCATATTGAGCATCCGCGGTGGATCGATCCCGCCAAGGGCGAACCCACCCTGATGCTGTTCAGCGTGGTGGATGACCGCAGCGGTGTGGCCTACCAGGAATACCACTGCGTTTATGGTGAGGATGCGGAGACGGCACTTCGTTTTCTGTTCAACTCGATGGCGCCGAAAGCGGACCCGAGTTTTCCCTTTCAGGGCCGGCCCAAGCTGATCTATCTGGACAACGGTCCGGTGGCCAAGCGTCGCGTTTTCCAGAGCGTCATGCGGGCGCTGGGCATCGAGTGGCAGACACACATCCCTGCCAGCAAGGATGGAACGCGCACCACGGCCCGCTCGAAAGGCAAGGTCGAACGTCCTTTCCGCACAGTGAAGGAAGCCCACGAGACCCTGTACCACTTCCACAAGCCGGAAACCGAAGCCCAGGCCAACGAGTGGCTGTTGCGCTACCTAGTGCGCACCTACAACCAGCAGACACATCGTGCCGAACCCCTTTCACGGATCGAGGACTGGATCACCCATGTGCCAACAGAGGGGATCCGTGAAATGTGCTCATGGGATCAGTTCTGCCGCTTTGCTCGGGAGCCCGAGCGGCGCAAAGTCGGGCCTGATGCCCGAATCACCACCGACGGTACCGCGTACGAGCTTGAGCCAGAGATGGCCGGCGACTACGTCGTGCTGCTCTGGGGGCTGTTCGACGATGAGCTGCATGCCGAGTTCGATGGCGAGCGGTTCGGTCCTCACTACCCGGTGTCCGGCCCCATTCCGCAGCACCGCTACCGGGCTTTCAAGCGCAGCAAGGCAGACGAGCGCTCGGCTCGTATCCGATCTCTCGCGGACCAGTTGGGGCTGCCGATCGCGGCGCTTTCCGGGGAAGATGTACGACTAGAGCCCGGTTCTACTGACTCGACGCTCCCCATCCAGCCCTTCGTTTTCGAGCCCCAGGAATCCCGCATTGCGGCCAAGCCGGCTATCGCCGAGGAACTGGCAATGCCGCTGGCCAAGCTTTCAATGGATGACCGCGCCTTCATCGACCAGGTGCTGAGCGAGACCCTGGCTACGGACTGAGCCCCCCTCGAATCAGGCGGGCTATTTCGAAACCACCCATCATCAGCAGTTGATGAGAGACATCCGCGGCGCCATCTTCGAAGGCCGGCTGATCGCCCTGTGGGGTGTGATCGGCAGCGGCAAGACGGTGATGCTGCGTCGTTTGTAGCACCTGCTGGAAGAGGAAAAGAAAGTCACGGAGTCCAGATCGATGGCCATCGAGAAGCACAACATCAAGCTGGCCACCTTCATCGCCGCGCTCTTCTATGACCTTTCCACCCAGAAACAGGTACGCATTCCCACCCAGATCGAAAAACGGGATCGCGAACTGTACGAACTGGTAAAGAAGAGCAAGCGCCCCGTGGCCCTGTTCGTTGATGAAGCCCATGATCTCAATGGCCATACCTTGACCGGTCTGAAGCGACTGCTCGAACTGGCCGAAGACGACAGCGGCCGGCGACGCTTGTCCATTGTCCTGGCTGGCCATCCCAAGCTGTGTAACGATCTGCGCCGCCCCACGATGGAAGAAATTGGTTACCGCACCGACATTTTCGAGTTGCAGGAAAAGATGCAAAGTGCCGGATTACAGGTATGAGCGTCAGTCGCAAAGAGCCTGAGCCCGCGGTAACGGATTGCAAGCCCGGCGCACGGATTGCAAGCTCGCTCGCAATTAATGTGAGCCCGCCTCCACCGTCAGTCGCAGATAATCTGAGCCCAAAATCGCGCTGATTGCGAGCCCGCCGGTTTTCGACTGCAAGCCGCTACAGCTATGTGATCGCGCGCAGCTCCAGCGACGGTTATGCCGTGATGTTTTCCTGGGGTGAGCTGTACAGCAGCGAGACCCTGCTGGCCTACCAGAAGAGCGGCCTCGCCCTGGCCCCTGGCGAAGGCCCGCTGGCTACGCCCTGAGTCGCCTCAGCCGCCGCTCATGTTCATGAAGCGCAGCACCTGCACCTCGCCGGCGGCGCTGAATTCATGGCGCGCCGGCTTGCGCTGGAGCGCCTCGCCGATCGCTTCCAGCAACGGCCCGTCGTGCAGCGGGTGGCGGCGCAGCAGCGCGCGCAGGTCGAGCGAATGCTCGTGGCCGAGGCACAGCAGCAGGCGGCCCTCGACGGTCAGGCGCAGGCGGTTGCAGGTGGCGCAGAAGTTGTGCGAGTGCGGCGAGATGAAGCCGATGCGTGTCTGCGGATGCTCGACCAGGCGCACGTAGCGCGCCGGCCCGCCGCTCTGCTCGGCGCTGTCGAGCAAGGCATGGCGCTGGGCGATCAGCGCGCGTACTTCGTCGCTGGAGCAGAAGCTCTCGCCACGTTCGCGGCCGACCTGGCCAAGCGGCATCTCCTCGATGAAGCTGATATCCAGGCCGCGGGCGATGGCGAAGTCCACCAGCGCCGGCACCTCATCGGCGTTGCGCCCCTTCATCACCACCGCGTTCAGCTTGATCCGGCGGAAACCGGCGGCCTGGGCGGCGTCGATGCCGGCCAGCACCTTGTCCAGCTCGCCGTTGCGGGTGATCGCCCGGAAGCGCAGCGGATCGAGGGTGTCGAGGCTGATGTTGAGACGCGACAGGCCGGCGTCGTACAACGGCCGGGCGTAGCGCACCAGTTGCGAGCCGTTGCTGGTCATGCACAGTTCGCGCAACCCCGGCAGTGCCGCCAGGCGCTCGCACAGGCCGACGATGCCGGGCCGCACCAGCGGCTCGCCGCCGGTCAGGCGCAGCTTGCGCACGCCGCCGGCGACGAACAGCCGGGCGACCCGCTCGATCTCCTCCAGGGTCAGCACCTGCTGGCGCGGCAGGAAGCGCATGTCCTCGGCCATGCAGTAGACACAGCGGAAGTCGCAACGGTCGGTGACCGACAGGCGCAGGTAGTCGATCTGTCGGCCTTGGCCATCGATCCAGTCGGTCATGTCCTGGGTACTCCGATTGATGTGCGGGAGGAAGAGGGAAACAACGGCGCCGAAACCTATTGCACCAGCGCCCCATCCGCGCCCTCGAAGGCGAAGCCCTCGATGCAGGCGTCTCCCGCCAGCACGCCGATGTACTGCCCCACGGCCCGCTGCAACACTTGCGCTTGCAGGTGCGCGGCGATTTGCGCGCGGGCCGCGTCGAAGTCGAGCGGCTCGCCGCCCTCGCGCCCCAGCAGTTCCACCACATGCAGGCCATAGCGGCTTTCCAGCGGATGCTCCAGCAGCCCGGGCGCGCGGCGCAGCAGGCGCTTCTCGAATTCGGGAACGGTCTGCCCCGGCTCGATCCAGCCGAGGTCGCCGCCCGCCTCCTTCGACGGACAGGCGGAGAAACGCCGGGCCAGGTCGACGAAGCGCTCGGGATGCCCGCGCAACTCGTCGAGCAGCTCCGCGGCCTGCTTGCGCGCCGTCTCGCGGCCTTCCAGGTCGTCCGGCGCGCAGGCCAGCAGCACATGGCGCAATTGCAGGCGCCAGGGGCCGAGCAGGCGTCCCGGATTGGCCGCGTACCAGGTCCGGCAGGCGTCTTCGTCGGCTTCCGGGACCTGCACCTCTTCCTCCAGCAATTGGCGGATGCGCGCTTCCTCCGGCGTCTCGCCGTCTTCGCAGCGGGCCTCGATGCCCAGCGCGTCGGCCCGTTGCAGGAGCAACTGGCGGACGATCAGCGCACGGCAGGCGGCCTCCAGCGCCAGCGCGTAGCTGTCCGCCGGGTGGTATTGCAGTTCGCGGGCCAGCAGGTCTTCGCCGATGGCCACGCCGTTGACCTTCAGTTGCGGCAGTTCGACCTTCTCGACGCGTTCTTCGTAGTGGGAGCAACTCATGATCGATCACCTCGGTTCGGCGGGCCGGCGCCGGATGCGCCGGCCGCCCAGGGTTCAGGCAGGACGTTTCTGACGCACGATCTGGTAGCGCCGGCCCAGGTACCACACCGGCGCGCTGACGATGTGCACCAGGCGGGTGAAGGGGAACAGCACGAACAGGGTCAGGCCCAGGCCGACGTGCAGCTTGTAGACCAGGCCCACCGGCGCGATGGCTTCGGCCGCCGCCAGCGGACGCAGGGTGACGATGGCCTGGGCCCAGTCGGCGAGCATCACCATCACCGAGCCGTCCATGTGATGGGTCGAGGCGACGATGGTGGAGAGGTCGAGGATCAGCTGGGCGTAGAGCACCAGCAGGATCATCAGGTCGGAGGCGTTGCCGGTGGCGCGCACCCGCGCGTCGGTCAGGCGGCGCAGGATCAGTCCGCTCAGGCCGATGAAGCAGAGCACGCCGAAGAAGCCGCCGGAGACCATCGCCAGCAGTTGCTTGTTCTCGGTGCTGATCAGGTGGTGGTAGACCGAGGCCGGGGTCAGCAGGCCGACGAAGTGGCCGGCGAGGATGAACAGCACGCCGACGTGGAACAGGTTGCTGTATACCCGCATGCCCTTCTTGCTGAGCATCTGGCTGGAACCGGCCTTCCAGGTGTACTGCGAGAGGTCGAAGCGCGCCCAGCTACCGACCAGGCAGATCAGCAGCGCGACATAGGGATAGATCCCGAAGAACAGAAGATTGGTCGACATGCTCAGACTCCTTCGCGGGCCGCGCGGTACTGCATCTGCGGTACCGGCTGGGCGACCCATTGCAATGGTTGTTCGGTGGACGCCGTCGGACGGCGGCCGCTGCTCGACGGGCAACCGCCGGCAGGGTCGGTGAAGCTCACCGGGGTTTCCTCCCAGGCCCGGTCGATGGCCTCCAGGCTGTCGTCGCGCTGTTCCTGGGCCTGGTCGCGACGCAACGCGCCGAGGTCCGGGCGCTCGCCGCCGAGTTCCAGCAACGCCTCGAAAATCGCCGCGTAGGCGCTGCCACGTTCCTCCAGGCGCAGCGCCAGCAGGCCGAGGATGTGCGCCACTTCGGCGAGCCCTTCGCTGGCCGCCGCGAACGGCAGCAGCGACAGGTATTCGAGGTACAGCGGCAGGTAGTCCGGCAGCTCCGGTACGTCGATCTGCAGGCCAGCCCCGGTATAGCGGTCGAGCAGGTCGACCATCGCCTGGCCACGGTCGCGGCTCTCGCCGTGGACGTGCTCGAAGAGCAGCAGCGAGACCGAGCGGCCGCGCTCGAAGAGACCGTCGTAGCGCGCCTGGACGTCCAGCAGGTCGCCCTGGCAGAGCTCGTTGAGCAGCGCCGCGAGGCCGTCGCGCAGCGCTTCCGGCAGTTCGCAGGTGCGGATCAGCGCATGCAGGCCGAGGCTCTCCTCGCGCAGCTCGGCGCGTGGATAGTCGAGCAGCAGGGCGAGCAGGCGGAACAGTTGGCTGTGATCGTTCATGGCGCTCACTCCTGGATCTGCACGACCTGGATCACGTCGCGGCGGTTGGTCGGCTTGCCGCCGAACAGGTTGACGGCGGAGTTGCTGCCGCCGGAACAGCCGTTGCCGAAGCTGAAGCCGCAGCCGGAACGCTCGGCGAAGGCATCGGAAAGCGCTTCCTCGCGGTGCGCGCTGGGGATCACGAAGCGATCCTCGTAGTTGGCGATGGCCAGGTAGCGGTACATCTCCTCCACCTGCTCCACGCTCAACCCGACCTTGGCCAGCACCTCCAGGTCCTGGCGGCCTTCGACGTGCTCGGCGCGCTTGTAGGCGCGCATCGCCAGCAGGCGCTTGAGCGCCAGCAGCACCGGCGCGGTGTCGCCGGCGGTGAGCAGGTTGGCCAGGTACTGCACGGGGATGCGCAGCGACTCCACGTCCGGGATCACCCCGTCGCTGCCGATGTGCCCCTCGGCGGCGGCGTTCTGGATCGGCGACAGCGGCGGCACGTACCAGACCATCGGCAGCGTGCGGTATTCCGGGTGCAGCGGCAGGGCCAGCTTCCAGTCCATCGCCAGCTTGTACACCGGCGACTTCTGCGCCGCCTCGATGACGCTGTCGGCCACCCCGTCCTTGCGCGCCTGGGCGATCACCGCCGGGTCGAACGGATCGAGGAAGATCTCCAGTTGCTTCTCGTACAGCTCGCGCTCGTTCTCGCAACTGGCCACTTCGTGGATGCGGTCGGCGTCGTAGAGCAGCACGCCGAGGTAGCGGATGCGCCCGACGCAGGTCTCCGAGCAGACGGTGGGCTGGCCGGCCTCGATGCGCGGGTAGCAGAAGATGCACTTCTCGGACTTGCCGCTCTTCCAGTTGAAGTAGATCTTCTTGTACGGGCAGCCGGAAATGCACATCCGCCAGCCGCGGCACTTGTCCTGGTCGATCAGGACGATGCCGTCCTCCTCGCGCTTGTAGATCGCCCCGCTCGGGCAGGACGCCACGCACGCCGGGTTCAGGCAGTGCTCGCAGAGGCGCGGCAGGTACATCATGAAGGTGTTCTCGTACTCACCGTAGATGTCCGCCTGGACCTGGTCGAAGTTCTTGTCCTTGCGCCGCTTGGCGAACTCGGTGCCGAGGATCTCCTCCCAGTTCGGGCCCCACTCGATCTTCTCCATGCGCTGCCCGGAGACCAGCGAGCGCGGGCGCGCCACCGGCTGGTGCTCGGCCTTGGGCGCGGTATGCAGGTGCTGGTAATCGAAGTCGAACGGTTCGTAGTAGTCGTCGATCTCGGGCAGGTCCGGGTTGGCGAAGATGTTCGCCAGCACGCGGAACTTGCCGCCGATGCGCGGGCGGATCGAACCGTCCGCCGCGCGCACCCAGCCGCCCTTCCACTTCTCCTGGTTTTCCCATTCCTTCGGGTAGCCGATCCCGGGCTTGGTCTCGACGTTGTTGAACCAGGCGTACTCCATGCCTTCGCGGCTGGTCCAGACGTTCTTGCAGGTGATCGAGCAGGTGTGGCAACCGATGCATTTGTCGAGGTTCAGCACCATGCCGACTTGCGAACGAATTTTCATGGCGTCTCTCCTCAAATGTCCTGGGGCAGCGGTTGCGGCAGGGCGTCGCCGCCGAGTCCGCCGTGGCGGGGTTCGTCCAGCCAGTCGACCTTGCTCATCTTGCGCACCACGACGAACTCGTCGCGGTTGCAGCCGACCGTGCCGTAGTAGTTGAAGCCCCAGGCCTGCTGGGCGTAGCCGCCGATCATGTGGGTCGGCTTGAGCACCACGCGGGTCACCGAGTTGTGGTGGCCGCCACGGGTGCCGGTGGTCTCGCTGCCGGGTACGTTCACGATGCGTTCCTGGGCGTGGTACATCATCACCATGCCGTCCTTGACCCGCTGGCTGACCACCGCGCGGCAGGTCGCCGCGCCGTTGGCGTTGAACACCTCGACCCAGTCGTTATCGACGATCCCGGCCTTGGCCGCGTCGTGCTCGCTGAGCCAGATGATCGGACCGCCGCGCGACAGGGTGAGCATCAGCAGGTTGTCGCTGTAGGTGGAGTGGATGCCCCATTTCTGGTGGGGGGTGATCCAGTTCAGGGTGATCTCCGGGTTGCCGTTGGGCTTCCTGTTCAACAGCTTCTCGGTGGTCCGGGTGTTGACCGGCGGCCGGTAGCTGACGAAGCCTTCGCCGAACGCCTGCATCCACGGGTGGTCCTGGTAGAACTGCTGGCGACCGGTGATGGTGCGCCACGGGATCAGCTCGTGGACGTTGGTGTAGCCGGCGTTGTAGCTGACGTGCTCGTCCTCGAGGCCGGACCAGGTCGGGCTGGAGATGATCTTGCGCGGCTGCACCTGGATGTCGCGGAAGCGGATCTTCTCGTCTTCCTTGGGCAGCGCCAGGTGGGCGTGCTCGCGGCCGGTGATCTTCGACAGCGCTTCCCAGGCCTTGACCGCGACCTGGCCGTTGGTTTCCGGAGCCAGGGCGAGGACCACCTCGGCGGCGTCGATGGCGCTGTCGATGCGCGGGCGGCCCTGGCTGACGCCGCTCTCGACGACGCGATGGTTGAGGTCGCCGACCAGCTTCACTTCCTTCTCGGTGTTCCAGCCGATGCCCTTGCCGCCGTTGCCCAGCTTGTCCAGCAGCGGACCGAGCGAGGTGAACTTGCGGTAGACGTTCGGGTAGTCGCGCTCGACCAGGTGCAGCGTCGGCAGGTTGCGTCCCGGCATCGGCTCGCACTCGCCCTTCTTCCAGTCATGGCCGTCGCCGCCGAACGGCTGCGCCAGCTCGGTGGGGGTGTCGTGCAGCAGCGGCACCGTGACCAGGTCCTGCTCCACGCCGAGGTGGCCTTCGGCGACGGCGGAGAACTTCTTGGCGATGGCCTTGTAGATCTCCCAGTCGCTCTTGGCTTCCCAGGCCGGATCGGTGGCCGCCGACAGCGGATGGATGAAGGGGTGCATGTCGGAGGTGTTGAGGTCGTCCTTCTCGTACCAGGTAGCGGTCGGCAGGACGATGTCCGAGTACATGCAGGTGGAGGACATGCGGAAGTCCAGGGTGGTGACCAGGTCGAGCTTGCCCTCGGCACCGTCGTCGACCCAGTCGACCTCGGTGGGACGCGGACCGCCGGCCTTGCCGAGGTCATCGTTCATCACCCCGTTCTTCGCCCCGAGCAGGTACTTGAGCATGTACTCGTGGCCCTTGCCGGAGGAGCCCAGCAGGTTGGAGCGCCAGATGAACATGTTGCGCGGGAAGTTCTGCGGATCGTCCGGCGATTCGCTGGCGAAGCGCAGGCCGCCGCTCTTCAGTTCGCGCACCACGTAGTCGGCGACCGGCAGGCCGGCGGCCTTGGCCTCGGCGGCGATGCGCAGCGGGTTGCGGTTCAGTTGCGGCGCCGACGGCAGCCAGCCGAGGCGTTCGGCCTGGATGTTGTAGTCCAGGGCGTGTTCGGCGAAGCGGCTGGCGTCGGCCAGCGGCGACAGCACCTCGTGCATCGACAGCTTCTCGTGGCGCCATTGCGAGCTGTGCAGGTAGAAGAAGCTGGTGCCGTTCATCTGCCGCGGCGGCCGGCTCCAGTCCAGGCCGAAGGCCAGCGGCGCCCAGCCGGTCTGCGGGCGCAGCTTCTCCTGGCCGACATAGTGCGCCCAGCCGCCGCCGCTCTGGCCGATGCAGCCGCACATCATCAGCATGTTGATGACCGCGCGGTAGTTCATGTCCATGTGGTACCAGTGGTTCATCGCCGCGCCGATGATCACCATCGCCTTACCGCGGGTCTTGTCGGCGCTGTCGGCGAACTCGCGGGCGACCTGCGTCGCGCGCGCCGCCGGAACGCCGGTGATGCGCTCCTGCCAGGCCGGGGTATAGGGCATGTCGGCGTCCTCGTAGGAGGTCGCCACGTTGTCGCCGCCCAGGCCGCGGTCGATGCTGTAGTTGGCCATCTGCAGGTCGTAGACGGTGGCCACCCGCAGGCGCTTGCCGTCCGCCGCGACGATCTCGCGGAACGGCACCCGGCGCAGCAGTACCTCGTCGTTGGCGACGCCCTTGAAGTGCGGGTGCTCCTGCCCGGCGAAATACGGGAAGGCCACCTCGCAGGCATGTTCCGGGCCATCGAGCAGCGACAGTTGCAGGCGCGTCTGGTCACCGCTCCTGCCGTCCAGCTCGGCGATGTTCCACTTGCCTGACTCGCCCCAGCGATAGCCGATGGCGCCGGTGGGCGAGACCAGCCCGCCGCTGCGCTCGTCGTAGGCGATGGTCTTCCACTCGGGGTTGTTGTCCTGGCCGAGGTTGTCCGCCAGGTCGGCGGCGCGCAGGTAGCGGGTCGGCTTGAACGCGCCGCCGGCGTGTTCTTCCAGCAACACCAGCATCGGCATGTCGGTGTACTGGCGGCAGTAGTCGACGAAGTAGGCGCTCGGCCGGTCGAGGTGGAATTCCTTCAGGATCACGTGACCGAAGGCCATGCCCAGCGCGGCGTCGGTGCCCTGCTTGGGGTTGAGCCAGAGGTCGGTGAGCTTGGCCACCTCGGAATAGTCCGGGGTGATGGAGACGGTCTTGGTGCCCTTGTAGCGCACCTCGGTGAAGAAGTGCGCGTCCGGGGTCCGCGTCTGCGGCACGTTGGAGCCCCAGGCGATGATGTAGCTGGAGTTGTACCAGTCGGCCGACTCCGGCACGTCGGTCTGCTCGCCCCAGATCTGCGGGCTGGCCGGCGGCAGGTCGCAGTACCAGTCGTAGAAGCTCAGGCAGACCCCGCCGATCAGCGACAGGTAGCGGGCGCCGGCGGCGTAGCTGACCATCGACATGGCCGGGATCGGCGAGAAGCCGATCACCCGGTCCGGACCGTAGGTCTTGGCGGTGTAGACGTTGGCCGCGGCGATGATCTCGGTGACCTCGTCCCAGCTGGAACGGACGAAGCCGCCCAGGCCGCGCTGGCTCTTGTAGCTCTTCGCCTTGGCGGCGTCCTCGACGATGCTGGCCCAGGCGTTCACCGGGTCGCCGTGCTGCGCCCGCGCCTCGCGCCAGAGCTTGAGCAACGGCTTGCGCACCTTCGGGTACTTCAGGCGGTTGGCGCTGTAGATGTACCAGGAATAGCTGGCCCCGCGCGGGCAGCCGCGCGGCTCGTGGTTGGGCAGGTCCGGACGGGTGCGCGGGTAGTCGGTCTGCTGGGTTTCCCAGGTGATCAGGCCGTTCTTCACGTAGATCTTCCAGGAGCAGGAGCCGGTGCAGTTCACCCCGTGGGTGGAGCGCACGATCTTGTCGTGCTGCCAGCGCTGCCGGTAGGCACCTTCCCAGGCGCGGCTCTCGTTGCTGGTCTCGCCGTGGCCATCGGCGAATTCGCCCTGCTTCTTCTTGAAGAACTGCAGGCGGTCGAGCAGGTGACTCATCTTGATCTCCTCACCCGGTCTGTGCCGGGCGTTACAACGCTAATCAGGGGTTGCCGCGGGCTGCTGCCGACGGACTCAACAGGGACTCTCCGCACCCTTGCGCGCGTACCACCACCAGGTGGCGACGATGCAGCTCAGGTAGTAGGCGATGAACACGTAGAGGGCGCCCTCGGCGCTGCCGGTCATGTGCAGCGAGGTGCCGAACGCCTTCGGGATGAAGAACCCGCCGAAGGCGCCGATGGCGGCGGAGAAGCCGATCACCGCGGCCGACTCCATGCTCGCGTTGCGCGCCGCGCCGGCTTCGTCGGCCTGGCCGTCGCGCACCCGCCGGGCCCACTCGTTGCGGAAGATCACCGGGATCATGCGGAAGGTGGAACCGTTGCCGATGCCGGCGAAGAAGAACAGCAGGATGAAGGCGCCAAGGAAGCCGAAGAAGTTGCCCTGGCCGCCGTCGCCCGGCAGGAAGGCGATCACCGTGAACACCCCGCCGATCATCAGTGCGTAGTTCCACAGGGTGATCCGCGCGCCGCCGAACTTGTCCGCCAGCCAGCCGCCCAGGGGCCGGCTGAGGGCGCCCACCAGCGGACCGAGGAAGGCGTATTGCAGCGGGTTGATGTCGGGGAACTGGGTCTTGCTGAGCATCGCGAAGCCGGCCGAGAAGCCGATGAACGAGCCGAAGGTGGCCACGTACAGCCAGCACATCAGCCAGTTGTGCTTGCGCTTGAAGATCACCGCCTGGTCGCGGAACGAGGCCTTGGCGTCGGCGATGTCGTTCATCCCGAACCAGGCCGCGACCGATACCACGGCGATGAACGGCACCCAGATCCAGCCGGCGTTCTGCAGCCACAGGCGACCGCCGTCGCCGAGCTGCTGCGGCTCGCCGCCGAAGGCGCCGAACAGGCCGCCGGCCACCGCCAGCGGCACGGCGAACTGCATCACCGAGACGCCGAGGTTGCCGAGCCCGGCATTCAGGCCGAGGGCGGTGCCCTGCTGGCTCTTCGGATAGAAGAAGCTGATGTTGGACATGCTCGAGGCGAAGTTGCCGCCGCCGAAGCCGCAGAGCAGCGCGATCAGGGCGAACACCCAGTACGGGGTGCTCGGGTCCTGCACGGCGAAGCCCAGCCAGATGCACGGGATCAGCATCGAGGCGGTGCTCAGGGCGGTCCAGCGACGACCGCCGAAGATCGGCACCATGAACGAATAGAACACCCGCAGGGTGGCGCCGGAGATCGACGGCAGCGCCGCGAGCAGGAACAACTGGTCGTTGCTGAAGGCGAAGCCGGCGCTGTTCAGGCGCACGGTCACCGTGCTCCAGATCATCCACACGGCGAAGGCGAGCAGCAGCGCGGGGATCGAGATCCACAGGTTGCGGCTGGCGATGCGCTTGCCGTTGCGCGCCCAGAACTCGGGGTCCTCGGGGCGCCAGTCGAGCAGCAGCGGTCCCCGTGCGGCTTTCAGTTGGGTATTGGCGATCATGCCCATGACGGCATTACCTCAGGAGTGGGTGGGAAGGGTGGGAGGAAGGTCGACGTCGGCCGAGGCGGCCTGGCCGTCGATGCGGCGTTGCTGCTTGATCGCGTAGTGCATCCAGACCATGCAGACCACGGTCAGGCCGAACAGCAACATGAAGCAGGAGGAGCGCACGCCGATGTGGTCGGCGGCGTAGCCGAACAGGATCGGCAGGCAGAAGCCGCCGAGGCCGCCGATCACCCCGACCATGCCGCCGACGGTGCCCATGTTGCTCGGGTAGTAGTCGTGGATGATCCGGTACACGCTGGCCTTGCCGAAGCCCTGGGCGATGCCGACGACGAACACCAGGAAGGTGAACAGCCAGACGTTCAGGCCGATGCCCAGGCTGAGGTCGCCCTGGATGCCGTGGATGGTCATGGTGGTCTGCGGGTAGGAGAGGAAGAACAGGCACACCAGGCAGACCCAGAACACGCCCCAGTTCACCGAGCGCGCGCCGTAGTGGTCGCTGAACCAGCCGCCGAGGGCGCGGATCAGGCCGGACGGCAAGGTGAACAGCATGGTGATGAAGGATGCGGTCTTCAGGTCCAGGCCGTATTCGGCGATGTAGTACTTCGGCAGCCACAGGGCCAGGGCGACGAAGCCGCCGAAGACGAAGAAGTAGTACAGGCCGAAGCGCCAGACGCGCAGCTCGGCGAGCGGCGCCAGTTGCTTGGCCAGGGTCGGCCGCTGGCTGGCCTCGGCGGCACCCTTGAGGTGCGCCGGATCGGTCCAGGTGAACAGCCAGAACAGCACGGCGGTGACCAGCATGGCCACCGAGTAGACCTGCGGCACCATGCGCCAGCCGAAGGCGACCACGATCATCGGCGCCACCAGGTTGGTGATCGCCGCGCCGGCGTTGCCGGCGCCGAAGATGCCCATCGCGGTGCCCTGGCGCTCCTTCTCGAACCAGGCCGAGGTGTAGGCGATGCCGACCGCGAAGGAGCCGCCGGCCAGGCCGACGAACAGGCCGAGCACCAGGTAGTGCCAGTACTGGCTGGCGAAGGCCAGGCCGTAGATCGGGATGGCCACCAGCAGCATGTGGATGAAGAACACGATGCGGCCGCCGAAGCGGTCGGTGATCAGGCCCAGCGGCAGGCGCACCAGGGAGCCGGTGAGGATCGGCAGGGCGACCATCAGGCCGAACTGGGATTCGCTCAGGCCAAGCTCGTCCTTGATGCGGATGCCGATGATCGAAAACATCGTCCACACGGCGAAATTCACCGCGAAGGACAAGGTACTCATGCCGAGGACGGAGTACTGTTTCTGACGTAGGGAAGCCATGGCTAAACTCTCTGCACGGACAGCGTTCAGCGAGAGCCTAGGGAAGGTGTTCCTATGCAAATTTGATAGGAATCAATGAAATACCGGCCGTTCCGTGCCTAGATGCGCGCCCCTACCTCGAAAGAGGTATGGTCTGAATTATTGCGCAACCCACTGTTTTAAAAGGCTTTTCACATGAACAAGGCGACCGCGCCGGACGCTGACCAGCGGGACAGATTCTTTGGAGGTAGTGACAGGGCCGGAAAGCCGATCCTGCGCCGCTCCCTGGTAGTCCGCTTCGGCTGCTACCTCACCCTGCTGGTATCGCTGGCGCTGATCGGGATGTTCAGCGCCCTGCTCTTCGCCGACTACACGCACCAGGACGCCGCGGTGATCAACCACGCCGGCTCGTTGCGCATGCTCACCTACCGGGTCGCCCTGGAGCCCAGCCTGGAAGGCCGCCAGGCGCTGCTCGGGACCCTCGGCGAACGCCTCGACAGCGGCGACATCCGCCGCCTGCTGCAACGCCAGGACGCCGACGACCCGATCCGCCAGCTGCACCAGGAGCTGCGCGAGGGCCTGGCGCGCCTGGACCCGCGCGCGCTGCCCGGACGCGCCGTGCTGGACGCCTACGTCGGCGACATCGACCGTTTCGTCGGCATCCTCCAGGCCAAGGCCGAGCGCCGCTCGCAACTGCTCAGCACGGTGCAGGGCCTGTGCCTGTTCCTCAGCCTGCTGGTGGTGTTCGTCACCCTCTACGACCTCAGCTACCACGTCATCGGCCCGCTGCGCGAACTCACCAGCACCGCCCGCCGCCTGGGCCGCGGCGAGCTGGACGCGCGGGTCACCTACAGCGGCGAGGACGAACTGGCGCAACTGGGCGAGCGCTTCAACCAGATGGCCGGCGAGCTGAAGAGCATCTACGGCGACCTGGAAGAGCGCGTGGAGGACAAGACCCGCGCCCTCTCGCAGAGCCACCAGCGCCTCGAACTGCTCTACGCCAGCGCCCGCCGGCTGGGCGAGAACCCCTACGACAGCCGCACCCTGCAACCGCTGCTGAACCAGTTGGAGAAAGTGCTAGACGCCGGCCGCGTGACCCTCTGCCTGAACAAGGACGGGGTCGAGCGCGCCTACAGTTCGCTGACCACCACCGAGCGCCCGGCGGACTTCTGCCTGCAGGGCGACTGCGGTAGCTGCCGCGAGCAGGCCAGCGCCTGCGACCAACCCTCGTCCCTGGCCCAGCCATTGCTGATGCAGCCCCTGTCCATCGCCGGCCACCGTTTCGGCGAACTGTTCATCGAAAGCCGCAGCGGCCGCCTGGAGAACTGGCAGCAGCAACTGATCGAGACCTTCTGCGACAACATCGCCCGCACCTTCGCCCTGTCCCTGCAACAGGAACAGGAAAGCCGCCTGGCCCTGTTCGCCGAGCGCGGCACCATCGCCCGTGAACTGCACGACTCGCTGGCACAGTCGCTGTCCTACCTGAAGATCCAGGTCAGCCGCCTGGGCACCCTGCTCAAGCGCGAGGCGCCGGCGGAGAAGATCGAGGACACCCTCGACGAACTGCGCGAAGGCCTCAACGGCGCCTACCGGCAACTGCGCGAACTGCTCACCACCTTCCGCCTCAGCCTCGACGAGCCGAGCCTGGAAGCCGCGCTGGGGAACGCCGTGGCCGAGTTCGGCGAGCGCGGCGAGGTGGCGATCGAACTGGACAACCGCCTGCAACACGTGCCGCTGAGCCCCAACGAGGAAATCCACGTCCTGCAGATCGTCCGCGAGGCGCTCTCCAACGTGGTTCGCCATTCGCAGGCGCAACGGGCCTGGGTGCGCCTGAGCAGCCAGGCCGACGGCCAGGTGAGCATCGCCGTCGAGGACGATGGCGTCGGCTTTGATCCGCAGCAGAACCGCAGCGGCCACTATGGGCTTACCATCATGCAGGAGCGCGGCCAGACCCTCGGCAGCCAGTTGCGCTTCGAAGCGCGCGCGCCCCACGGCACGCGAGTGCTCTTCAGCTTCGTGCCGACCGCCCTGCAACCCTCCGCCGCCAAGGAGCCGACCCCATGACGGACATGCCAGCCACCGCCGACGAACCGGTTCGCCTGCTGCTGGTGGACGACCATCCGATGATGCGCAAGGGCGTCGCCCAGTTGCTCGAACTGGAAGACGACCTCAGCGTGGTCGGCGAGGCCGGCAGCGGCGAGGAAGCCCTGCACCTGGCCGCCGAGCTGGACCCGGACATGATCCTGCTGGACCTGAACATGAAGGGCATGAACGGCCTGGACACCCTGCGCGCGTTGCGCGAGGCCGGAGTCGACGCACGCATCGTGGTGTTCACCGTGTCCGACGACAAGGGCGACGTGGTCAACGTCCTGCGCGCCGGCGCCGACGGCTACCTGCTCAAGGACATGGAGCCGGAGCGCCTGCTCGAGCACATCCGCCAGGCCGCCACCGGACAGATGACCCTGAGCCCGCAGTTGACCCAGATCCTCGCCCAGGCCCTGCGGGGCGACGACCGCTCGAAGAGCCTCGACGAGCTGACCGAGCGCGAACGGCAGATCCTCCGCCAGATCGCCCACGGCTACAGCAACAAGATGATCGCGCGAAAGCTGGACATCACCGAAGGCACGGTGAAGGTCCATGTCAAGCGGGTGCTGCACAAGCTCGGCATGCGTTCGCGGGTCGAGGCGGCGGTGTGGGCGGTGGAGAACGACCTGGTGTAAGCCGCGCGCGGGCTTGATTCCGGTCAAGAAATCCACCGCGGCGCTGCGTCGATACTGGCGGCTTCCTTCCACGAGGCGCCCGTCATGATGTTCGAACGCAGCCCCGACGATCCCCTTCCCCTGGTCTACGCCTGCTCCGGCTGCTCCAACGTGGCGCAACTGGCCAACGATCTCGCGCTGCGCCTGGATCGCGCCCGGCTGGCGGAGATGTCCTGCATCGCCGGAGTCGGCGGCGACGTCCCGCTGCTGGTCCGCCGGGCCCGCTCCGGGCGACCGATCCTGGCCCTCGACGGTTGCCCGCTGCATTGCGTGAAAGGCTGCCTGGCGCGCCACGAGGTAGTCCCGACCCTGCACCTGACCCTCAGCGAACACGGCCTGAAGAAGCGCTACGGCGAGGACTGCGAGGCGCAGGACGCCGAGCGCCTGTTCGTCGAGCTGGAGCGTCTGCTGACGCCGGGCGGCAAGCGCCGCTGCGAATGACGGCGCGGCCGGGGGCGGCGGCTATCCCCAGCCTGCCGCCCGCCTTTCGGCCTCCCTCGCGCATATCGCGGCGCCTCCGCCGCGTAAGCGTGCCCGTACCGCCTGCGATACGCAGCAGTGCGCTAGGATGTCCCCTCGGCTTCGAAGAAAGGACATTTCAATGCTGATCGGTGCGCTGCTGGTTCTCACCTGGGTCATCCTCCTCGTCCGATACCCGGCCAAGGCCCTGCCGGTGTCCCTGGCGGCTCTCGCCGGGCTGGGCCTGGTGGCGGCCTGGGTGATCTGGCAGGACAACGACGAAAGCCGCCACCTGCAACGCCAGGAACTGCGCCTGAGCTATGCGCCGGAACGCTGTCCGGTGGACCGGCCGCTGGCGGTCGAGCTGAAGAACGGCAGCGACCGTCCGTTGCTGGAGCTACGCTGGAGGATCGCCGCCTACCGCCCCGGCGACAGCGTCAACCTGGCCGACACCAGCTTCGACAGCCCGCGCTACCGGGCGCCGAACGCCCTGCTCGGCGGCGACAGCTGGCACGACTGCCTGCCGCTGCCGCCGCTGCGTCCGGGCTATCGCGCCAGCACCCTGGAATTCCGCGCCGAACGCCTGGACGGGCGTTTCGGCAACTGACCGAGGGAGGACCCGATGGAAACCCGCCGTCTGTTCGACCAGGGCTCCGCTGCCTACGCCAGCGCCCGCCCGCGTTATCCCGATGCGCTCTACCGCCATCTCGCCGGGCTCTGCGGCCAGCGCCGGCGCGCCTGGGACTGCGCCACCGGTACCGGCCAGGCCGCGCTCGGCCTGGCGCAGCACTTCGGCGAAGTCCTCGCCAGCGACACCAGCGCGCAGCAGATCGAACACGCCGTTGTCCATCCGGGTATCCGCTACAGCGTGCAGGACGCCGAAGCCACCGACTATCCCGACGCCGCCTTCGACCTGGTCTGCGTAGCCCAGGCCTGGCACTGGTTCGACCACTCGCGCTTCAACCGCGAGCTGCTGCGCGTGCTGCGTCCCGGCGGCGTGTTCGCCGCCTGGGGCTACGGCTGGTTCAGCATCGACGCGCAGATCGATGCCGCCATCGACGAGGAATACCTGCGCCCGATCGGCCCGTACTGGGCGCAACAGAACCGCCTGCTGTGGAACGCCTACCGGGATGTCGAGCTGCCGCTGGGCGAACTCCCCGCGCCGGCCTTCGTCATCGAGCAACAATGGAGCCTGGCCCGGTTGTTCGACTACATGGCCACCTGGTCGGCCAGCCGCCTGTGCCGCGAGGCGCAGGGCAACGCTTTCGTGCGCCAGGCCCTGCAACGGGTCGCCGCGCTCTGGGGCGAGCCGACCTCGACACGCAGGGTTCGCATGCCGCTGGCGCTGCGGATCGCGCGCAAGGACGCCTGACCGAGCCTTCGGGCGGTTTTCCGCGGCCGGCGAATCCAGTACGGTAGGCCGCCCTCCTTCCAACTCCCAGCCAAGGAACGCCGCCCCATGAGCCAACCCGTCGCCTTCGTCACCGGCTGCTCCAGCGGCATCGGCCGCGCCCTCGCCGACGCCTTCCAGCGCGCCGGCTACCGGGTCTGGGCCAGCGCACGCAAGGAAGACGACGTGCGCGCCCTGGCCGAGGCCGGCTTCCAGGCGGTGCAACTGGACGTCAACGACGCCGCCGCGCTGGCCCGTCTGGCCGAGGAGCTGGAAGTCGAAGCCGCCGGCCTCGACGTCCTGGTCAACAACGCCGGCTACGGCGCCATGGGTCCGCTGCTGGACGGCGGCGTCGACGCCATGCGCCGGCAGTTCGAGACCAACGTGTTCGCCGTGGTCGGCGTGACCCGCGCACTGTTCCCGCTACTGAGGCGCAAGTCCGGCCTGGTGGTGAACGTCGGCAGCGTCTCCGGCGTGCTGGTCACGCCCTTCGCCGGCGCCTACTGCGCCTCCAAGGCCGCGGTGCATGCGCTGAGCGATGCCCTGCGCCTGGAACTGGCACCGTTCGGCGTCGAGGTGCTGGAAGTGCAGCCGGGCGCCATCGCCTCGAACTTCGGCGCCAGCGCCAGCCGCGAGATGGACAGCGTGGTCGACGAACGCTCGCCCTGGTGGCCGTTGCGCCGGCAGATCCAGGCGCGCGCCGCGGCATCCCAGGACAATCCCACGCCCGCCGAAGACTTCGCCCGCCAGTTGCTCGCCGCCGTGCAGCGCCGTCCGCGCCCGCCGCTGGTGCGCATCGGCAATGGCAGCCGGGCCCTGCCGGCGCTGGCCCGCTGGATGCCGCGCGGCCTGCTGGAGCGGCTGCTGAAGAAGCGCTTCGGCCTCGACACGCGCCTCTGAAACCGCCAGGAGATACCGCTATGGGCGACCGCCTTGCCGTACCCATCCGTTACTACGCCCTGGCCGGGATCGCCGCGGCGATCCTGCTCAACGTGCTGCTGCGCGGGGTGGTCCGCTTCGGCGGCCTGCCGGCCAGCCTGCTGATCGCCGCGCTGGTCGCCGGCGGCCTGGCCTGGTGGTTCGCCCGCGCGCAGCGGCGCTGGCCGACCTGGGGCGAGCGCTTGCGCCTGGTCGCCCTGTATGGCGGAGTGCTCGGGATCCTTTACCTGCTACTGGTCGGCCTCGCCTCGCTGAAAGGCGATCCCAGCCCGGCGGCACTGCTCATCGTGGTGCTGCACTACCTGTGCTATCCGGCGCTGTTGCTGGTGTTCTTCTCCGGCAGGGTCTATGGATTCTTCCTGCGCTGACGGGTGAAGCTGCCTCAACGAATTCTTCACATTCTCTTCAGCTCGGCTTGACCCGCCCTCGCCTAGTGTTGGCCACCCACCGCACGAGGCCGACATGCACCGTTCACCGCTCGCCTGGCTCCGCCTGCTCCTCGCCGCCGTGCTCGGCGCCTTCCTGCTCGGCGGCCCGCTGCATGCCGCCGAGACTGCCGCCCCGCGTTCGCCAGCCTGGGCGCAAGCGGTCGACCCGTCGATCAACCTCTACCGCATGAGCCCCACCCTCTATCGCAGCGCGCTGCCCAACGCACAGAGCGTCGCGCTGCTGCAACGCCTGCAGGTGAAGACGGTGGTCAGCTTCATCAAGGACGACGACCGCGCCTGGCTGGGCCAGGCTCCGGTGCGGGTGGTCAGCCTGCCGACCCACGCCGACCGGGTCGACGACGCCGAGGTGCTCAGCGTCCTCCGCCAGTTGCAGGCCGCCGAGCGCGAAGGCCCGGTACTGATGCACTGTAAGCACGGCAACAACCGCACCGGACTGTTCGCCGCCATGTACCGCATCGTCGTGCAGGGCTGGGACAAGCAGGCCGCGCTGGAGGAAATGCAGCGCGGCGGGTTCGGCGACGAGGACGACATGCGCGACGCCAGCGCCTATGTGCGCGGCGCCGACGTCGACGGCCTGCGCCTGGCGATGGCCAACGGCGAATGCAGCCCATCGCGCTTCGCCCTCTGCCATGTGCGCGAGTGGATGGCCCAGGCGCTCGACCGGCCGTAAACACGCGCAGGGCCGAAAGGCTTGGTCCCGTCACGCAAGTTTGGCACCCTTGGGGCTCGCCGCCGCACGCGGCGGCCCACTTCGACAGCCGCGACGAGACTCCCATGAGCGATGCCCCGACCTCCCCGCGCTTCAGCGCCGCCACCAGCACCCGCCTGCTCGACCATGCGCAACTGGAAGCGCTCTGCGCCGACTATGACGGCTTCCTTCTCGATCTCTGGGGCGTAGTGATGGACGGCGCCGAGGCGTTCCCCGGCGCCCTCGCCTGGCTCGCCCGGCGGCACGCCGAAGGCCGCCCGGTCTGGTTCCTCAGCAACTCGTCCAGCAGCGTGGTGGAAATGAGCGCCGGGCTCGAGCGCCTGGGCATCCAGCGCGACTGGTTCGCCGGCATCACCACCTCCGGCCAGTTGACCATCGACGCCCTGCTGCAAACCGCCGACTACCGGCGTGGCGGCATCTACCTGGCCGGCGTCGGCCTGGCCCAGCAGAGCTGGCCGGCGGAAATCCGCGAGCGCTTCGTCGAGGACATCGCCCAGGCGGCGCTGATCGTCGGCGTCGGCAGCTTTCCCCAGGAAGAACTGGAACAGCGCTTCGCGCCCCTGCGCGGCGCCACCGACCTGCCGTTCCTCTGCGCCAACCCGGACCGCGTGGTGGTTTCCGGCGGCCGCACGGTATACGGCGCGGGCATGCTCGCCGAGCTGTTCAGCGAGGAAGGCGGCCAGGTCAGTTGGTACGGCAAGCCCGACCCGGCGGCCTTCCGCATCGCCCAGCGGCAACTGGAAGCGCGCGGCGCGCGGCACATCCTGTTCGTCGGCGACTCGCTGGTGACCGACGTCCCCGGCGCCCTCGCCGCGCGCATCGATACCCTCTGGCTGGGCGCCACCGGCATCCACCGCGAAGCCCTGGGCGCCGAGTTCAACGGGGCGCTCGACGAGGAACGGGTCAGGTCGCTGCTGCACGGCTATCCGATCCGACCGCACTTTGCCGCGCCAGGGCTGGTCTGACCCCTCAAAGGTCGGAAAAAGGATGCGCGCATGCATTGGCTGGACTACCTGCAATGGCCCGCCATGCTGGTCACGGTGGTGGCCGCCTGGCTGGTGGCGTCGGCGCACCGGCGACGACGCAAGGTCGGCTTCTGGGTGTTCCTCGCCAGCAACCTGCTGTGGATCGCCTGGGGCCTGTACGCCCAGGCCTATGCGCTGATCCTGCTGCAGGTCTGCCTGGCGGCGATGAACCTGCGCGGCACCCATCGCAACGAAGCGCCACAGGACAGCGCCTGATGGCCGCCAACGAAAACGCCCGCCATGACGGCGGGCGCTCGCCTTGCGAAGGCCGCGCTCAGTGCGCCCCCTCGCTTTTCTCCAGCGGCTGGCCGGCGTAGATACGACGCACCAGCGGGCCGATGGAAAGCCCCTGGAGCAGGATCGATACCAGCACCACGATGTAGGTCAGGCTGAGGATCAGGTCGCGCTCCGGCCCCAGCGGCAGGGACAGCGCCAGCGCCACCGAGACGCCGCCGCGCAGCCCGCCCCAGACCAGGATGCGGATGGTGCCCGCCGGTACCTGCCGGTTGGCGCCACGGAAACGGCGCAGGACCAGGATCGCCGGACCCACCGTGAGCAGGCGCGAGACCAGCACCGCGCCGCCGAGGGCGAAGGCCGCCGCCACGTGCAGCCAGGAGAACGGCAACAGCAGCAGCTCCAGGCCGATCAGGGCGAACAGCAGGGCGTTGAGGATCTCGTCGATCAGCTCCCAGAACTTGTCCACATAGCGCCGGGTCTCGTCCGACATCGCGTAGTGGCGTCCGTGGTTGCCGATGATCAGCCCGGCCACCACCATCGCGATCGGCGCCGATACGTGCAGGCGCGCGGCCAGCGCGGCGCCGCCGATGACCAGGGCGAGGGTCAGCATGACCTCCACCTGGTACTGGTCGATGCCGCGCATCATCACGAACACGCCGTAGCCGAGCACCGCGCCGAAAAGCACGCCGCCGATGGCTTCCTGGACGAAGAGGATCGCCGTGGCGCTGACCGTGGGCGCCTCGCCGAGCTGGAGGATGCCGAGGATGATGGCGAACACCACCACCGCGGTGCCGTCGTTGAACAGCGACTCGCCGACGATGGTGGTCGCCAGCGGTTTCGGCGCGCCGGCGGACTTGAGGATGCCGAGCACGGCAATGGGGTCGGTCGGCGAGATCAGCGCGCCGAACAGCAGGCAGTAGATGAAATCCACCTGCCAGCCGAACAGCGGGAAGGTGTAGTAGGCCAGGCCACCGATGACGAAAGTGGCGATCAGCACCCCGGCGGTGGCCAGCAGGCCGATCGGCCACTTGTAGCTGCGCAGGTCGGAGAGGTCGACGTGCAGTGCGCCGGCGAACAGCAGCGCGGGCAGGAACCAGGTCATCAGCACTTCGGAGAAGTCGATGCGGCGGATGATTTCCTGCATCTCCACCTCGAGGATCGGATAACCCAGTTCCGAAAGCCCCTGGACGATCAGCGAGAACACCAGCGCCGTGGCCATCACGCCGATGGTCGGCGGCAGGCGGATGAAACGGTAGTTCACGTAGGTGAGCAAGGTGGTCAAGGCAATGAATGCCGCGACGAGATCGAGCATGACGCGGGGTACTCCCTTAGCAGAAGGTAAAACACCTACCCCAAAAGGCCGATCCGTGAACCGTGGGGTGCGAATGTCTGGAAAAGCCCGAGAAAATTTCGGAACCCGCATCATAACCGCAGAAAAGCCCTGGGCGTCGAGCGCACCGATACGGTGCATGGCGCGCCGCCGACGCGGCAACGCCCTTCTCGCCCGCTCCCCCGGGAAAATTTCTTCGTTCGCCGCCAGCCCAGGCGAGACGGCGGCTGCGGCCGCTTGCCCAGGCCCGGTCATGGCACAAGCATGGCCGTTTCGTTGAACCTCCGCGAACGACGAACGGTCAACCCTTTCAGGGTCGGCAATTCGGTGCCCATCCGAAGCCTTTGATTTCCGGCCTGTTTCCGCGCTTCGACGAAGCGCCCGACAGCGTAGCCAACGCTCATTCCGAAGGGAGTCCCGACCATGGTGAAAACCTGTGGCAAGGCCCTGCTCGGCCTCTGCGCCGCAGCCGCCGTACTGGCCTTGCTGATCCACTGGATCACCCCCGCGACCATCCTCCACTACCGCGACGACCTGCTGTTCTACTTGCAGGCCCACCTGGTGCTGGTCTTCAGTTCGATGGCGGCCGCCCTGCTGGTCGGCGTGCCGGCCGGCATCCTGCTCAGCCGTCCCGGCATGCAGGCCCAGGCCGAACGCCTGATGCAGGTGTTCAACGTCGGCAACACCATCCCGCCGCTGGCGGTGCTGGCCATCGCCCTGGCGATCATCGGCATCGGCAACGGCCCGGCGATCCTCGCCCTGTTCCTCGCCTCGCTGCTGCCGATCGTGCGCAACACCTACGAGGGCCTGCGCAATGTCTCGCCGGCGCTGAAGGAAGCCGCCACCGGCATCGGCATGACGCCCAACCAGGTGCTGCTGCGGGTGGAACTGCCGAACGCGGTGCCGATCATCGTCGGCGGCGTGCGCGTGGCCCTGGCGCTGAACGTCGGCTCCGCGCCGCTGGCGTTCCTGATCGGCGCCAACAGCCTGGGCAGCCTGATCTTCCCCGGCATCTACCTGAACAACCACCAGCAACTGCTGCTCGGCGCCGCCTGCACGGCGCTCCTCGCCCTGCTGCTGGACGCCCTGGTGGTGCTGTTCAGCCGCATGTTCCTGGAACGCGGCCTGACCGCCAAGGAGGCCTGATGAACCGACTGATCCGCTCACTCTGCCTGGCCTGCGCCGGCCTGTTCGCCGCCGGCCTGGCGCAGGCGGAAACCCTGCGCATCGGCGGCAAGACCTTCACCGAGCAGCGCATCCTCACCGCCATCACCGCGCAGTTCCTGCAGAAGCGCGGCTACGACGTGACGGTCACCACCGGCCTGGGCAGCACCCTGGCCCGCGCCGCCCAGGAAAGCGGCCAGCTGGATATCGTCTGGGAGTACACCGGCTCGTCGCTGATCGTCTACAACCACATCGACGAGAAGCTCGACGCCGCGGCTTCCTACCGCCGGGTCAAGCAACTCGACGAAGCCCAGGGCCTGGTCTGGCTGAAGCCGACCCGCTTCAACAACACCTATGCCCTGGCCATGCCCGAGGAACAGGCCGAGCGCCTGGGCATCCAGAGCGTCAGCGATCTCGCGCGGGTGCTCGCCGAACAGCAGGAGGCCGAGCCCGGGAGCACCCACCTGTTCGCCATGGACCCGGAGTTCGCCGGCCGCCCCGACGGCCTCGGCCCCATGAGCGAGCTGTACGGCCTGCACTTCACCCGCAACGACATCCGCCAGATGGACGCCGGGCTGGTCTACACCGCGCTGAAGAACCGCCAGGTGTTCCTCGGCCTCGTCTACACCACCGACGGCCGCCTGAAGGATTTCAAGCTGCGCGTGCTGAAGGACGACAAGCAGTACTTCCCCTTCTACAACGCCGCCCCGGTGGTGCGTAAGGAGGTCATGCAGCGCCATCCGGAGTTCGCCACGCTGTTCGATCCGATCATCGAGCGGCTCGACGACGCCACCATGCAGGCGCTCAACGCGCGGGTCGATATCGAGCAGCAGACGCCACAGAAGGTCGCCGCCGACTTCCTCCGCGAACACCGCCTGCTCGACGACGGCCAGGCCGGCCAGGGAGGTAGCCAGTAATGGACTTCTTCAGCGTGCTTTCCCATCTCGACTGGTCCCAGGTCGGCCAGCTCACCCTCCAGCACCTGCTGCTGGTACTGGTCGCCGTAGGCCTGGCGATCCTCGTCGGCGTGCCGCTGGGCGTGCTGATGACCCGCTTCACGTGGCTGGCCGGCCCGTTGCAGGGCGCCGCCACGGTGATGCTGACCATCCCCTCGATCGCCCTGTTCGGCCTGCTGATGCCGGTCTACTCGGTATTCGGCCAGGGCCTCGGGCCGCTGCCGGCGATCACCGCGGTGTTCCTCTATTCGCTGCTGCCGATCCTGCGCAACACCTACCTCGCCCTGACCGGCGTCGAAGCGGGCATCCGCGAGGCCGGCAAGGGCATCGGCATGACCTTCTGGCAACGCCTGCGGATGGTCGACATTCCCCTCGCGGTGCCGGTGATCCTCGCCGGCGTACGCACCGCCGTGGTGATGAACATCGGCGTGATGACCATCGCCGCGGTGATCGGCGCCGGCGGCCTGGGCGTGCTGATCCTCACTTCCATCAGCCAGAGCAACATGCCGATGCTGGTGGTCGGCGCGGTACTGGTCAGCCTCCTGGCCATCGTCGCCGACCTGCTGCTGCAATGGCTGCAACGCATCCTCACCCCCAAGGGACTGCGCGCCAGCGCGCACTGACAGGAGCCGAACATGATCGAACTGGACAAGCTCAGCAAGACCTTCACCCAGAAGAACGGCAAGGAGTTCCGCGCCGTCGATTCCGTCAGCCTGACCGTGGAGAAAGGCGAGATCTGCGTCTTCCTCGGCCCCTCCGGCTGCGGCAAGACCACCACCCTGAAGATGATCAACCGGATCATCCCGCCGACCTCCGGCCGCGTGCTGATCGACGGCCAGGACACCGCGGACCTCGACGAAGTCACCCTGCGCCGCCACATCGGCTACGTGATCCAGCAGATCGGCCTGTTCCCGAACATGACCATCGAGGAAAACATCATGGTCGTGCCGCGCCTGCTCGGCTGGGACAAGGCGCGCTGCAAGGAGAAGGCCCGCGAGCTGATGAGCATGGTCAAGCTGGAGCCCAAGCAGTACCTGCAACGCTACCCGCGCGAACTCTCCGGCGGCCAGCAGCAGCGCGTCGGGGTGATCCGCGCGCTGGCGGCGGACGCGCCGCTGCTGCTGATGGACGAGCCGTTCGGCGCGGTCGATCCGATCAACCGCGAGTCGATCCAGAACGAGTTCTTCGAGATGCAGCGCAAGCTCGGCATGACCGTGATCATGGTCAGCCACGACATCGACGAAGCCATCAAGCTGGGTGACAAGGTGGCGGTGTTCAAGAGCGGCCGGCTGCTCCAGTACGACCACCCGGACACCCTGCTGGCGCACCCGGCGGACGAGTTCGTCAGCGCCTTCACCGGCCAGGACAGCACGCTCAAGCGCCTGCTCCTGGTGCGCGCCGAAGACGCCGCCGACAGCAGCCTGGTCACCGCCCGGCCGCAGACCCCGGTGGCCGAGGCGCTGGAACTGATGGACGAGAACGACCGGCGCTACCTGATCGTGGTGGATGACCAGGGCAAGGGCCTGGGCTACGTGCGACGCAAGGACCTGCGCCGCCAGGAGGGCACCTGCGCGCCGTTCGTCACCCCGTTCCGGGTCACCGCCAGCCACGACGAGCACCTGCGCATCCTGTTGTCGCGGATGTACGAGTTCAACAGCTCCTGGCTGCCGGTGCTCGACCCCGACCAGCAGTTCCTCGGCGAGGTCACCCAGGAATCCATCGCCGACTACCTCAGCTCCGGCCGCTCGCGCGGCGGCAAGGGCCTCATCGTGTCGCCGGCCGAACAGGTCGGAGCCTAGGCCGCCGGGTGGATATTCACCACCGGCAGCCGCCAACCGCAGCGTGTTCCTGGCGAGTGGCGCCCTCTTCCGCCCCGCCGAAACGAAAAAGCCCGGCATCCGCCGGGCTTCTCCATGCCTCTTTCGCTCAACCGGCCCGCCCCGGCGCCTGCGCCGCCGAGGCCTGGTCGTCGCGCCCTTGCGGCTTGACGATCACCGTGCAGGTGATCCCCGCCGAAAGCAGCACGCCGTCCGGCACTTCGTCGATGTGTACCCGCACCGGCACGCGCTGGGCCAGGCGCACCCAGTTGAAAGTGGGGTTGACGTCGGCGGTCAGCTCGCGGCTTTCCGGGTTGTCGCGGTCGTAGATGCCGCGGGCGATGCTTTCCACGTGGCCCTTGAGGTGTTCGCCGCTCATCAGCTGCATGTCCACCGGGTCGCCTTCGCGGATGTACGGCAGCTTGGTTTCCTCGAAGTAGCCGTAGACCCAGTAGGAGTTCTTGTCGATCACCGCCATCTTCGCCTCGCCGACCCGCGCGTAGTCGCCACGGTGCACGTTGAGGTTGGTGACGTAGCCGTCGACCTGCGCCACCACCCGGGTGCGCTCCAGGTTCAGGCGCGCGGCGTCGAGCTGGGCCTTGGCCTGCTCGTAGTCGGCCATCGCCGCGGCGGCGGTGTTGTGGGCGTCGTCGCGGCTTTCGCGGGAGACCACCATCTCATCCATTTCCGCGCGCCGCCGGGCGTTCAGCTGGCGCATCTCCAGGGTCGCCTTGCGCGAGGCGACCAGCGACTCGGCCTGCTTCACCGCGATGCGGTAGTGGTCGGGGTCGATCTGCATCAGCAGGTCGCCTTTCTTCACCAACTGGTTGTCGCGCACCGGGACGTCGACGACGATCCCGGAAACGTCGGCGGCGACATTGATCACGTCGGCGCGCACGCGACCGTCGCGGGTCCAGGGGGTGTCCATGTAGTTGACCCACAGGGTCCGCCCGATGAATACGGCGACCAACAGGATCAGCAGGGTCGCCAGCAGGCTGATTACGGATTTCAAGGTCATGGTCGGCTCACGATAACGAAGAGGTGCGCTACCGCCTCAGCGGTAGATGGTCAGGGACAGGCCGCCGTACAGGCAGGCGAACAGGCTGACCCGGAACAGCGCCGGGTGCCAGGTGAAGCGATACAGGCCAACCGAGGCGAAGATCCGGTCGAGCCCCCAGGTGAGCGCCGCGGCGATCACGAACAACAGCGTCAGGGTCGGCATGTAGACCCCATGGATGGCGATTTCACGAGGCATGGACGGTACCTTGGCCGCTCGTCCGACCGGCCAGTTCGGTCAGCGGCGAGGTCGGCGCGAGCAAGGAAGAACGGATGAAGTGCAGGTAGCTGCGCACCCGCCGTAGCGGCGAGCTGTCGAAGTGCGGCGCGCAGGGTTCGTCGGTGTGCCTGGCCGCGTGGATGGCCTGGTCGACGGCCGCCAGGGCGCGCTCCAGGTTCTCCGCGCCGGGGCGCACGAACAGCCGGATCAGGGCCCGCCCCATGGCGCGGATCGCCTGGCGCCAGGGCATGGCCTCGGCGTAGCAGGGTTCGTCCGGCAGGCGCTCCTGCTCGCGACGCAGCTCGATGATCGCGTGGCCGACCTCGAGCACCAGGAACATCCAGCGCAGCAGGCCGCGCTGCACGTCCGGGCGCCCGGCGGCGACGCCATAGGCCTGGTTCAGCAGGTCGCGGGTGCCGCTTTCGAAGGCCGAGCCAAGCCCCCTGCTCCTGCCGCTGATGGCGAACACCACGCGCATCCGCAGGTCGCGCTCGAGGCGCTTCCACAGCCAGGCGCTGTTGGGCGGCAGAATGACCGCGGCGGCCGCGGCCGAGAGCAGCATCGAGAGGATCAGGGCGATGTACTCGTTGATCACGTGGGCCGGGTCGTAGACGGTCAGGTTCGCCGGCACCGAACCGAAGCAGAAGAACACCAGCAGGCCGAGACCGTAGCCGGCCCACTGCGGCCGCGAGGAGATGAACGCGCCGAGGGCGAACACCGGCGCCAGCACCAGGCACAGCAGCGGGAAACCGTCGATGTGCGGGTAGACGAAGAACATCTCGCTGAAGCCGAGCAGCGCCGCCGCCATGGTGCCGATGGCCATCTGCATGGCGACCTTCTTCGGGTTCGGCGCCGCCGAGGCCAGCGCCGAGACCGCCACCGCATTGAGGGCGAAGGTGCCGCCGCTGGGCCAGGTGCTGTAGATCCAGAAGCAGCCGAACAGCAGGATCATCAACCCGGTGCGCATCCCCGCCACTGCCGCCGCCACCGCGTTGGCCTTGGCGGTGAAGGCGTCCTTCCACTGCTCGCGCTCGTGGCGGTGGGCGGCCAGCGAGGCATGGGTCAGGGCGTAGTCGTGCATTTCCTCGGCGAAACGGTAGAGCAGCTCGGCGGCGGTATTGAAGTCCAGCCGCGCCTCTTCACCCGGCTCCCGCGCCAGCAGTTCTCCGCGCGCCTGGCGGATACGCGCCATCAGGCGTTCGCGGCAGTCGGCGAGGCGCTGGGCGAAGCGCTCGGCGTCATGGTCGGTGACGGCGCGGCCACGGATCTCCTCGAGCAGCCCGGTGATTTCCTCCAGGCACGGTTCGAACGCTTCCAGCACCTGGGTGGAGCCCTGCGCGCGCAGGCGTTCGAGCAGTTGGTGGAGGGCGTGGAAACGGGTATTCATGGCCATGAACTCGCTGCTCAGGCGAATCAGCCGGCCATTGCGCAGGCGCATGTGCGGATCCTCGAAGGCGCTCGCCGCGCGCATCGTCTCCAGGCCCACGGCCTGGGCGGCGAAGGCCACGTTGCTGCTTTCGAAGCGCTCGCGCCCGCCGACCCCGCGCAGGCTGTCGAGGACGAACGCGGCGAACAGGCCGAAGCGCACGTACAGCGCATTGCGCATCGCCGCGCTGGTGGTCTGCGGCATGATCACCGCGCTGACCACGCCCGAGCAGAGAATCGCCAGGCTGATTTCCAGGACCCGCCAGATCGCCTGCATGAAGGCGCCTTCCGGATGGCTGGTGGCGGGGATGCCGATCAGCGTCGCGGTGTAGCCGGCGAGCACGCAGGCGTAGGAGCGGAAGTCACGGTAGCGGGCGGCCCCGGCGGTGCAGAGACCGATCCAGATCGCCGAGCTGAGCAGGAACAGCACCCGCTCCTGGGCGAACAGGGCGATCAGGGTGACCATCACGCTGAGGCCGACCAGGGTGCCGAGGATGCGGTAGAAGCTCTTGGCGAACACCTGGCCGCTCTGCGGCTGCATGACGATGAACACGGTGATGGTCGCCGTGCTCGGTTGCGGCAACTCCAGGCGCATCGCCAGCCAGAGGGTCAGGAAGGCCGCGCAGAGCACCTTGAACACGTAGATCCAGGTCGCCCCGTCGCTGCGCGCCCACTCGGCCAGCGCGCGCCGCCACTCGTCGCGGCTGGGCAGGGCGAAACCAGCGGAGCGGCCACTCATCGCGAAGATACCGCTCTGACCGGGACGTTCTCCGGCGCCAGCTTCCGCTGCGCCGGCGTATCGGCGCCGGCCCCGACGCCGCCGCCGAGGGCGGTGAGCAGGCTGGCATGGGCGGCCAGCCGGGCGGCCTGCACCTGCTCCTGGACCAGTTGCTGCTGGAACAGCCGGGTCTGCGCGTTGAGCACGTTGAGGTAATCGGTGAGGCCGCGCTGGTAGGCCAGGGTGGCGATATCGTAGGTCTTCTGCGCGGAAGCCACCGATTGCGCGGCGAAGTCCTTCTGGATGTCCACCGAATGCAGGCGGATCAACTGGTCGGAAATGTTCTTCAGCGCATCCACCAGGGTCTGGTTGTATTGCTCCACCGCCGCGTCGTAGCCGGCCGCCGCCTCGCCCAACTGCGAACGCAGGCGGCCGCCGTCGAAGATCGGCAGGGTCACCGCCGGGCCGGCGCTGTAGGTGTACTTGGCGCTGCGGAAGAACTCCAGCATGCCGCCGCCGACGGCACTGAAGCCGACCGAGGCCATCAGGTCGACGTTGGGGTAGAAGTCGGCGCGCGCCACGTCCACGCCCTTGGCCAGGGCGGCGACCTGCCAGCGGCGGGCGACCACATCCGGGCGGCGACCGAGCAGTTCGGCCGGCAAGGCGCTGGGCAGGCTCGGCTGCGCCGCCAGGTTCAGGCTTGGCCGGCGGATCGTGCGGCCCTCGCCCGGGCCCTTGCCGGCCAGGGCGGCGAGCAGGTTGCGGGTGAGCTGGATTTCTTCGTCGATCACCTCGATGCGGCGCTCGGTCTCGGGCAGCGGCACTTCCGCCTGGCTGACCTCGAAATGCGTGCCGATGCCGCCGCGCAGGCGACGCTGGGCCAGGGCGAGGATGTCGCGCTGCTGTTGCAGCATGGCCTTGGCGATGTCCATCTCGGCGTACTGCAACGAGAGCTGGACGTAGGCGCGCACGATGTTGCCCTCCAGCTCGAGCTGCGCCTGGCGCGCCTCGGCGGCGGCCATGTGGGCCAGGTCGACGGCGCGCTCGCTGTCGCTGCGGTCGCGCCCCCAGAGATCGAGCTTGTAGTTCAGGCCGATCTCGGTGGAGTTGTTCCAGGAAGTGGTCCGCGCCAGGTCGCCGGGGCCGTAGAAATAGTCGTCCGGCCAGCGGTGGCGGACCAGCGAGCCCTTGCCCTCGATCTGCGGCGACTCGATGGACTCCACCAGCCCGGCCATGGACTTCGCCTGGCGTACCCGCGCATGGGCTACCGCCAGGCCTGGATTGCCATCCAGCGCCTTCTCGATCCAGGCGTCCAGCTGCGGATCGGCATACACCTTCCACCACTGCGCCTGCGGCCAGCCGGCCTCGCGGGCGGCAGCCTGGATCGCATGGTCGGTGGCCAGGGCGTTGGCGTCGAGCGTGGCGGCCTCGGGGGCGATATCGCCTGTACTGACACAACCGGATATTGCGGAGAAAACGACGAGAAAACCGACGAAGGAGCCGACCAAGGTCAGTTCCTTCCTGAGAGCACGCGGCACGTTGTCTGATCCTGGAGGGGCGAAGCACGGAATTTGAACGGTACGGGCGCCGTTCAACCCGCTCGAGCGTTCGTGCGCTCGGGGGCCGATGAATTTTAAGAGGCTGGCGGCTGCTGATAAGCTGGCTCAAGTGCGATTGTTTATTGCGTAATGTGAAATAATCCGCCCTCGCAACAATCTGACACACTTCTGCGCGTGCCTAGGAGGCCCCGTCGATGGATACCCTGCAAAACATGCGAGCCTTCGTCTGCGTGGCGGAAACCGGAAGCTTCACCGCAGCGTCCCAGCAGCTCAACACCACCACCGCCTATGTTTCGCGGGCGGTGGCCAACCTCGAGACGCACCTGCGCACCCGCCTGCTCAACCGTACCACTCGTCGCATCGCCCTCACCGAGGCCGGCCAGCGCTACCTGCTGCGCTGCGAGCAGATCCTCGCCTACGTCGAGGAAGCCGAGGCCGAAGCCAGCGATGCCCATGCCCGTCCCGCCGGCAAGCTGAAGCTGCATTCGATGACCGGCATCGGCCAGCACTACGTGATCCGCGCCATCGCCGGCTACCGCCAGCAGTACCGCGACGTGACCTTCGACCTGACCATGGCCAACCGCGTGCCGGACCTGCTCGACGAGGGCTTCGACGTGGCCATCGTGGTGGCCTCCGAGCTACCCGATTCCGGCTTCATTTCCCAGCGCATCGGCGAGACCTACAGCATTCTTTGCGCCTCGCCGGAGTACCTGCGCCTGAACGGCACGCCGAGCGAGCCTTCGGAGCTGGCCAGCCACGACTGCCTACGGCTGGTCAGCCCAGTGGTGCCGCTGGATCGCTGGCTGTTCGACGGCCCCAACGGCCAGGAAATGGTCTCCATCGGCGCCTCGCCGTTCCAGGTCAATGTCGGCGACGCCATGACCGAGGCGATCCGCTCCGGGCTGGGCATCGGCATCCTGCCGGTGTATTCGGCCATCGAGGACCTGGGCAAGGGCACCCTGGTGCGGGTCCTGCCGCAACACCGCCTGCAACAGCTCAACGTCTATGCGCTGTACCCTTCGCGGCAGTATCTCGACGCGAAGATCAAGACCTGGGTGGAATACCTCAAGGAAAGCCTGCCCGGCCTGCTCCAGCGCGACGAAGCGGCGCTGGTGGAGCTGGGCCTGGAACTCGGAAGACCCTCCTGAGCCGATAATCGCCCGCCCAGTGGCGGGCCCCTGCCCGCCGCTTCGATGGCGGTGGTATGGTCGGCGCTTTCGCTCCCGCTTGCAGAGTCCCGTCATGAAAAAGAACGTCTTCGTCTTCAGTCGCCTCGCCCCCGAGCATCTCGAACGCCTGCAACGCCAGTTCAACGTCCGCGTGCTCGAACCGAAACAGGGCGACATCGACGCCCAGTACGCCGCCGCCCTGCCCGATACCCACGGCATGATCGGCGTCGGCCGGCCGCTCGGCGCCAGGCAACTGGAACAGGCGAAGCAGCTGGAAGTCATCTCCAGCGTCTCGGTCGGCTACGACAACTATGACCTGGACTACCTGAACCGCCGCGGCATCGCTCTCACCAACACGCCCGACGTCCTCACCGAGACCACCGCCGACCTCGGCTTCGCCCTGCTGATCAGCGCCGCGCGACGGGTCGCCGAGCTGGACGCCTGGGTCAAGGCCGGGAACTGGAAGCGCACCGTCGATGCCCCGCAGTTCGGCACCGATGTGCATGGCAAGAAACTCGGCATCCTCGGCCTCGGCCGGATCGGCGCGGCCATCGCCCGGCGCGGCCGTTTCGGCTTCGGCATGCAGGTGCTCTACCACGGCAACAACCGCAAGCCGGAACTGGAACAGGAACTCGGCGCGCGCTTCCTCGGCTTCGACGAACTGCTCGGCGAGGCCGACTTCGTCTGCGTGGTGGTGCCGCTGGGAGCGCAGACCCGGCGGTTGATCGGCGCGCGCGAACTGGGCCTGATGAAGCCCTCGGCGATCCTGGTCAACGTCGCCCGCGGCCAGGTGGTCGACGAGGCCGCGCTGGTCGCCGCCCTGCGGGAGAAACGCATCCTCGGCGCCGGCCTGGATGTCTACGAGAAGGAACCGCTGGCCGAATCGCCGCTGTTCGCCCTGGACAACGCGGTGACCCTGCCGCACATCGGCTCGGCCACCCACGAGACCCGCCGGGCCATGGCCGAGCGGGCGCTGCAGAACTTCGAGGCGGCCCTGCGCGGCGAGCGGCCGCTGGACCTGGTCAATCCGCAGGTGTGGCGACGCGGCTGAGCGCGCCTCCCTCTCCGCTAGGTCGAGCGCGCCGGCCCGGCCAGCGCCGGCGCCTTCGGCTTGCGGAACACCAAGACGTTGCCGAGCATCACCAGGACCAGCCCGGCCAGCGCCGGTGCGGTCCAGCGGTAGCCCTCGGCGAAGGCCGAGATGTTCAGCGCCACCACCGGGAACAGCACGGTGCAGTAGGCGGCGCGATCCGGGCCCATGCGCCCGACCAGGGTCAGGTAGGCGGTGAAGCCGATCACCGAGCCGGGGATCGCCAGGTACAGCAGCGAGCCGACGTAGCGCGCGCTCCAGTCGAAATTCAGCGGCACGCCCTGGAACAGGCACAGCGCCAGGAGGATCAGGGTGCCGTAGAGCATGCTCCAGGCATTGCCGGTGAGCGGGCGGATGCCGGCCTTCTGTTGCAGGCTGGAAAGCATGTTGCCGGTGGAGAAGCACAGCGTGCCTAGCAGGGCCAGGCCGAGGCCGTAGAAGGTTTCCGGGGTGGCCTGGTGACCCACCAGTTCCGGCCAGAACAGCAGCCCCAGGCCGAGCAGGCCGAGACCGCCACCGGCCATCACGTTCGACGCGATGCGCTGGCCGAACCACAGGCGGGCGTTCAGCGCATTCCACAGGGTGGCGGTGGAGAACACCACGGCCACCAGGCCGCTGGGAATCCACTGGCTGGCGGTATAGAAGCAGATGAAATTCAGGCAGAACAGGCATACGCCCTGGGCCATGCACAGGCGTTGGCCCCGTGCGTCCAGCCTTTGCAGGCGGCGGCCGAGCAGCAGCACGGCGAACAGCACCAGCGCCGCCAGGGCGAAGCGGTAGGCGATCGACAGGGTGATCGCCACCGGGCCCATCTGCAGCTTGATGGCGATCCAGGTGGTGCCCCAGATGAGCACGGTGAGCAGGTACAGCGAAAGATTCATGGCGACTCCGCAACGACAGGATGCCGTCAGTCTGCGGGCGAGGCCGGGCGCGACCATTGTCCATTCTTGCGCTTTTCATCCGCCGCCTCTCGCGGCAGCGTCCGGGCGCGGGTAGCATGGCCGGCATGCACCAACCCAGCGATTTCCAGGTATTCCGCACCCTCGACCGGACCTCCAATGCGCGCCTGCTGCGCAGCAGCACGCTCAGCGACGGCCTGGCGCTCGCCCATTGGTACCGCGACGAAGCGGAGATCCTCGGCTACAGCGACCCCGGCCATCACACCCTGTCGCTCTACCTGCAGGGCGGCTGGCAGACCTTCCGCCGCGATCGTCCCGGGCTCTATGGCGGCCCCGATCGCTTCTGCGTGATGCCGGCCGAACACCACTCCGACTGGGCGGTGACACGCGGCCTGGGCTTCATGCACCTGTACATCAGCCCGGAACGCCTGGCCGGCGCGGCGGTACGCACCCTCGATTGCGAACCGCGCAGCCTGCAACTGGAGGAGCGCACCTACATCCAGGACGAGCCGCTGGCCGCCCTGTGCCGGACCCTGGAACGACAGGACTGGAACGAACCCGGCGAGCGCCTGCTATGCACCAGCCTCGCCCACCAGGCGGTGGACCACCTGCTGCTCACCGGGTGCGGCAGGCGTACCGACGTACGCTGGCAGGGCGGGCTGGCCGCGCACGTGCGGCGGCGCCTGGCCGACTACATCGAAAGCCACCTGGAGCAGCCGCTGGAACTGGGGTCGCTGGCGGAGCTGGCGGCGCTCTCCGAGTACCACTTCGCGCGCATGTTCCGCGTCTCCTTCGGCCTGCCGCCGCACCGCTACGTGCTGGAACGACGCCTGGCGCGGGCCCGCGACCTGCTGACGTACTCCGCGCAGTCGCTCCAGGAGGTCTCGCTGGCCTGCGGCTTCGCCAGTCCGAGCCATTTCAACCGGCGCTTCCGCGAAGCCCATGGCGCCACCCCGGGGCAGTACCGCGCCGCCCTGAAAGCCTCCTGAAAGCCAGGCGCCGACAGCCTGCGGTTGTAGGCAGGCATTCCCGCAGCATAAAATGATAACTATTATCATTCGTTAATCCTTCTGCTCCGGGAATGTCCAGGTGTCGAGCGCCGACCTCGCCCACGCGGCCGCGTTGCATACCCTCTACAGCGACCACCACCACTGGCTCACGGGCTGGCTGCGGCGCCGCCTCGGCTGCCCGCAGAACGCCGCCGACCTGGCCCAGGACACCTTCGTCAAGGTCCTGGTTTCGCGCCAGGCCGCGCGCATCGACGAACCGCGCGCTTTCCTCACCACCATCGCCCGCCGCGTGCTGTGCAACCACTACCGCCGCCAGGACGTCGAGCGCGCCTACCTGGAAGCCCTGGCCAGCCTGCCCGAGCGGGAAGTCCCCAGCGAAGAGACCCGCGCCATCGTCCTGGAGACCCTGGTCGAGCTGGACCGTCTGCTCGACGGCCTGCCGCCGCTGGCCAAGGAGACCTTCCTGCTGGCCCAACTCGACGGCCTGGGCTACGCCGAGATCGCCACGCAGCTGGGCATCTCCCTGAGCAGCGTCAAGCGCTACATGCTCAAGGCTGCGCAACGCTGCTACTTCGCCGAGCTGCCATGAGCCTGCCCGCCGCACCCAAGGTGCCGCCGCAGGTGGCTGAACAGGCCGTGCGCTGGCTGGTCGAGCTGCAGGGCGGCGCCGACGACGAACGCCTGCGCCAGGCCTGGCAGCGCTGGCGCCAGGCGGCCCCGGAACACGAGCAGGCCTGGCGCCACATCGAGGCGGTCAACCAGCGCCTGGCCGGGATAGGCACGCCACTGGCCCTGGCCGCCATCAACGCACCGCATTCGCCGCAACGCCGGCGCGCGCTGAAGACCCTGCTGCTGGTCCTGGCCGCCGGCGGCAGCGCCTGGGGCCTGCGCGAGAGCGGCAGCCTGCAGCGCTGGAGCGCCGACTATGCCACCGGCGTCGGCGAACGCCGGCGCCTGGCCCTGGCCGACGGCAGTCGCCTCGAGCTGAACAGCGACACGGCGGTGGATGTCCGCTTCGATGCCGGCGAACGGCGCCTGCTCCTGCTGCGCGGGGAAATCCAGCTCAGCACCGGCCACGACCCGCGCCCGCTGCACGTGTACAGCGCGGAAGGCCGGCTGCGACCGGTGGGCACCCGGTTCGACGTGCGCCAGTTCGCCGGACGCACCCGCGTCGCCGTCCACGAAGGCGCGGTGCAGGTGGAGAACCACGCCGGCCAAGGCCTGCTGCTGCCCAGCGGCCGGCAGCTGGACTTCGACCGCGAGCGACTCGGCGTTCCGCAGCCGTTGCCGGTCGGCAGCGGCGCCTGGACCGACGGCATGCTGGTGGCCGCCGGCATGCGCCTGGACGAATTCCTCGCCGAAGTCGCGCGCTACCGCCCCGGCCGGCTGGGCTGCGACCCGCGCATCGGCGGCCTGCGGATTTCCGGCAGCTATCCGCTGGACGATAGCGAGCGGATCCTCGCCACCCTGCCGGCGGTGCTGCCCGTGGAGGTACGGCGCGTCACCCGCTACTGGGTCGGCGTGCACCCGCGCGAATGAGCGGAAAGATATTTCCGCGTACCTGAGCCTTTTTCCCCACCTCGCGTGACAGAGGAGGAAAGCCAACCTCGAACGATCCACTGGAGTGTCCCTCATGTCCCCGTCACGCGCCCTGTCGCCGCTCAGCCGCGCCCTGCTCCTCGCCTGCCTCGGCGGTCCCGTCCTGGTTTCCGCCGGCAGCGCCTGCGCCGCCGAGATCCGCACCGATGCCCGCCAGTACTACCGGCTGCCCGCCGAGCCGCTGGAGCAGGCGCTGAACCACCTAGGCCGCCAGGCCGGCGTGCTGATCGCCTTCAGCCCGGAACAGACCGCCGCGCGACGCAGCCAGGCGCTGGACGGCGAGTACACCCTGGAGGAAGCCCTGGCCGCCCTGCTCGCCGGCTCCGGCCTGGAGGCCCGCGCCCGCGGCGACGGCGCCTACACCCTGGAGGCGCTGCCGGTGGAAGACCCGGCCAACCTGCAGGCGCTCACCGTGGTCGGCGACTGGCTGGCCGACGCCAGCGCCGCCGACGTCTTCGAGCATCCCGGTGCGCGCGACGTGGTCCGCCGCGAGCAGTTCCAGGCCCAAGGCGCGGCCAGCACCCGCGAAGTGCTGGAGCGCATTCCCGGGGTCAGCGCGCCGCTCAACAACGGCACCGGCAGCCACGACCTGGCATTGAACTTCGGCATTCGCGGCCTCAACCCGCGCCTGGCGTCGCGCTCTACGGTGCTGATGGACGGCATCCCGGTGCCCTTCGCCCCCTACGGCCAGCCACAGTTGTCGCTGGCGCCGGTGTCCATCGGCAACATGGACGCGGTGGACGTGGTCCGCGGCGGCGGCGCGGTGCGCTACGGGCCGCAGAACGTCGGCGGCATCGTCAACTTCGTGACCCGTGCGATCCCCGAGGACTTCGCCACCAAGCTCGACGTGCACAGCGAACTCAGCCCCAGCTCCAGCCAGGACGGCCTGAAGACCACCCACAACGTGCTGATCGGCGGCACCGGCGCCAACGGCCTCGGCGGCGCCCTGCTCTACTCCGGCACCCGCGGCGGCGATTGGCGCGAGCACAGCGATACGCGGATCGACGACCTGATCCTCAAGGGCCGCTTCCAGCCCAGCGACGAACACGCGTTTTCGGCGATGACCCAGTACTACGACGGCGAGGCCGACATGCCCGGCGGCCTCAGCGCCGCGGCCTACCGCGACGATCCGTACCAGTCGACCCGTCCCTACGACAAGTTCTGGGGCCGCCGTACCCTGGCCAGCGCCAGCTACGAATACACCCCCAACGCCAGCCAGAAGCTCAACGTCACCGGCTTCTTCACCAAGACCCTGCGCAGCGGCTACCTCGACCAGGGCCGCAACCTCACCCTGTCGCCGCGCGAATACTGGGTGCGAGGCCTGGAAACCCGCTTCAGCCAGGGCTTCGAGCTGGGCGAAAGTCGCCACGAAGTGGGCATCGGCCACCGCTACGTCAACGAAGCCAGCCACGAGCTGCGCTACTGGACCCGCGCCGACAGCGGCCAGCTACCCAGCACCGGCAGCCGCAACGACCGCGACACCCGCGGCAGCACCGAAGCCAACGCGTTCTACATCGACGATCGCATCGACATCGGCAACTGGACCATCACCCCTGGCATCCGCTACGAGAAGATCGACTCCGAACAGAAGAACCTGCTGAAGAACAGCAAGGACAGCGGCCGCTACAACGCCTCGCTGCCGGCGCTCAACGTGATCTACCACCTCACGCCGAGCTGGAACCTCTACGCCAACACCGAGGGCTCGTTCGGCACCGTGCAGTACAGCCAGATGGGCAAGGCAGTGCAGAGCGGCGACATCGAGCCGGAGAAGGCCCGCACCTGGGAACTCGGCAGCCGCTACGACGACGGCATCCTGCGCGCAGAACTGGGCGCCTTCCTGATCAACTTCGACAACCAGTACGAGAGCAACCAGCAGACCGACAGCGTGACCGCCCGCGGCAAGACCCGGCACAAGGGCATCGAGGCGGCGATCGCCTACGACCTGGCCGATCTCGACCCGCTGCTCTCCGGCTTCGACGTCTATGCCAGCTACGCCTACGTCGACGCGAGCATTCGCGAGGACGGGCCGAACAAGGGCAACCAGGTGCCGTTCTCCTCGAAGCACAAGGGCACCCTTGGCGCCAACTACCGCACCGGTGCCTGGAGCTACAACCTCGACGGCAGCTTCCAGACCAGCCAGTACGCCGACAACGCCAACACCGAGAGCGAAAGCGCCGACGGCAGCACCGGGCGGATCGCCGGCTGGATGGTCTGGAGCGCGCGCGGCACCTACGACTTCGGCCCGCAACTGAACGACCTCAAGCTCGGCCTGGGGGTGAAGAACCTGTTCGATCGCCGCTACTACACCCGCTCGTTCGACGACAACAACAAGGGCCTCTACGTCGGCCAGCCGCGCACCCTGTACGTACAGGCCTCGGTCGGTTTCTGAAGGAAGACCGCGGGAGCGCATGGCGCAACGGCGGACGATCGCCAGCGATCATCCGCCCTCCCCGCCGCCGGGCCTGGTTCCCCTCAGGCCCGGCGTCACTTCCAGTTCGGATCGCTCTCCAACTGTTTCATCAGCAGCTCGCGGACCTGCCTGGAGGGTTCGCCGTACCAGCGATAGGTGGCGTACTTGCTCGGCGTCTGCATGACTTCGGCGGGCTCGTCCGGCAGGCTCACCTGCAGCCCGTAGGCGGCACTCTTGTCGCCACGGAACGCCACCAGCAGGCGGTTGTTGCCGCAATCGTGGGGTTTGCAACTGTTGGCCAGGACGTAGGGCTGGCCCTCCAGGCTCAGGCTGGTGGACGGGGAACTCGGGCCGCTGGCGTCGGAAACCCATCTCGGCACGTCGCTCTCGCCCTTGAACATGGCGTGCCAGGTGGCCTTGTAGCCGGGCTGGCCGAGCAGTTCGAACAGCCGCGGCTGCTCCTCGGCCTGCGCCGGCGCCCAGTGCAGCGCCGCGCCCAGCAACGCCAGGGAGAGCAGTCTGGATACTCCGTTCATGGTGATTTCCTTCGATCGGGTGAAATGAAAGCAGTCTATCCGGCGGTGGCCGCCGCTGGCTGCTTGGAACGGCACGACTGCGACAAGTTCGCTGTCCACCGGCAATTCCATCGATCGCCGGATGACAGGCATCCCGACGCGCCGCGTTTTACCGCTATAATCCCGCGTTTTTCCGGGCCGTCCCGCGCCCACGCCAACGGATTCCAGCAGGCACGCATCCATGACCACTCAGGCCGCCGAAGTCGCGAAGCGCCGTACCTTCGCGATCATTTCCCACCCCGACGCCGGTAAGACCACCATCACCGAGAAGCTCCTGCTGATGGGCAAGGCGATCGCCGTCGCCGGTACCGTGAAGTCGCGCAAGTCCGACCGCCACGCCACGTCCGACTGGATGGAGATGGAAAAGCAGCGCGGCATCTCCATCACCACCTCGGTGATGCAGTTCCCCTACCGCGAGCACATGATCAACCTGCTCGACACCCCCGGCCACGAAGACTTCTCCGAAGACACCTACCGCACCCTGACCGCGGTGGACTCGGCGCTGATGGTGCTCGACGGCGGCAAGGGCGTCGAACCGCGGACCATCGCCCTGATGGAAGTCTGCCGGCTGCGCGACACGCCCATCGTCAGCTTCATCAACAAGCTCGACCGCGACATCCGCGACCCCATCGAGCTGCTCGACGAGATCGAGGCGGTGCTGAAGATCAAGGCCGCGCCGATCACCTGGCCGATCGGCTGCTACAAGGACTTCAAGGGCGTCTACCACCTGGCCGACGACAGGATCATCGTCTACGTCCCGGGCCACGGCCACGAGCGCATCGAGACCAAGGTCATCGAAAAGCTCGACTCCGACGAAGCCCGTGCCCACCTCGGCGATCTCTACGACAATTTCGTCGAAGAGCTGGAGCTGGTGCAGGGCGCCTGCCACGAATTCGACAAGGACGCCTTCCTCAAGGGCGAGATGACCCCGGTGTTCTTCGGCACCGCGCTGGGCAACTTCGGCGTCGACCAGGTCCTCGACTGCATCGTCGACTGGGCGCCGCAGCCGCTGTCGCGCGCCACCCACGAACGCAGCGTGGAGCCGACCGAGGAGAAGTTCTCCGGCTTCGTGTTCAAGATCCAGGCGAACATGGATCCCAAGCACCGCGACCGCATCGCCTTCATGCGCATCTGCTCGGGCAAGTACGAGAAAGGCATGAAGATGCGCCACGTGCGCCTGGGCAAGGACGTGAAGATCGCCGACGCGCTGACCTTCTTCTCCTCCGAGCGCGAGCAACTGGAAGAGGCCTATGCCGGCGACATCATCGGCCTGCACAACCACGGCACCATCCAGATCGGCGACACCTTCAGCGAAGGCGAGAACTTCGGTTTCACCGGCATCCCGCACTTCGCCCCGGAACTGTTCCGCCGCGTGCGCCTGAAAGACCCGCTGAAGTCCAAGCAGTTGCGCCAGGGCCTGCAGGAACTGGCCGAGGAAGGTGCGACCCAGGTGTTCTTCCCCGAGCGCAACAACGACATCATCCTCGGTGCGGTGGGCGTGCTGCAGTTCGACGTGGTCGCCAGCCGCCTGAAGGAGGAATACAAGGTCGAGTGCGCCTACGAGGCGATCAACGTCTGGTCGGCACGCTGGATCGAGTGCGACGACGAGAAGAAGCTCAAGGAGTTCAAGGACAAGGCCTTCGAGAACCTCTCCGTGGACGGCGGCGGGCACCTCACCTACCTGGCGCCGACCCGCGTCAACCTCAGCCTGATGGAAGAACGCTGGCCGGACATCCGCTTCCGCGCGACGCGCGAGCATCACTGATCGCACGGGAGGAGCCAGGAACAGCCTCCCTGTCTCCTCCCGCGGCGGTCTCGGCGCAGGGCGGATAACCCTATCGCGGCTATCCGTCGCTCCAGCGCGGTATCGGCGGACAGCCCCTGCGCAGGCAAAGCGAACGCGACGCTGCGCGAAACGCCTCCTTCCCTCCTCCCAGGCTCCCCTCCCCATCGCGCCATCGCTCCGTACGCCTGCGCCTTTCGCAGGCGGGTGACGAGACTTCCAGGTAGGAAATCCCTTCAAGCGCAACCAGGCAAGGACGCGGTTGCCCAAGCCGTTTCCGAAGGTGCCTCCTGAGCAGTTCAGATAGGTTGTCCGCCCCCGAGTGGCACGGCAGAGTGCCAGGGTTTATCTCATAGGGACTTGAGCATGAGCGGCAAACCCGCTGCGCGCCTGGGCGATCCGACCGCGTGTCCGCTGCCGGGCCACGGCAGCAACCCGATCGTCGGCGGCTCGCCCGACGTCTTCTTCGACCATCGGTCCGCCGCCCGCCAGGGCGACGCCACCGCCTGCGGCGCCACCCTCAGCGCCAACGTCATCGCCAACGTACTGATCAACGGCAAGCCCGCCACCGTGGTAGGTAGCGTCGGCACCCACGGCAACCTGGTGGTCGGCGGCGCGGGCACGGTGCTGATCGGCAACAGCGGCGGCGGCGCACCCGCTCTCGCCCTCGCCCCACCGAAGCTGTGCCTGCAATGCCTGCTGCTGGCGGCACGCCGCAACCAGGCCCTGGTGCCCCTGGAAAGCCTCGGCGGCGCACCGTGAGCCGGCTCCAGCCGGCGCTCGCGGCGCCTACGCCGGACAGCCGTCTGTTCGCCCTGGCGGACGGCGCCCGCTACCTGACCCTGGACACCCGCCTGGAAAAGGCCGCGGGGGAAATCCGCTCGCGCTGGCTGCTGGCCGGGAGCGAGCTGGACGAAATCGCCCATGCCGGGCCGGTCCTGATCGAATTCATGGACAGCGCCTCGCTTTCGTCATCGGGCGAATTCCTCGGCTGGCTGCGCGACTGGGACCGCCGCTCGCCCATGACCTCCTGGCTGTGGAGCCGGGCGTCCTTCGAAAACCTCGCGAAACACTTCGCCGGGCTGCTCTTCACCCGCATGCCCGACGGCCGCCGGGCGCTGTTGCGCTACTACAGCCCGGAAGTGCGCCGGGCGCTGGAGCAGGTCATGACCGCGCGGCAATGGACGCAAGTGATGGCGCCGCTGGAGCGTTGGCAGGTCTGGCAGCCCCTGCAGGGCGGCTATCTCGTCTATGACCGGGAAACGGAGCGGACCGCCGATGCTTGAACTGGATGCCGGCCAACTGGATCGCCTGCAGCGGGTCCGCGACGACGAAGTCATCGAGCGGGTCCTGCTGGAGGTACGCCGGGAGGCTCCCGCCTGGCTCGAACGACGCGGCCTGCTGCCCGCCATCCGGCAACTCGGCGAGCTGCGCGCGACGGCGCTGGAGCTGGGTATCGAAGAGCCCGGGACGATCGAACGCTTTCTCCTGCACGGCCTGGCCTTCCCCGGCTTCCAGGACACGCCGGCGTTTCTCGCGCACATGCGCCGGCCGCTGGCTGACAGCCCGGAACAACGCTTCCAGGACTACGAACGGATCGTCGAGTTTCGCCTGGCCAGCCAGAAATGGCGCGCGTACGAAACCTCGGGGAGACCGGCATGAGCGGCATAGGCGCGCTTTTCCGACCGCTGCCCCGCATGGGCCCGCGGCTGCCCTTCGAGCTACCCGCGCCGCCCCGGCCGCACTTGCCGATGCCGGCGCCGCGCCCGCTGCCGCGACCGGCCCCCGGCGCGCTGCCCAGGCCGGTACCGCGTCCGATGCCGGTGCCGCAGACCCTGCCCAGGACCGAGACCGGCACGCTGAGCCGCGACCGGACCCGGGAAGCCGAGCGCGATTGCAGCAAGAGCCAGGGCCGCGACAAGGACTGCGTGGAGTGCCCGCCGTCCCGGGGCGAAATGGCCATCGCCAATAACGGCAAGGGCCACAGCATGTCGGACCTGTCCGCGCGCTACCAGCAGTGGGTGACCAATTTCCCGTTTCCCCACGAATGGTTCTGGAGCGGCACCTGGTGGGACGGCTTCGACGAGCCGCGCTGCACCCTGCTGGAGGCGAAGGCCAACTACGCCTTCCTGTTCGTCCCGCTGCTCGGCGTGCCCAGGCCCTGGGCGCGGGCCAAGGTGAAGTCGGACCTGCTGCAGAAGGCCGAGGTCCACAGCGACAAGGCCCGACCGACCCCGCCGGTGTTCGTCGAATGGCACTTCCTGCAGCGGATCGTCTACGAGTACTGCGCCGCGGAGTACCTGCGCATGGGACTGGCCAACCTGAAGGCATTCTGGAATCCGATGCCGGGAACGGACGAGCACGACGACTACCAGGAAACCCGCGCGAAGGAACAGGAAGAGATGAAAAGGTTTTGCGAAGAGAACCCGGGGTATTGCGCATGACGGACGCCAAGGCTTTCAGGCGCTACATATTCGAGCTGTACTTCGATCCGGCACGGCTCCTCGAACTGGACGACGACCAGCACCTGCAACGGATAGAGCGCTTCCTCGATGCCCTCGCGCCCCTCCATCCGGTGCTGGAGAACTGGTACCTGTGCGGCGACTCCCTGCGCGATGCCCTCAGCCACAACGTCACCGAGCACCGCCAGGATCTCGCCAAGGCCCTGTCGCGTGACCGACGCACCCGGGCGGTGGAACTGGTGCTATGGAACGGCGAGGAGGATCCGCTCAAGGGCGGGTTGTCGCTGGACTACGAGGCCAGCGGCAGGGCCGTCTCGACCAGGCTCCAGTTGGAAGATGCCGGCAGCCTGCTGCAGGTGTTCGACGCACCGGCTTCCTCCTTCGTCGCGATCTTCCTCGCGGCGCTGGAAATCTGGCCCGAAACGACCTGGGGCATGCTCGCTCCGCATACGTATTTCGTACACCAGCGGACCTTCCCGGACCGCCGCAGCATCGGCTGGATCGGCTTCTGCCCGCATCCGCTAAGGGCCACGGACTTCCCGGCGGCTACGGAGCTGGTCGACATTCCCGGCCGTGGCACCCTGCTGCTGAACGGCCGCGAACCGATGGACGAAACCCGTCGCGAACATTTCGAGCGCGTCGGCGAAGCGGACATCAAGCTGATGGAACTGGGCTACCTGCCGCCGCTGCGCGGTTGACGACGTACGAAGCAAAAGCCGCCTGCGTTCCGTAGGGCGAATACGCTACCGGCGTTATCCGCCGGCATCCGCCGCAACGGCGGATAACCGCAGGCGGTTATTCGCCCTACCAGGCCCACGTGCCACACTGGAAGGGCACCCTGGAGGGGGCTCCGTTCCGTGGGGCGAATACGCCACCGGCGTTATCCGCCGGTATCCCGCCGCAACGGCGGATAACCGCAAGCGGTTATTCGCCCTACAGGCCCACGTGCCATGCAGAAAGGCCACCCTCGGGTGGCCTTTCTGCATGGCGACCAACGCCACGGGCGCTATCCGCTGCCTACCTGCGGTGCTTCTTCATCGCCACCCGGCGCAGGTCGATACCGATCACCACCGGGTCGTGGTCGGAGGCCCGGTACGGCTCGGCGTTGTACAGGCTGTCCTGCTGCCGAGGGGTCTTGAACTCGACGTTGTAGTCCAGCACCCGGGGCTCGTCGGCGTTGATGTGCCACTCCACCGCGCCGCGTACCTGGCGCGCCAGGCTGGCGTTGGCGAGGGCGTGGTCAAGGTAGCCGGACTGCCCGGAGAACACGTAGGAGTAGCCCTTTCCTGCGCCCGCCTGACGTGCCACCAGGTCGGTGTAGCCGGCGCCGCGGATGACGTTCACCGGGTCTTCCTTGGCATAGGAATTGAGGTCGCCGATGATCAGGCGGTCAGGTTCCTTGGCGCCCGTCGGATCGCCCGCCAGCCAGTCCACCAGGGCCTGGGCGGCGCGCGCCCGGGTCAGGTTGCAGTTGCCCTGGCCGTCGCCGGTGTCCGGGTCGCCGTCGCAGGCCGAGCCCTTCGACTTCAGGTGGTTCACCGCGATGGTCAGGCGTTCGCCGCCATTGATCTCCTGGAAGGTCTGGGCCAGGGTCGGACGGTTGCGGGTGTCGTCGAACTCCGGGTTCACCGAACTGTCGAGCACCGCCGCGGATCGATAGGTGCGGACCTTGTCGCCGCGATAGATCAGCCCCACGGCAATCTCGTCGCTGCCCAGCTTCGCCCGGTTCGGGTTGACGAAGGCATAGCGCTGGCCCTGGGGCAGGCTGGCGTTGAGGCCGTTGACCAGGTCGGCGATGGCGCTGAACTCGCCGTAGCCGTCGTTCTCGATCTCCATCAGGCCGACGATGTCCGCCTTCGAGGCGAGGATCGCCGCGACGATCTTCGCTTTCTGCCGTTGGAACTCCTCGACCGTGTTGGCTCCGCGCGAGGTGGGGAAACCGCCGCCCTTGCCATCGCCGTTGAAGTAGTTGAGCACGTTGAAGCTGGCCACCCGCAGGCGCCCTTCCACCGCCGGCTGGGCCGGACGCGGATTGGCCGCCTCGAAGGTCGGCGTCTGCAACGGCTGGATACGGTAGCTGCCGGCCGAGTAGTCGAGCACGCCGTCGATGGCGCTGGTGCGATCGCCGACGCGCAGGCTGTTGTAGGCGCTCAGTTCCGGCGCCGGGTAGCGGATCGGGTCGGGGTTCTGCCCGCTGCGGCCGTCGTCGAGGAGAATCCGGTCGAGGTCGTTGCGCGCCTGCATGGCCTTGGCCTGTTCGCCGGGAGCCACCACGTTGGTCGGAGTCATCTGGCGGCCGCCGGAGGACAGCAGGACCTCGCCGTAGCGGCCGAGGTTGTAGACCTCGTTGACGGTCAGCGTCTGGCGGAGCTGCACGCGCATGCCTTCGTAGCGCTCCAGCGCATCGGCGCTGGCCAGCGGCAGGCTGATGCCGGCCGGCGTCGGCAAGGCCACGCCGCTCGCCAGGACGCTGACCTGCAGCGGCCCGACCAGTTCGGTGAGGCCGTTGAACTCGCGGACCTGGCCGGTCACCCGGACGCGGTCGCCGAGCTTGACGTCGCTGCCGTTGCCGCCGTCGTAGACGAAGATGCCTTCGGAGGTCGCCGGGTCGCCGTCCACCGTGGCATCTTCCTGCTGCACGTAGAAGCCCTTCAGCTCGCTGGCGTTCTGGAAGTCGCCGACCACCACGCCCTCGATGGCGACCCGCTGGTTCACCAGCGGACTTTCGGCGCCGGCGCCCTGCACCTCGTGGATCGGTCGCAGGCCGGCCTCCTCGCCGCCGCCGGGCTCGCCAGCGCCATGCTGGCCGAGGTTGGCGAAGGTGTCGCGCGGGTAGCCCAGCCATTGCGCCGCCGGGTCGAAGGCGTCGCTGGGATCGCTGTCGCCGTCGCGGATGTCGGCCTTGCGCACCAGGCTCCGGTCAAGGGTCTGCACATCGCCGCTGCCCCAGGTCGTGCCGGGGTTGAAGCCGACCTGGCCGAGGCTGTCGAGGATCTCGCCGCTGCGCCGGCGCAGCAGCACCGCATCGTTGCCATTGAACCAGCTGCCTTCCACCCGCTGGCTGGCCAGCGCCAGCAACGCCGGGTCGGCCACGCCGTTGGCGAGGACGAAGGTCTTGCCCGGCGCCAGGCTGCCGCTCAGGTCGATGCTGCGGCCCGCCGCGCTGGCGCCGTTGAAATAGAACTCGACGCGGTAGGCGGAGAGGTCGAGGACCTGGCTGCCGCTGTTGTAGAACTCCAGCGCCTTGTTGTTGCCGCTGCCTTCGACATACTCGGAGATGATCAGCTCGGCGGCGTTGGCCACCGGCAGGCCCAGCAGGGCCAGGCCGCCCAGCAGGGCGGCGTTACGCAAGGGGTGCATCGGGATACTCCTTTATCGGAATGGGGTAGCCGCGGCTCAGGCGCCGTCGGGCTGCAGTTCCTGGGAAAACACCGGCTCGCCGTCGAGGTCGCGCAGGGTGACGGTGAGCGCGCGGCTTTGCGCATCGATCTCCACCTCGCCGAAGAACTGGTAGCCGGCGAAGGGGGAACTGTTCTGGACCAGCGGGGCCTTCTGGAACATCACCTGCGGGCCGAACGTGCCATCCAGCGCGTTGGGTCCGAAACTACCGGCATTGAGAGGCCCGGCGACGAACTCCCAGAACGGCGCGAAGTCCTTGAACGCGGCGCGCTCCGGGCTGTAGTGGTGGGCAGCGCAGTAATGCACGTCGGCGGTCAGCCAGACGGTGTTTCGCACCTCGGCGCGCTGGACGAAGCGCAGCAGGTCGGCGATCTCCAGCTCGCGGCCGAGGGCGGCACCGTCGTTGCCGTTGGCGATGGCCTCCCAGCGGTCGCGCCCCTGGGCGTCCTTGCCATCGGGCACGCAGAGGCCAATCGGCATGTCGGCGGCGATCACCTTCCACTGCGCGCGCGAACCGCGCAACTCACGCTTGAGCCATTGCAACTGTTCACGGCCGAGGAAATCGGTGGCGGCGCTGCGCCGCGCCTGCAGGTTGGCGCTGTTGCCGCCGCGGTAGCTGCGCATGTCGAGGACGAACACGTCGAGCAAAGGGCCGTAGGCGACCTTGCGGTAGATCCGCCCGTCGCGCCCCTGGCGCTGGAAGCGCAGCGGCGCGTATTCGAGGAACGCCTGGCGCGCGCGGGCCGCCAGCACGTCGATGTCCTTCACCTGGTAGCGCTCGTCGAGCTGCTTGCTGGAGGACCAGTTGTTGGTGGTCTCGTGGTCGTCCCATTGCCAGATCTGCGGCACCTCGGCGTTGAAGCGGCGCAGGTTGTCGTCGAGCAGGTTGTAGCGGTAGTTGCCGCGGAACTCGTCGAGGGTCTCGGCGACCTTGCTCTTGGCCTCGGTCACCCGGTTGCGCCAGATGCGCCCGCTCTCGGTCTCGATGCGTTCGGGGATCGGCCCATCGGCATAGATGGTATCGCCGCTGTGCAGGAAGAAATCCGGCTGGCGCCGGCGCATGGCTTCGTAGATACGCATGCCGCCGATATCCGGATTGATCCCGAAACCTTGCCCGCAGGTGTCGCCGCTCCAGACGAAACGGATATTGCGCGCCTCGCTCGGCGCACTGCGCAGGTGGCCGAACCAGGGCTTGCTCAGGCTGCCGTCGCGGGCATCCTCGAAGCGCACCCGGTAGAAGATCGACTGGTCGGCTGGCAGGCCACGCAGGTCGATGCGCGCGGTGTAGTCGAGGCGCTCGTCGGTGACCGGCGAGACCAGCCGACGCGGCTCGCTGAAGACGCTACGGGTGTCCCATTCGACGATCATCCGCGCCGGGCGGTCGGTGCGGCTCCAGACCAGCGCGCGGTCGCCCTGCACGTCGCCGGATTGCACGCCATCGGTCAGCTTCGGCCGCGCCCTGGGCGAGGCGATCACCGCCGGCGCGCCCAGCGCCGGCAACAGCAGTCCAGCGCCCAGGCCTTGCACGACGCGGCGGCGCTTGAGGTCCATCCCACTCATACCGGAGTTCTCCGCAGGCTTCACGAAGGTCCGGTTTACCGGGGCAAGTTGACAGGGGCGTTACGGGGACAGACAGGCTATCCGTTTGGTCAGGGGAAACGCCCATTCGCTCCGCGCCGCCCATGCGGCAACGAACCGGGCGTTGCCTCGCTGAAAAGAGCTTCAGTGAGTTTCAGGCTTCAGGGAATACACCCAATCGGAGGGGCGCGCCCAGCGACATTGGCGTCGCTATACGCCCCTTTCCACCGACCTCAGCCGCCCCGCGCCCCCTGAACCGGCCCCTGGGACGCCTCGCCGCGCTCCTCCTGCACTGCCCGCCCGGCCCGTTCCACGGCGTTCCACAACCAGGGCGGCAGGTGCTCCGGATCGAGGCTGTCGAGGAGGTTCTTGACCGCCAGGCCCAGCTCGGTGTCGCCCTCGATCACCAGGCGGCGGCGGAAGAACAGGGTATCCGGGTCCTCATGCCGGCTGGCCAGCAGCAGGAAGTCGCGCCAGTCGCCGCGGATGGTCACGCTGGCCCGTGGCCGTTCGACCAGGCGCAGGCCGCCGGGCACCCGGGTGACGCACCAGCCGACGCCGAGGTCCCTGACTTCCAGGCGCAGCCAGCGACCTTCCAGCAGGTCGAAGGCGCCCTCCTCCAGCGGCTGGGCGAACAGCCGGTTGGCGACCCGTTGCAGGACCAGGTGCTGGAGCCCGCGCGGAACCTTCGCCGCCAGCGGCAACAGGCGTCCGGCGACGCCGAGGAGCAGGCGTTGGCGGTTCAGCATAGCCCCGCCTCCTCTGCCCGCAGCATCCCCGGCCGGCCGTGCCAGTAGCCGTTGCAGCCTTCCACGGCGAGCGGCGGAGCGGCACCCTGGCGTACCCGGTCGAAGGCCGCGATCACCTCGGCCATGCCCTGCGCCCGAGGGCTCAGGCGTAGCAGGTCGGCGCCGCTATGTTCCAGCGAGCGGTAGTCGGCCAGCAGGTTGCTGACCTTGCCGGACATGGTCTGGATGCCGTTGAGGGTGAACAGCGCCTCGCCCTCCTGGCTGAGCAGCGGGATACCTTCGGGATACTGCTGGCAGCAGAACTGACAGTCGTCCTTGGGCCGGTTCTCCGCCCGCGCGGTGAAGCAGCGCGCCGAGTAGGCCAGCGGCAGGTGACCGTAGGCGAAGACCTCGGTCTGCAATTGCTCCAGGCCCAGCTGCGCAGCCTGGACGAGCACCCCGCGCAGCAGCTTGCCGGAGACTTCCACCGGCGGAATCCAGCGGCGCATGCCCCAGGAATACAGTTCGGCCAGGGCATGACCGTTGTAGAGGTTCAGCGCCGGACCGCCGACAAAGGGCACGCCGCGCTGGCTGAGGTAATAGACGGCGGCCATGTCGTTGGCCTCGACCCGGAGTTCGCCGTTCTCGCATAGCCGGCGCAGGCTGGACAGCTCCGAAGCGGCCTCGATCAGCGCCAGCCCGGAGAGCACCAACTCGGCACGGGTCGCCTGCGCCAGCTCGCGGGCCAGCGCCTGCCAGTCATTCAGGGACAGCGCCCGGCGCTTGGCGCAGACGGTCTCGCCGAGGTAGATGACGTCGAGCGGCTGGCCGGCCATCTCGGCGTAGAAATCGAATATCTGCCGCTTGTCCCAGTAGAACAGCAGCGGTCCCAGGCTCAGTTTCATCGCGGCGGTCCTCACTGCCAGGAACGGTGATAGGCGCCCAGGGTGGTCTGGTGCCCTTCGGAAAGTCCGGCCAGCGCGCGCTGCCATTGCGGCTGCACGCTATAGGCGCCCGGCGCGCTGGCGTAGCTGTCCAGCGCCTGGCGCCAGACCCGGGTGACCTGCTCGACGTAGGCCGGGCTGCGCTGGCGGCCTTCGATCTTCACCGCCGCCACGCCGATTTCCGCCAGTTGCGGGACCAGGTCCAGGGTGTTCAGGCTGGTCGGTTCCTCCAGCGCATGGAAGCGCTGGCCATTGACCAGGAAACGGCCCTTGCAGAGGGTCGGGTAGCCGGCCGCCTCGCCGGCGGCGTAGCGGTCGATGAGCACTTCGTTGAGGCGCGAGGTCAACCCCTCCGGTTCCTCGCTCCAGCGCACCGCCCTGGCCGGCGAACAGACGCCGCAGAGGTTCGGCGACTCGCCGGTGACGTAGGAGGACAGGTGGCAGCGGCCCTCGGCCATGATGCACAGGCTGCCGAAGGCGAATACCTCCACCGGCACCGGACTGCCGGCCGCCACCTGGCGTACCTGCGCCAGCGATAGCACGCGAGGCAGGACCGCGCGACGGATGCCGTAGCGTTCGTGATAGAGGGTCAGGGCCGCGGCATTGGTTGCCGAGCCCTGCACCGACAGATGCAGATTGAGCCGCGGATAACGTTTCGCGGCATAGCCGAGCACCGCCACGTCGGCGGCGATCAACGCATCGACGCCGAGGTCGGCGGCCTGGTCCACCGCGCGCTGCCAGCGCTCCCAGCCCTGCGCGCTGGAATAGGTGTTGACCGCTACGTAGAGCTGCCGCCCGGCCTCGTGGACTCGCCGCAGGCCTTCCTGCAACTGGCGTTCGTCAAGGTTGAGGCCGGCGAAATGGCGGGCGTTGGTGTCGTCGCGGAAACCGACGTAGATGGCATCGGCGCCCTGTCGCAGGGCCGACTTCAAGGCGGGCAGGCTGCCCGCCGGACAGACCAGTTGCATGGGGTTGCTCCTCTGGCGAAAAACGCGCTCCGCGGCAGTGGGCAACCCGGGGCACAGGCGCCACACTCTAGAAAGACGCTCCCGGTCGGCGCTTGACCGGGATCAAGAAGGCCTCAGGCCATCAGTGCGGAGAACGGCAGAAAGTCGATCGCATCACCCACGCCCAGGGTGGCGCCGCGCTCGATCACCGCCAGCCCGTCCGCCCAACTGGCGGCAAGCAGCATCGCCGAGCCCTGCTGCGGGTGGATTTCCACCCGCCCCCGTTCATCGAGCCGCGCCCGCAGGTACTGGCGACGCGCCCGCGGTTGCGGCCAGTCGAAGGCCGCCGGCAGCGCCAGCGGCCGCGGCACTACGTCGAACAGTCCCTGCTGGCGAAGCAGGAACGGACGCGCCACCAGCAATGCGGTGACCAGCGCCGCCGCAGGGTTGCCGGGCAGCCCCAGCCAGGGCTTGCCGGCCACGGAGCCGAAGGCGAACGGCTTGCCCGGCTGGATCGCCAGGCGCCACAGGTTGACCTCGCCAAGCTCGGCGATGGCGCGCTTGAGGTGGTCTTCCTCGCCTACCGAGACACCGCCGCTGGTGACCAGCGCGTCCCATTCGGAGGCCGCCAGGCTGAGCGCATCGCGGCTGGCCACCAGTTCGTCGGCGAGCACTTCCTCGTCGTGCACCTCGAAGCCGAGGCCGCGCAGCAAGGCGCCGATGCAGTAACGGTTGGCGTTGTAGATCTGCCCGGCCAACAGTGTCTGGCCGGGCTCGCGCAATTCGTCGCCGCTGCTCAGCAGGCCGATGCGCAAGCGCCGACGCACCGAGACCGTGGCGACGCCGAGACTCGCCAGCAGGCCGAGTTCCTGCGGGCGCAAGCGCTGTCCGGCACGCAGCACCGGCGCGCCGCGACGCAACTCCTCGCCGCGCCGGCGCACATGCTGGCCGGCGCTCACCGGCGGCAACTGCACGCGCTCGCCGTCGACCACGCAGAGTTCCTGCGGCACCACGCAGTCGGCGCCGGTCGGCAGCGGCGCGCCGGTGAAGATCCGCGCCGCCTGGCCCAGCGGCAGGCTCATGCCGCGGGTGTCGCCGGCGGCGATCCGCGCGCCGACCGTCAGGCTGCCGCCGCTGCGCGGCAGGTCGGCGGAGCACAAGGCGTAGCCGTCCATCGCACTGTTGTCCCAATGCGGCAGGTCCATCGGCGCCAGCAGGTCCTCGCCGAGCACTCGTCCCAGCGCCCGCTCCAGGGCCAGGCTCTCGCAGGCTGGCGGGCGCGGCGCGCGCGCCAGCAGTTCGGCCAGCGCCTCGTCGAGCGGGCGCAGTTGGCCGCCATCGCAGGCGCAAGCGCTCACGAGCGGCACCCGCAGCCGGCCACCGGCGCCACGGCTGGCGGGGTCTTCAGGTGCGGGACGAAATTGCACGGGCGGGTGCGGCTGTCCAGTTGCGCCAGGAGAATCTCGTTCCAGGCGGTGCGACAGGCGCCCGGCGAGCCGGGCAGGCAGCACACCAGGGTGCCGTTGCTGAGCCCGGCCAGCGCCCGCGACTGGATGGTGGAAGTGCCGATCTCGCGCTGCGAGACCTGGCGGAACAGTTCGCCGAAGCCCTCGACATCGCGCTCGAACAGCGGTCCGACCGCCTGCGGGGTGTTGTCCCGCGCGGTGAAGCCGGTGCCGCCGGTGATCAGGCCGACCTGTACCTCGGGGTCGGCGATCCAGGCCGAGACCACCGCGCGGATCTGGTAGATGTCATCGGTCTTCAGGCTCCGCTGGTGCAGGCGATGACCGGCGGCCAGCAGCGCGTCGGCGAGGGTCTGGCCGGAAGTATCGGTTTCCAGGGTACGGGTGTCGCTGACGGTGAGGATGGCGATGTTCAGCGGCTGGAAGGTGGAGGTGGCCAGGTGGCTCATGGAAGGGAGTCCTCGGAACGGGCGATGCCTCAGCCTGAACCGCGGGCCCCCGGCTGGCTATTCCTCCGAAGAGGTAAGCCGGCGGCGCGAGGAGGTAGCCGTCACTCCTCCCAGCGCTGCGCGGCGGCCTGGTCGCTGCAGCGGCCTTCGACCCAGCGCGGGCCTTCGGCGGTGTCTTCCTTCTTCCAGAACGGCGCGCGGGTCTTCAGGTAGTCCATGACGAAGTTGCAGGCGTCGAACGCCGCCTGCCGGTGGGCGCTGGCGCAACCGACGAAGACGATCGGCTCGCCCGGCTCCAGGCGGCCGATGCGGTGGAGGATCTCCAGGCGCAGCAGCGGCCAGCGCTGCCCGGCCTCGGCGGCGATCTTGCCGAGGGCCTTCTCGGTCATGCCCGGATAATGTTCGAGGAACATCCCGCCGACCTCGCGACCGTCGTTGAAGTCGCGCACGTAGCCGACGAAGCCGACCACCGCGCCGATGCCGACGTTCTGCGCATGCAGGGCGTTAAGCTCCTGCCCCGGATCGAAAGCGGCCTGCTGGACGCGGATGGCCATGGGTTCAACCTCCGGTGACGGTGGGGAAGAAGGCGACTTCGTCGCCGTCCTGCAACGGCTCGTCGAGGCCGCACAGTTCCTGATTGCGCGCGCACATCAGGTTCTGCTCGCCGAGGGTACGCTCCCAGACCCCGCCGCGCTCCACCAGGAGCTGGCGCAAGGCGCCGAGGGTCGCCAGCCCGGCGTCCCAGTTCAACTGCTCGCCGTCGACGCCGAGGGCTTCGCGGTAACGGGCGAAATACTGCACGCGGATCATGCCTGCCCTTCCTCCTCTTTGCGGTAGTGGCCGCTCTTGCCGCCGAGCTTCTCCAGCAACTGGACCTGCTCGATGACCATCCCGCGGTCCACCGCCTTGCACATGTCGTAGATGGTCAGGGCCGCGACGCTGGCGGCGGTGAGCGCCTCCATCTCCACGCCGGTCTGCCCGGCCAGCCGGCAACGCGCGCGGATGCGCACGGCGTCCGGCGCCTCGGCCTGCAGTTCGAGCTTGACGCTGGTGAGCAGCAGCGGATGGCACAGCGGGATCAGTTCGTGGGTGCGCTTGGCCGCCTGGATGCCGGCGATCCGCGCCACGGCGAAGACGTCGCCCTTGGGATGGCCGCCGTCCTGGATCAGTTGCAGGGTTTCCGGGCGCATGCGCACCACGGCCTCGGCCGTGGCTTCACGGGAGGTCACGGCCTTTTCCGTGACGTCGACCATGTTGGCGCGGCCCTGGGAATCGAGATGGGTCAGCACGTGGGTGCTCCTGATGGAAGGTACTGGCCAGTCATTGTAAGCCCTGGGACGCGAGCGGGGATGGTTTGGCCGGATTCTGAAGGGGAATGATTGTATACAGAAAGAGGTATGCCCTCGTTGGCGAATGACCACCCGGTGAAATTTTCCTGACAGCCCTGCCGGTCCGTGACGATCGGACTAAGATCGCAACAGGCTTCCCGCTCCGGAGAACGGAAAGATGACGGACCGACTGCGCGTACTCTTCGTCTGTATCGCCAATGACGCCCGCTCCCTGATCGCCGAGGCCATCCTGCGGCACACCGACGGCGAACATTTCGCCGCGTTCAGCGCCGGCGTGCGCCCCGCTGGCGTCGACCCGCGCACCCTGAGCGTGCTCGAACACGCCGGCATCCCGACCCAAGGGTTGAGTAGCAAGCCGCTGGAGACCTTCGCCGGGGAGTCCTTCGACTATCTCATCGACCTCTGCGACAAAGACACCGACGAACTCGCACAGTTGCCGCACTCCGCCCAGACCCTCGCCTGGAGCTGCAGCGACCCGACCCTCCAGGAAGGCCTGGAAGGATTCAGCCATGTCCTGCAGGAGCTGAACGACCGGGTCCGGCTGTTCCTGGCAGTGAAGAACCGCCCCCATGGGGAACGCTCCTGAGCCGCGCCACCAGCGACGCCCCAGTCGCCGTGCCTCCCGGCGACCTGCCAGTCCTGACAGGTAGATGAAGGTTTGATGACGTCGTCGAGAAAGCTCGACTAGCGTTGGTCAATACCTATACCGCGCCGGGAGCGCTGGACAGGGCCCACAGGGAGGTGCCCCATGCAACTGCGAATGCACCCTTCGACCAAGGGCGGATGGATCGTCCAGGTCGGCGCCTATCGCATCCCCTTCCATACCGAACGGGAAGGTCGGGAATATCTGCGCAAACTGCGCGAGCGGATCGAAGCCCCCCACGCGCTGCCCGGTTCGCCCAAGCCCCGGATAATCCGCCAGGCCAGGTAGCCGACCCGCTCAGGTGCGGCCGATGGCTTTCCCCAGCAACCTGGCAAGGCGCCGAACGGATTCCTCGGCCCGGTCCAGGGCGGCGGCCTCGGACCTGCGCCATTCCGCGCTCAGGGGGCGCAGGTCGGCCTGCTCTTCGGCCCTGAGGCACCATTGCTGGTGGTCGTGCCAATCCCCCTGCATGGTCTGTAGCGTTTTCAGCGTGTCGAGCACCTTTCCCGGCAGGGGGCAGAGGTCCGGGTAGGCCTCCTGCGAATAACGTGCGCGCTTCACCAACAGGCGGATGTCGTGAAGATCGTGTCCGGGATCGTCGAGCGCCGCCAGCAGCTTGCGCAACTGGTGCCTGATTCGCTTGCTCGCCTCCGCCTCGAGATCGTCGAGGCGACCTTCCGTCATCGCCCGCCGGACACCGTCCGGCCAGGCGTCCAGCGCGTCCAGCAAATCCTTGATCTGTGGACTGCTCCCTGCCTGCCGATACCAGCGGAGCACCGCCTGCCTGCGCAGCGAAGCCGGAATCAGCAGGCCATGGCGCTCCAGCTCGGCCGCCATCACTTCCATGTCGCGGATCGGATTGGTGGCCTGCCCGAGGGCTTTCGCCGCGCGATCCAGGTCCTCGGCCAGAGCCCCCAGGCGCAACGGTTTCAACAGGCTGCGCAGGCGCCTGGCGGCGACGCGCAGATCGTGCAGCGCTTCCGGGTCGGTGCCCTCGACGATCCTGGCATAGGCATGCATGACCTCGACTTCGAGGCCGGAAACGGTGCGAATCACGGATGCGGCGAAAGCCATACGGCGGACTCCCGGAACTGGGGCCCGAAGTCTAGGACATGTTGCAGATCCGTGAACGCCAGCCGCTGCGCCCGGCTCGAGGCCGGGCGCAGCGCAACGCCTGCGACGCCGCGTGGTTACATATGCGCCTCGGCGTACTCCGCCAGCACCGAGCGCGGCACCCCTTGCAGGGTCACGTGCACGCCGTGGGGGAAGTCCTTGAAGCGTTCGGTGAGGTAGGTCAGGCCGGAGCTGGTGGCGGACAGGTAGGGCGTGTCGATCTGCGCCAGGTTGCCCAGGCAGATCACCTTCGAACCGCTGCCGGCGCGGGTGATGATGGTCTTCATCTGGTGCGGCGTGAGGTTCTGGCATTCGTCGATGAGGATCAGGCTCTGCTGGAAGCTGCGCCCGCGGATGTAGTTCAGCGACTTGAACTGCAACGGCACCTTGCTGAGGATGTAGTCGACGCTGCCATGGGTGCATTCGTCGTCCATGTGCAGCGCTTCGAGGTTGTCGGTGATGGCGCCGAGCCAGGGCTCCATCTTTTCCGCCTCGGTGCCGGGCAGGAAGCCAATGTCCTCGTCCAGGCCCTGCACGCTGCGGGTGGCGATGATGCGCCGGTAGCGCTTGCTGACCATGGTCTGCTCGATGGCCGCGGCGAGCGCCAGGATGGTCTTGCCGGAACCGGCGGCACCGGACAGGTTGACCAGGTGGATGTCCGGGTCGAGCAGCGCGTACAGCGCCAGCGACTGGTACACGTCGCGTGGCCGCAGGCCCCAGGCTTCCTGGTGCAGGAGCGGTTCCTGGTGCAGGTCGAGGATGGTCAGCTCGTCCTGCTGGATGCCCTTGATCCAGCCGACGAAGCCCTGTTCGTCGACGATGAACTCGTTGATGTGCACCGCCGGCAGGTTGTCGGTGAGCTGCACGCGATGCCAGGTACGGCCGTGGTCCTGGCGGGTCTCGACCTTGCTCACGCGGTCCCAGAAAGAGCCGGCGAGGGAATGGTAGCCGCGCGACAGCAGGGCCACGTCGTCGATCAGCTGGTCGGTGTGGTAGTCCTCCGCGTCCACCCCGCAGGCGCGCGCCTTCAGGCGCATGTTGATGTCCTTGGTCACCAGCACCACGCGCACGCCGCTGTGGCGGCTCTTCAGCTCGACCAACTGGTTGATGATCTTGTTGTCGTTGAGGTGCTCCGGCAGCCAGGTGATGGGCTCGGCACGCTTGCTCATGAGGATCGACAGGCTGCCGCTGGGGCCGTTCTTGCCACGCTGGATCGGTACCCCTCCCTCGACCTGCTCGGGCGTGGCCTCGCCGAGTACCTGGTCGATCAGGCGGATGGCCTGGCGGCACTCGGCGGCGATGGTGTGCTTTCCGGTCTTCAGCTTGTCCAGCTCTTCGAGCACCGTCATCGGGATCGCGACGCGGTGTTCCTGGAAGTTCAACAGGGCATTCGGATCGTGGATCAGGACATTGGTATCGAGGACGTACAGGGTGGGCTGGGTGGGGCGGGAACGTCCGTGGTCATCCATACGCGATCACCTTCTGCTAAGGGCCTGGCGACGGAATGCCGGGTCGGCGCTCCGCCGGGGGGCGAGCCGCCTTCTCTCTTCCGGTGGGGAGAGCCTGACAGCAGAGGTGAGGGCCGGGGCCGCCACCTGTGCTGCAGGGTTCGGCGGTCTACGGTTCCACAAATACCGCAAAAAATATGACGGTAAAAAGTACTTTTCGTCATCAGCAGGTTTTTTTTCCGCAAGCGACGAAATACCTTGGCGCAGCCCTTCGCGAGGTCTAGTGTTATCGGTCCCACCCCTGTGAAAACCCTCCGCTTTTCCGTGCCGCAACGGTTTTCCAGCGCCATTCCCCCTCCCCCCTGCTCCTGCGACATAAAGCCGCCACTGCCCCCTGCGCCGCCTTCCTGTATGAATCCGGAGCTTGACCTTGACACGATGTCAAGGCTGAACCTGGCGACAGATCTCACCGGCGCCCCCCAGGGCGCCTGCGGTGCCACTTCTGTCCATTCCAAGGAGGACTCATGAACAGCGCCACGCTAACCGAGCTCGATCTGCCGGTCAGCGGCATGACTTGCGCGTCCTGCGCCGGCCGTGTCGAACGAGCCCTGAAGAAAGTGCCCGGGGTCGCGGCCGCCTCGGTCAACCTGGCCAGCGAGCAGGCCCGCGTACAGGCCCCGGCGGACAGCCTGCCGGCCCTGGTGGCGGCGGTCGAGCAGGCCGGCTACCAGGTTCCGGCGCGCAGCCTGGAACTGTCCATCGAGGGCATGACCTGCGCCAGTTGCGTCGGCCGGGTCGAGCGGGCGCTGAAGAAGGTGCCCGGCGTACGCGAGGTCAGCGTCAACCTGGCCAGCGAGCGCGCCCACCTCGAGCTGCTCGGCGCCGTGGACAGCCAGGCCTTGCTGCAGGCGGTGGAACAGGCCGGCTACAAGGCCCGCCTGCTCGACGCGGGGCAACCACGCCAGGACGATGCCGAGCGCCGCCTGCGCCGCGAACGCTGGTGGGTGATCGCCGCGCTGTTGCTGGCGTTGCCGCTGGTGCTGCCGATGCTGGTGGAATGGGCCGGCCTGCACTGGATGCTGCCGCCGTGGGCGCAGTTCCTCCTGGCGACCCCGGTGCAGTTCGTCATCGGCGCGCGCTTCTATGTCTCCGCCTGGCGCGCGGTGAAAGCCGGTGCCGGCAACATGGACCTGCTGGTCGCCCTCGGCACCAGCGCCGGCTACGGCCTCAGCGTCTACCTCTGGCTGACCGCCCCGCCCGGCCACATGCCGCACCTCTACTTCGAAGCCTCGACCGTAGTGATCGCCCTGATCCTCCTCGGCAAGTACCTGGAAAGCCGCGCCAAGCGCCAGACCGCCAGCGCCATCCGCGCCCTCGAGGCGTTGCGCCCGGAGCGCGCGGTGCGCCTGCGCGACGGTCGCGAGGAAGAGGTGGCGATCGCCGAGTTGCGCCTCGGCGACGAGGTGGTGGTGCGTCCCGGCGAACGCTTCCCGGTGGACGGCGAGGTGCTCGACGGCAGCAGCCACGCCGACGAGGCGCTGATCACCGGCGAGAGCCTGCCGGTGCCCAAGGCTCCCGGCGACAAGGTCACCGGCGGCGCGATCAACGGCGAAGGCCGCCTGCTCCTGCGCACCACCGCGCTCGGCGGGGAAACGGTGCTGGCGAAGATCATCCGCCTGGTGGAAGACGCCCAGGCCGCCAAGGCGCCGATCCAGAAGCTGGTGGACAAGGTCAGCCAGGTCTTCGTCCCGGTGGTGATCCTCATCGCACTGGTCACCCTCGGCGCCTGGCTGGTCGCCGGGGTCGGCCTGGAGCAGGCCCTGGTGAACGCCGTGGCGGTGCTGGTGATCGCCTGCCCCTGCGCCCTCGGCCTGGCCACCCCGACCGCGATCATGGCCGGCACCGGCGTGGCCGCACGCCACGGCATCCTGATCAAGGACGCCGAGTCCCTGGAAGTCGCCCATGCGGTCACCAGCGTGGCCTTCGACAAGACCGGCACCCTGACCTCCGGGCGACCGCAGATCATCCACCTCGGCGGCGACGACCAGGAGCAACTGCTCAGGCTCGCCGGCGCCCTGCAACGCGGCAGCGAGCACCCGCTGGCCAAGGCCGTGCTCGAGCGCTGCGCCGAGCGCGACCTGGAGGTTCCGCCGGTGAACGCCAGCCAGGCCCTCAGCGGTCGCGGCATCCAGGGCGAGGTCGAGGGTCGCCGGCTGGCCCTAGGCAACCGCCGCCTGCTCGACGAGCAGGAACTCAAGCCCGGCGCGCTGGCGAGTGCCGCCGCGGACTGGGAGGCCGAGGGCCGCACCCTGTCCTGGCTGCTGGAACTGGCTCCGGAGAAACGCGTGCTCGGCCTGTTCGCCTTCGGCGACAGCCTCAAGGACGGCGCCGCCGAAGCGGTGGAGGCCCTGCGCGAACGGGATATCCACAGCCACCTGATCACCGGCGACAACCGCGGCAGCGCGGCGGTGGTGGCCAAGGCCCTGGGCATCGACGACGTACACGCGGAAGTGCTGCCGGCGGACAAGGCCGCCACGGTCGCCGAGCTGAAAGGCCGGGGCCGGGTGGTGGCGATGGTCGGCGACGGCATCAACGACGCCCCGGCGCTGGCCGCCGCAGACGTCGGCATCGCCATGGGTGGCGGCACCGACGTGGCCATGCACGCCGCCGGCATCACCCTGATGCGCGGCGACCCGCGCCTGGTGCCGGCGGCGCTGGACATCTCGCGGCGGACCTACGCGAAGATCCGCCAGAACCTGTTCTGGGCCTTCATCTACAACGTGATCGGCATCCCGCTGGCGGCCTTCGGCCTGCTCAACCCGATGGTGGCGGGCGCGGCGATGGCCTTCTCCAGCGTCAGCGTGGTCGGCAACGCCCTGCTCCTGCGACGCTGGAAGCCCTGAGCCAGCACGCCAGGCACATGGGGTGGCGCGCCTAGCGCAACAACCCCATGTGCTTGGCCCGCGCCACCGCCTGGGTGCGGCGCTCGACGCCGAGCTTGTCGTTGATATGGCGGGCGTGGCTCTTCACCGTATGCAGCGAGATGAACAGCCGCTCGCTGATCTCCTGGTTGGACAACCCCTGGGCGATCAGCTCCAGCACCGCCAGTTCGCGCCCGCTGAGCACCTCGCCCGCACTGCCCACGGGCTCGGCGGGCGGCTCCGGCAACAGCGCGCGCATGCGCTGGGCGCCGGGACAGGCAGGGAAGCGCTGCAACTGTTCGCGCAACCATTCCGGCTGCTGCACGAGCAATTCGTGGAGCGGCAGCAAGGCTCCGCCGACTGCGCCCTCCATGGCTTGTTGCAGGGTCGCCAGCGCCTCGCGCTCGCGGCCCTGCTCCAGGTGCAGCGCGGCCAGTTGGCCGAGGGCCAGGCGAGCCGGCAGCAATGCGCCGTTCTCCCGCGTCGAGCGGGCCAGCCGATCCAGACGCCGGGCGGCCTCCTCCGGGCGTCCTTCGCGGCGCTCCAGGCCGGCCTGGAGCAACTCCACATGCAGCGGCAGCAGCGGACTGCATTCCGGCGGCGTGGCCGCCTGCCCGCCGTAGGTGCCGCCCAGGCGCTGTAGCCAGACGCCGGCCAGTTCGGTCTGGCCCTGGGCCAGCCAGAGTTCGCACTTGATCAGGGTGATCGCCGCCAGGTAGTAGATCGGCGGGATATCCCAGGCATGCATCAGCCGCTCGACGTCGCCAAGCCGGGCGAACGCCGCCGCGTAGTTGCCCAGGCGCCCTTCCAGGCTGGCCAGGACGCAATAGCCGATCACCAGGCTGACATCCCGGCAACTGCGGGTTTCCTCGATTCCCTGCTTGATCCACTTGCGCGCTTCGTCCGGCTGCAGCGCCAGGCTGCGCAGGTAGCCGCGGTACAGCAGGAGCCGCCCGCGCACCGCGTAGCGGCGTTGCGCCGGCAGGTGCTGGAGGCGTTCCAGGCCCTGGCGCACCTCCTCCTCAGCGCGCGCCACCTCGCCGCGCGCCTGGAGGACGCGGGCGCGGTCGTAATGGACCAGTGCCTCGAACAGCGGGTTGCCGTAGCGCTGGGCGAACTCCAGGGCGTCGCGGTTGTAGTTGCGCGCCTGCCAGAAGTCGCCACGGGTCACCGCCAGGTTGCTCAGCGTCGACAGGCATTGCAGGCGGGTGCCATAGCGCTCCCCGGCGAGGTCCTGCAAGGCCTCGCGGCAGTGCGCCTCGGCCTTGTCGATGTCGCCGCGGCCGCGCGCGATCACCCCGCTCAGGGCCTGCCACTGGGCCAGCAGGTCGCGCTGCGCAGACTCGTCCGGCGCCGGCAGGAAACGCGCCAGTTGGCCAGCCAGCTCTTCCGCGGCATCCAGCTGGCAGGCCAGCGCCAGCGCCCAGCCGTACAGCAGGATCAGGCGCGGCGTGCTCGCCAGGAGGCTGCCCGGCAGGTCCATCTTCCAGCGCAGCAGGGTGGCGATGTTCTGCTCCGCCAGCAGTTGCTCTTCCGACAGGTTCTGCACCAGGCTCGCCGCCACGTCCGGCTGGCCGGCGCGCAGCGCCTGCTCCACCGCCTGGTCGAGCAGGCCATGGCGGCTGAACCAGCCGCAGGCGCGCAGGTGCAGGGAGCCGGCGGACGGACCGAAGTCGGGCAAGGGACGCGCCAGCAGCAGGTCGGAGAACAGGTGGTGGTAGCGGAACCACTGGCCGTTTTCGTCCAGCGGCACGAGGAAGACCTGGTGCTGCTGCAGGTGGTCGAGGATCGCCGCGCTGTCGCCGGCCTCGCGCACGGTATCGCAGAGTTCGGCGCAGAAGCGCTCGAAGCGTGCGGTCTGGGCGAGGAACGCCTGGACCTCGGACGGCTGCCGCTCGATCACCTCCTCCAGCAGGTAGTCGCGGATCAGCTCGTCGGCGCCGTGTACCCCGGGACTGACCTGCTCCTCTGGATCGCCGCGCGCCAGCAGCCAGAGGCGCAGCCCGGCGACCCAGCCTTCGCTGCGCTCGAGCAGCGCGTCCAGCGCGTCCTCGTCGAGTTCGAGGCCGCTGGCGGCCATCAGCGCCCCGCTCTCCTCGGCGGTCAGGCGCAGGTCCTGTTCGCTGAGTTCGAGCAATTGCCGCGACAGGCGCAGGCGCGCCAGGTGCCAGTCCGGCCGCTGCCGGCTGGTGACCAGCAGCACCAGGCCTTCGGGCAGGTGGTTGAGGAGGAATTGCAGGCAGCGGTCGAGCACCGCGCCCTGGGCCAGGTGGTAGTCGTCCAGCACCAGCAGCAGGGGACGCTGCGGGTCCAGGCAGGGGCCGAGTTCGTCGAGCAGGTCGTCGAGCCAGGTCTCGAAGGCGAACGGCTGGTGGCGCTGGCGCATCTTCAGCAGGCCAAGGGCCTCTTCGCCCAGGGTCGGGTGGTACTGTCGCAAGCCATCGAGCAGGCGTTCGAGGAAACGTCCGGGATCGCTCTCGCGGCTGCTCAGTCCCAGCCAGAGGCTCTGCCAGCGCGGGTCGAGGCTTTCGCAGAACTCGATGGCCAGGGAACTCTTGCCGAATCCGGCGGGCGCAGCGATCAGCAGCAGGCGACCGTCCAGTCCGTCGCGCAGTCGACGGCAAAGACGCGGGCGCGCCACATGGGCCGACGGCAGCGGGGGGCGGAAAAAGCGGTTGGCCGTCGGCAGGACGGCGGATGGAGTGCCCGAGAAGGTACGCGAGAAGTCAGTCATCACCCGGTTTCTTGGTTTATGTATGGGGCGTGAACGCTCCGGAGACTAACCACAAGTGATGGCTATTTGAAGCACTATCCATCGGCTCGGACGAAATAGCGCACCGGCGCTTCAGCTCGATAACCAAGGAAAGACCGGTTTCCCGGCGCGGTCCAGGCGCGGCAAACGTTTCCCGGCCACACAGGTGCCCGCCGGGAGGATGGCGACGACGGAATCCGCGGGCGAGGCGGGAAAACACTTTGTAATGAATTGACGGCCGGAGCGGCAGCGCCACCCGCGAAAACGAAGAAACCGGCACAAGGCCGGTTTCTTCGTGGCTAGGAACGCCGTTTCTCAGCGTACCCCTTCCTGGCGCAACGCCGCCGGAGTGTAGTCGCTTTCCGAAGCGCTGTAGTTGAAGTCGTAGGCCTGTTTCTCCTCGTTCTTCATGCCCAGCGCCAGGTAGCGGCCGGAGAGCAGGTCGTAGAGGGTTTCCACCGCGTACCAGGGCACCTGCTTGTCGTAGTACTGCTCGGCATGCGCCTCGGCCACGCGCCACAGGGTGCCGCGACCGTCGTAATGGTCGATCTCGGCGGCCTGCCAGGTGTCCTCGTCGATGTAGAAGTCACGCTTGGCGTAGATGTGCCGCTCGCCCGGCTTCAGGGTCGCGACCACATGCCAGACGCGGTGCAGCTCGTAGCGGGTCAGGTCCTGGTTGATGTGGCCGGCCTTGACGATTTCGCTGTACTTGATCTTCGGATCGTCGAGCTTGTAGCTGTTGTAGGGAATGTAGATTTCCTTCTTGCCTTCCAGCTTCCAGTCGTAGCGGTCCGGCGCACCGTTGTACATGTCGAAGTTGTCCGAGGTGCGCAGGCCGTCGGCGGCGGTGCCGGGACCGTCGTAGGACACCTGCGGAGCCCGCCGCACGCGGCGCTGGCCGGCGTTGTAGAGCCACGCCAGGCGCGGCTCCTTGACCTGGTTGAGGGTCTCGTGGACCAGCAGCACGTTACCGGCCAGGCGCGAGGGCGCGGTGACCCGCTGTTTGAAGTAGAACAGCACGTTGCTCGGCTTGTTCGGGTTGTAGTCCTTCAGGTTGGTACGGAAGGTGAAGGCATCCTGGAAGTAGACCAGCTGGTAGGAGCCGTTGACCTGCGGAGTGGCCTGGGTCACCAGGCGCCGGACGCTGCCGCCGCGATAGCGGGTGATGTGGTTCCAGATCACCTCCAGGCCGTTCTGCGGGATCGGGAACGGGTTGGCGGTATCGAAGTTCTCCAGGCCGTTGCCGCCTTCCACCAGCTTGGTGGTGGTGGCGTTGCGCTTGGCCGCCTCCTGCACCGCCGCCGGGACGGTGGCGCTGCGGTGGGTCTTGTATACCGGGATCTTGTAGGTATCCGGGTAGCGCTTGAACATGGCCAGTTGGCCGGGAGTCAGCTTGTCCTTGTACTGGTCGACGTTCTGCGCGGTGATGGTGAACAGCGGTTGCTCGCTGGCATAGGGGTTGGCGAGGAAGCCACGGCTGTCGACGCTGCCGGCGTTGGTCGCCAGGCCGCCATCCCAGGCGGGGATGCTGCCGTCGGCGTTGCCGGCCTTCTCCGCCCCCAACGGAGTCAGGCTGGTGCCGAGCTTGGCCGCCTCGTCGGCGGATACCGCCGCCATCACCTGGGTGGCCAGCAGGCTCAGGGCCAGTACACCGGTATGCAGAAGAATCTTCGTTGTTTTCATTCGCTCGTCGTCCTCGTTAAGTCCTGCTCGCCGGCCCGGTTCGCACCGGGCCGGCGTACATCAGAAGTTCATGCCGAAGCTGAGCGCGACGAAGTCGCGATCGTCCACGGTGGTGTACTTGCCGTCGAAGAAGTTGGTGTAGGAGAGGCTCGCGGTGTAGGTGTTCTGGTACTCCGCGTCCACCCCCAGGCTGACCGCCTTGCGGCCTTCCTCGAAGTTGGCGCCGGGGCCGGGCGAATAGCCATCGACGTCGTGCGACCAGGCCACACTGGGCTTGAGGTTCACGCCCATGAACACGTCGTTGTAGTCCCAGATCGCACGGGCGCGATAACCCCATGCGTCCGAGGTGGTATAGCCATCGTTCTCGCAGTAGCGGCTGACGTTGTTCGCTTCGGCGGTGCCCAGCGTGCTGACGTTCAGCGCCTGGCAGCTGGCCAGGCCGGAGATGGTCCCCGGCAGCGGCCCCGGTCCGAAGACCGGGTCACGCCCGTAGCGTGCCTTGGAGGTGCTTTCCAGGCCGCCGACGTGGGTCCAGCCGATCTCGCCCACCAGGGTCAGGCGCTCGGCGCCCATCACCTGGTCGAAGAAGTGCGTCAGGGTGGTCTGCAGTTGGGTGATCTCCTTGCGCCGATAGCCGTGCAGGTCCTGCCCGGCCTGGCCGTTCAGCACCGAGGCGTTGTCGTAGGGGCGGTTGCCGCCGATGCTCACCGGGTCGAGGCCGGCGAAGAGGATGTCGGTGGTGTTCAGCTGCACCGGCGCGTTGGGCCGGTAGCTGACTTCGCCGCTCCACGCGGTGCCGTTGGGCAACGTGGTGGAGAAGCTCAGGCCGAACATGCGGATATCTTCCGGGTACTCGATGAAGTAGCTGGAGTTGCCGGCGGTGGCCGCCGCCGCGGCCTGGGCGGCCAGTGCCGGGTTGATCGCGGCGAGGCGGGTGGCGAGGTCATTGATCGCCGCCATGGTGCTGGCCGAGGCGCCCTGGCCGCTGAAGATCGGCAGGCGGCTGTGGTAGTTCATGTAGTAGGCGCCGAACTCGGTGTTCAGTTCGTCGGCGAAGTAGCGCAGGGCGAAGCCGTACTGGCCGCTGTCGCGAGCGTCGCGGTCCGGCCCGCGGCGGACCAGGATGCCCTCGTCCCAGGGCGACGGGGTAACGCTCAGGCCAGCCCCGGCGAGCACGTTGTTGAGCAGGTTGATGGACGCCTTGTTGTTGGTCAGCACCGCCAGGTTCTGGTCGCAGCCATCGGCCACCACGTCCGGCTGGGAGAAGAAGGTGCCGCAGTTGTCGACCACCGTCTGGTCCCACTCGATCTGGTAGAAGCCTTCGGCGGACAGGTTGTCGGTGAGGTTCTGCGACAGGTAGAACATGTTCACCGGGATCAGGCCTTCCTTGATCTCC